>MSGY01000025.1:4772-6241 GCA_001940895.1 Christensenellaceae bacterium Phil10 | reverse complement strand
GTCCCGGTATTTGTCCTGCTCCCGCGAGAGCTTGTCGTATAACGATTGCTGTAATGCCTCGTTCATATTCATCGTGCCTCCTGTTCGTGAGATTTTTTCTTTTCCCCAGCGCCGTGGACGCTGGGCACCTTCAGCTTGCCGAGGACGGAGGGGCGTTTTGCCACCACATTCTCCGCCGCCTGTTCCAATGGCGTCCGGTCGTCGATGTTCAGCTCCGCGTTCAGCTCCGCCAGCCGCGCGGATTTTTCTTTCAGCTCCGCCTCCTGCGGAAAAGGCTTGCCCAGCTCCGCCTTTGCCGTCGCAAGCTGCGCCTGCACGTTTTCAAGCCTGCCCTGCACCGTTTTGTACCGCTCCGGCATCTGGGCAAGGGCGTTGTCGATGCGGACGAGGTTGCCCCTTGCGTCCTTGCCCAGCTCTACCCGGTGGCTCATCCTGCCCTTGAGGGTGAGGATGAAGTCCTTGCCGAAGTTTTCCACGGTCAGCGACATAGAAAAGCCGCGATAGCTGCCAATGGGAACGGGCTCCAAGCCCTTTGCGTCCTTGAACGCTTCCAGAATGGCAGCACCGGCATTGTCCTTATCGGTGAGGAAGTCGCCCTTGACCTCCATGCCCGCAAAGCCGTCCTTGGGGTGGGGATGGGCTTCCAGCGTTTTCATATCCGTCTCAAAGCCGGAGAGGAAGCCTTTGTTTTCCTCGATCTGCGCCGGGAAATGCCGCAGGATGTTGTCCTCCAAGCGGTACTGCTGGCTCTGGTGATTGGCCTTCATCAGCCGCAGCCGCGCCACGTCCACGTCGAGGTCCATTTTTTCACGGATGCGCTCGTCTCCGGCGCACAGCGCCTTGATCTCGGCATAGGAGAGCGCCGCCTCGTCAATATCCTCACAGCTTCTCACCGGGGATTTTGAGGTCATGATCTGGGAGATGAACTTCTGCTTATTTTCTACCGTCTGCCAGAGGTAGGCGTCGAATGTGGATTCCGTGACATAGCGGTAGATGTGTACCTCCTTGTTGCGGTTGCCCTGCCGGATGATGCGCCCGCTGCGCTGCTCCAGATCACCCGGCCGCCACGGGCAGTCCAGGTCGTGAAGCGCCACGAGCCTGTCCTGCACGTTCATGCCCGCGCCCATTTTGAAGGTGCTGCCCATGAGCACCCGCACCTGACCGGAGCGGACTTTTGCAAACAGCTCCTTCTTCCGTGCTTCGGTGTTTGCCTCATGGATGAATGCAATCTGCTCGCGGGGGATTCCTCTGGCGACGAGCTTTTCCCGGATGTCGTCGTAGATGGTAAAGGGTGGCTCCTCCGGTTCGGTTTCCGCGTCAATGGCAGCCTCCAGCGCGTGAAGCTCCGGGCTGTCCGTGCCTTTCGCGGCGATCCTGCCGCTCTGCGCCGCCTTGCCCTTGGGGGTAGACAGGTCGCAGAACACGAGCTGCGTCAGCTTCTCCGTCTGCCCGTCCTGCCAGATGCGGTG
>MSGY01000025.1:0-4735 GCA_001940895.1 Christensenellaceae bacterium Phil10 | reverse complement strand
CGTCCGGCAGGTCGGGGTTGATGACGCGCTGGTCAAGGCCCAGCTTGCGCCCATCCGAGGTGATTTTGAGCATATTGTCGGTGCTTGCGTCCACGATACCCGCGTGAACTTTTGCGGCGCGCTCAGACAGCTCCTGCACCATCTGCTTTTGCAGCGGCGTGGGCTGGCTGACCTCGTTGTGATAGACAGGCGTAGGCGTGGGAAGGTTTAGCTGGTCGGAGGTCTTGATGTCCGCCGCCTCCCGGAACAGGTTCATCAGCTCCGGCAGGTTAAAGAACTTGGCAAACCGCGTCCGCGCCCGGTAGCCTGTCCCCTCCGGGGCAAGCTCGATGGCGGTGGTGGTTTCCCCAAAGGCGGAGGCCCAGCAATCGAAGTGGGTCAGACTGTTGCGCTTGAGCATATCGTGCTGCAAATACCGCATCATGGTATACAGTTCCGTCATGGAATTTGAGATGGGCGTACCCGTGGCGAAGGTGACGCCCTTGCCGTGGGTGATTTCGTCGATGTACCGGCATTTTAAGAGCATATCCGAGGACTTCTGGGCGTCGGTGGTGGAAAGCCCCGCCACGTTTCGCATTTTTGTGTAAAGGAACAGGTTTTTGAAGCTGTGCGCCTCGTCCACATAGAGCCGGTCTACACCGAGCTGTTCAAAGGTCACAACATCGTCCTTGCGGGCGGCGTCGTGGAGCTTTTGCAGCTTGGCCTTCAGATTTTTCTTGGTGCGCTCCAGCTCCTTGATGGTAAAGCGCTCGGCGCGGCTGGCCTTGAGCTCCGAAATGCCGTCCTCGATCTCCCAAATCTGCTCTTGCAAGAGCCGCTCCTGCCGTTCTCTGGAAACGGGGATGCGCTCAAACTGGCTGTGACCGATGATAACGGCGTCATAGTCGCCGGTGGCAATGCGGGCGCAGAGCTTCTTGCGGTTGCGTGTCTCAAAGTCCTTTTTGGTAGCCACAAGGATATTGGCGGAGGGGTAGAGCCGCAGGAACTCCGAGGCCCACTGCTCCGTCAGGTGGTTCGGCACGGCAAAGAGGGATTTTTGGCACAGGCCGAGGCACTTTCCCTCCATGGCTGCGGCGATCATCTCAAAGGTCTTGCCCGCGCCCACCTCATGGGCAAGGAGCGTGTTGCCGCCGTAGAGGTCGTGGGCGATGGCGTTGAGCTGATGCTCCCGCAGCGTGATCTCAGGATTCATGCCCGGAAAGATCAGATGCCTGCCGTCATATTCCCGGGGACGGGTGGAATTGAAGCGCTCATTGTAGAGCTGCACCAGCTCCCGCCGCCTGTCCGGGTCCTTCCATATCCAGTCCCGGAACGCTTCTTTAATGGCCTGCTGCTTCTGCTGGGCGAGGGTGGTTTCCTTGCTGTTAAGGACGCGCTTTTCCGTGCCGTCCGCATCCCTTACGGTGTCGTAGATGCGCACGTCCCGCAGGTTCAGCGTATCTTCAAGGATTTTGTAGGCGTTGGCGCAGTCGGTGCCGTAGGTCATGCGGGCGTTGATGTCGTTGTAGGGGATGCTGTTCTTGCCGGAGATGTTCCACTCCGCCGTGAACTCCGAGTAGTTGACCTCCAAGGAGCGGCGGGCATACAGAGGCGGCTCCAGCAGCTCGAACATGAACTGCTGAATGTACTTCTTGTCGATCCACGTCGCGCCGAGGCGCACCTCGATCTCCGAAGCGTCAAGGTCTTTCGGCTGTGCGGCGCGCAATGCCTCCACGTTGGGCAGATAGCCGGGGCTGTCAACGGCGGCGTTCTCCGCCTCCCGCAGCTTCTGCCGGACGTTGCCGGAGAGGTATTCGTCCGCTGTCTGCCAGTCGCCGTAAACAGGGTCGAGGAAGATGACGCCGTTCAGCTCGTCGATGATGTCGTCCTCGCTTTTGCCGGTGAGCTGGGACATATACGCCATATCCACGCGGGCTTTTTCCCCGATGGACAGGGCGAGGGCTTCTGCGGCGGTGTCCACGCTGGTAACGGACTGCCGCTGCCGGATGGTGCGCTTGGTGAACATATCCGCCTTGCTTTTGAGCTTGGTCTTGTCCTCATCGTCCAGCACCTCAAGGGAGCAGAGCAGGTAGTAGGAGCTGTCGTCTGCAAAGGCGAGGGCGTTGCCCCGGCTGTTGATGAGGCCATATTTCTCGGTGAAGCGGTCATAGAGGCGGTTGAGCTTCTGCTGCTCGGCGCGTATGGAAATGTCGTCGGATTCCCACATCTGAAGGTCGATGAGCCGGTGAACGCAGTCCCGCAGCTCTGCCATTCCCTTGACGCGCTCCTTTGCGGTGGCGTTCAGGTTGGGCTTGACCATGACAGAGTTTTCCCGGTAGTACACCTCACCGTCCACCACGGCATAGCTGTAATTCTTCACGTTGGGGTCTGCCGGAATGGTATCCTGTATGGTTTCGTTCTCACCGAGGTCAGGCAACTCTGCGGCTTCGTACTTGCCGCCAATGCTCTGTACCGCTGCATGGAGCAGCGCGGCAAGGTCCGCGCCCTCGATGGGCGCAACGGTAAAGTCCTGCCGGCCGTACTGCGTGCTTTCCGATGTCTGCCGCCCCAGCACCATCTCCGGGTGGTCGATGAAATACTGATTGATGGCAAAGCCGTCCGCGTTCTCTCCGAGGTGTACCCACTCCGGCTCAATGTCGATGGGCCTGTCCCTTTTCTGCAAAAAGATGATGTCGCTGACCACATCCGTACCGGCGTTGGCCTTGAAGGCGTTGTTGGGCAGGCGGATCGCGCCCAACAGCTCCGCCCGCTGCGCGATGTACTTACGGACTTCGGGAGATTGTTTGTCCATCGTATAGCGGGAGGTCACAAAGGCGATCACGCCGCCGGGTCGAACTTGGTCGAGCGTCTTGGCAAAAAAGTAGTCGTGAATGGAAAAACCGAGCTTGTTGTAAGCCCGGTCGTTGACCTGGTACTGTCCAAAGGGCACGTTGCCGATGGCAAGGTCGAAGAAATCCCGTCTGTCGGTGGTTTCAAAGCCTGCCACGGTAATGTCTGCCTTGGGATAGAGCTGCTTGGCGATTCTGCCGGTGATGCTGTCCAGCTCCACACCGTACAAGCGGCTTCCTTGCATCTCCTGCGGGAGAAGCCCGAAAAAGTTCCCGACGCCCATGGCAGGCTCCAAGATGTTGCCGGTCTGGAAGCCCATGTTCTCCACCGCGTCGTAAATGGCGCGGATAACGGTGGGGCTGGTGTAGTGGGCGTTGAGGGTGGAGGCGCGGGCGGCGGCGTATTCCTCCGGGGTAAGCGCGGCGTACAGCTCCGCAAATTCGTCTTTCCAGTTATCCTTGCTTTCATCAAAAGCGTCCGCAAGCCCGCCCCAACCGACGTAACGGGATAAGACCTCCTGCTGTTCCGGGCTGGCCTGCAACCCCTCAAATTCCAACTCCTTCAGAAGATTGATAGCCGCCATATTCGCCCGGAACTTGGCCTTTGCGCCGCCTTTGCCGAGATCATCGTCCATGATGCGGAAGTTTTCCGCAGGCGGTCTTTGCGGCATGGGCGGCTCCGGCTCGGTGGTGCGGATGGTCTGGATTTCAATGTCATAGGGAAGCTGGCTTTTCTCGCCGGGGTAGAACGCTACGGTTTCCGTGGCAAACTGCGGCGGCTCCGGTTCAGTCGCCTCCGATGCTGGCTGTTCAGGAAGAGAAATATCTGGTTCAGGCTGTGCCTGTGTCCGGCTCTGCGCCTGCGCTTCCTCCAGAAAGACGGCGCGCAGCACGGGAGCGGCGTCCGGCCACAACAATCCGAGGGCGTGTACGCCCTTTTCCCCATGCACCTGCGCCTGAAAGCCGCTTCTTGAGGTGATGAAATCTGCCTCGGTGCCGTCCTCCAGCGTCATGGTGTCCGCGTCCGACGCGGCGAAAACGTTGGAAAGATACGCGCCGATGGCGGCGTTGCCCTCGCCCTGCCGGAACAGCTCCCGCACCTCGTCCCGGATGTCAGGCGTGAGGATGCCGTTCATCAGGAGGTCGCGGAGGTCGTCGTTTCTGTTCCGTGCGGGAAGGAAATCTGTCATGGCGACGTTCCGCTCATCCCGGCGCAGCAGCCGTTCAAAATTCTCGCGGCTTTCGGCGCGGAATACGGGATAGCGGAGCGCAGGGTCACGAAGCTGCACATTGAGCGCGCCGACCTCCGTGATCTCAAAGGGCGTGTTGTCCAGATAGACGGTATCGCCCACGGCATACGGCACACGAAAAATCATGTTTTCCTGTTCGTTTTCGGCAGTGATCTCCTTGACAGGTTGCGTCTGCTCCGTAGCGAAGAAATAGCCGGTGTCGAGGTAACGCTCAAAAACGGTGCGGTCTACGCTGACCGTTTCCTGTTCCGGGACGCTTGGCAGAGTGTACCAAACATTATCTTCGTCTACACGCTCGACCACCATCAGAGTATGGGCGTGGGGGTTGCCGCCTCCCGTGTCGTGCAGATTGAAGTCGGCGATCATGCCCTTGGAAACAAATTGAGAGGAACAATATTCCCGCACAAGGCGGGTCTGTTCCTCTCCGGACAGCTCCACGGGCAGGGCGATCTCCACCTCCCGCGCAAGCTGGGCGTTATTGGATTTTTCGGAAAGCTCCACGCTGTTCCACAGGGTGCTGCGGTCAGAGAAAGCGGGCGGGGCGTGCGCCGGGAGCAGTATCTCCGAATGGACAATGCCGCCCTTTTTCGTGTAGTCGTGGGTCAGACCGTCCCACTCGTTTGTCAGCTTTTCGCCGCTTCGGTAGGCGGCTGCGGC
>MSGY01000024.1 GCA_001940895.1 Christensenellaceae bacterium Phil10 | reverse complement strand
CTTGCGAGAGCGGCGGGAATACACTTGATAATTTCGACGCAGAGACCGTCCGTGGACGTAATAACGGGAACGATAAAATCAAATCTTCCGTCCCGTATAGCGTTGTCCTTAAAGACGGCGGCCGACAGTACGACCATACTCGGCAGCGCGGGCGCCGAAAAACTTCTGGGATACGGGGATATGCTTTATTATCCCACATCGTTCAACGAGCCTCAGCGTCTGCAAGGTTGCTACGTGAGCAGCGAGGAAGTCTTTGCCGTAGTAGACTATATCAAGAGCCATAACGAATCATACTACGACCCCGACGCTCAGAACGCCATTTTCAGACAGCCCGAGGAAGAGAAGGACGAAGAAGAAGTAAATCCGCAGGTTGCTTACGCCCATGCGGCGGTAGGCAGAAACGGCGAAACGCAACAGTTCATCGACGCTCTGTTTATGTGCGTAAAAGAGCAGAAGGCCTCTATTTCGCGCATTCAACGCAAATTCGGCGTCGGATACGGTACAGCCGCAAACATCGTGGACCTGATGGAAGAAAAACACTTCGTTTCACCCAATAAAGGCGGCAACAGCCAACGCGACGTTCTCATCACAATGGAACAGTTCAACGAGCTTTACGGCGCTCGTCCCGACACGACGGAATTCGACCTTCCGGAGGACAACAAATGAGCGTTAAACTGGGAATAGTCAGCCTCGGATGCGATAAAAACCGCGTCGATACCGAAAAATTGCTTGCCTACGCGGGAGACGCTGGGTTTGAAGTTACCGCTAACGAAGACGAAGCCGACGTTGTTATCATTAATACCTGCGCTTTTATCGAAAGCAGCAAAAAAGAAGCAATCGATACGATTTTTGAATTTGTCGCAAAAAAAACCGAAAGAGATTTAAAAATTATCGTTACCGGCTGTCTTCCCGAAAGGTATAAGCAGGAAATTGTCGACGCAATACCCGAAGTAGACGCTTTTCTCGGCATAAACGAATACAGCAGAATAGCCGACGTCATACGCTCGGTCAGAGAGGGCAAAAAAGTCGTGGATTTCAATCCGTGCGACTTACCTTCGGTCAGAAGAGTGCTTACGACGCCCATGCATTACGCCTATCTGAAAATTGCCGAAGGTTGCGACAATCATTGCACCTATTGCGCCATTCCGATGATACGAGGAAAATATAAAAGCCGCACTGTCGAAAGCCTTTACGACGAGGCAAAAATACTCGTAAACGATTACGGCGTCAAAGAACTGGATATCGTCGCGCAGGACGTAACCCGTTACGGTATCGACCTGTACAGAGAGTATTCTCTCATGAAGCTTCTCGACCGTCTTTCGTCGCTTGACGTCGAGTGGATAAGGCTCTTATACTGCTATCCCGAACTTATGAGCGACGATTTGATAAATTATATTGCAAAAAACGATAAAATCTGCAAATATGTTGACATTCCGTTGCAACATATCGATGATAGAATATTAAAGACGATGGGCAGGCGCACGAGCGAAAACGAAATTAAACGCCTTATCGATAAAATCAGAAACGCGGGCGATATTGCAATCCGCTCCACGTTTATAGTAGGTTTTCCCGGAGAAACCGACGAGGAGTATAAAAAACTTTACGATTTTATAGGCGAATATAAACTCGATTACGCAGGCTTTTTCGCATACAGCAAAGAAGAAGGCACTGCGGCGGCAAAACTTAAAGGTCAGATTCCAAAAACCGTTAAAAAACGCCGTCTCGACGAAATTACCGCTCTGCAGAGCAGGATAATTTTCGAAAACAACGAAAAATACGTCGGACGCACTCTGAAAGTGCTTTACGAAGGTATAGATTACGAAAGAGAATCGTTTTTCGGTCGTCCTTCGTTCTGCGCCCCCGACGTTGACGCAAAAGTCTTTTTTACAAGCGATACTCTCGTTGACGTAGGAAACTTTTACAATATCAAAATAAGCGGGTCGGACGGTTACGACCTTATCGGAGACAGAATATGAAACTTAATTTACCCAATAAAATCACACTTGCGCGCATAGCTCTGATTCCCGTAGTAGCAATCCTTTATCTTGTTAATTTTCCATATCACGAAATAGCGGCGTGCATTGCGTTTATCGTATGCTGCTGCACTGATTTCATAGACGGCAATATTGCGAGAAAACGTAATCTCGTTACCGACCTCGGCAAATTTCTCGACCCTATCGCCGATAAAGTGATAGTTGTGATAATGTTGTTTATTT
Organism: Christensenellaceae bacterium Phil10; assembly: GCA_001940895.1. Classification (GTDB taxonomy): domain Bacteria; phylum Bacillota; class Clostridia; order Christensenellales; family CAG-917; genus CAG-349. Next base: position 4,097 of record MSGY01000024.1, on the reverse strand, counting down.
TCGTCGGCGACGGCACTCTCGGCGGATGGTATAACGCTGTAATTGCCGGCGTTATTATGAGTCGCGAACTTATTATCACGGCATTCAGAATAATTGCCGTTCAGAAACACGTCGTGCTTGCCGCCGATAATCTCGGAAAAATCAAAACAACCTTCCTCGATATCGGTCTGATTGCGCTTACAATGGCTTCCTTACAAACGGGAAGTATAGGAGGAAATCCTTTCTTTTTCTTCAGATGGCTGGGGCTGATTACATATTATATAGGCGCGTTTTTCGCAATCGTTTCGGGTTTAAACTATATCGTAAAAAATAAACGTGTATTTGTTTCCGCCCCTTCTGACGTGCCCGAAAAAAGCATTGCCGAAACCGAAAAAGAAAAGGGTGTGGACGAAGAAATTACAGAGGAGACAAAATGAACGATTGTTCCGTTGCGGAAAAAACAGTAAAAATTCTTTCCGATAACGACCTGAGGATTGCCGTTGCCGAAAGCCTTACGGGAGGCATGGTCGCGGCGGAATTCGTCGACGTACCGGGCGTTTCGAAGGTTTTTATCGAAGGTATCGTAGCTTATGCCAACGAAGCGAAGATATCGAGGCTCGGCGTAAAAAAGGAAACGCTCGAAAAATTCGGGGCAGTATCCGAAGAAACCGCGAGGGAAATGGCGGAAGGACTTATTAAAAACGACGTAAACGTTTCGCTTTCCACAACGGGCATTGCGGGTCCTTCGGGCGGCTCGGCAGCAAAACCGGTGGGCACCGTATGTTTCGGTTTCCGCGTAAACGGCATTACCTATACCAAAAAACAATTTTTTAACGGAAACAGACAAGAAATAAGAAAAAAATCAACTGATTTTGCATTAAATGCGTTATATTTGTTACTATCGGACGATATCGACGCTTTTAACGCACTGTAATTTTCGTGCAAATTACGCAATGCGCCGACGCGTTTTGCGATAAAATATAAAGGAGTTAATTATGGCAACCGACTCAAAAGAAAAAGTCAAAAATCTCGAACAGGCGTTACAGCAGATAGAAAAACAGTTCGGAAAAGGCGCGATTATGAAATTCGGCGAGTCCGAAGTTCAGAAAGTCGAAGCCATTCCTACCGGATGTCTCACGCTTGATATGGCTCTCGGAATAGGGGGAATCCCAAGGGGAAGAATTATCGAAATTTACGGTCCCGAATCTTCGGGAAAAACTACCGTTGCGCTTCACATGATTGCGGAAACGCAGAAAGAGGGCGGTATGGCGGCGTTTATCGACGCGGAACACGCGCTCGATCCGTATTACGCTCAGAATCTCGGCGTGCAGATAAACGATTTGTATATCGCTCAGCCCGACAGCGGCGAGCAGGCGCTTAACATAACCGAAACGCTGGTGCGAAGCAACAGTATCGACCTTATCGTCGTTGACAGCGTCGCGGCGCTTACGCCTCAGGCCGAAATAGACGGCGAAATCGGCGACAGCAACGTAGGTTTACAGGCAAGACTTATGTCTCAGGCAATGCGCAAACTGACCGCAATCTGCAACAAAAGTCGTTGCAGTATCGTATTTATCAATCAGCTTCGCGAAAAGGTCGGCGTTATGTACGGAAATCCCGAGGTTACTACCGGCGGTAAAGCTCTTAAATTCTACTCGTCGGTGCGTATCGACATCAGAAAGGCCGACGCAATAAAAGACGGTTCGGAAGTAATAGGCAACCATACGAAAGCGCGCATAGTCAAAAACAAAGTCGCGCCTCCGTTCAAAGTTGCGGAATTCGACATTCTGTTCGGTAAAGGGATTTCTCAGAACGGCTGCGTGCTTGACGTCGCAACCGACCTCGGTATTGTCGAAAAAAGCGGCAGCTGGTTTTCGTATAACGACGAAAAAATCGGGCAGGGACGAGACAAAACGCTTGACTATCTTAACAAAAATCCCGAGGTATTTAACGAAATTAACGAAAAAGTCCGCGCAAAAATATTCGAAAACAAATAAAATTGCGTTTTCGATAGTATCCGTTTATTGACAACGAACGACCGATTAAAGTATAATTTAGTATATTAAAGTCGTGCGTGCAGTAATGCGCGCTTAATACGGCTTTATGAATATATAGGAGGATTTGACCACAATGACAAGCAACTTTTACAGTTTGCTTGCGCTGTCGGCGGGCGGAATCGCAGGTATTGCCGCCGTAGCCGCGCTCATCGTAGGATTAGCGGCAGGTTACTTTATTTACAGGCAATATTCCAAAAACAAAATAGGTCTCGCCAAGTCCGAAGCGGCAAGGATTATCGAAGAAGCTAATCTCGAAGCCAAAACAACGCGAAAAGAAGCGCTCCTCGAAGCAAAAGAGGAAGAACACAGACTTCGTGCGGAAATCGATAAAGAAGCAAAAGAAAGAAAAGCAGAGTATCAGAAAACAGAACAACGTCTGCAATCCAAGGAATCGTACCTCGACAAAAAGGACGACGCTCTCGACAAAAAACAGGAGCAACTCGAAAATCAGAAAAAACAGTTACAGGCAAAAGAACAGGATTTACAGGCTATCGAGGACAAACTCAAAAACTCACAGTTTCTCCTTGAAAAGGAACTCGAACGCATTTCGGGTATGACGCGCGACGAAGCAAAGTCGCAACTTATGAACGCGCTTATCGACAGCGCGAAAAAGGACGCCGTACAGACGGCGAAAAACATCGAAGCGGAAGCAAAAGAAAACGCCGAGAAAAAAGCGCAGAACATTATCGCTCTTGCCATTCAGCGTTGCGCCGCCGACCACACCACCGATACCACCGTCTCGGTCGTGCCTCTTCCCAACGACGAAATGAAAGGGCGCATTATCGGACGGGTAGGGCGCAATATCCGCGCTTTGGAAAGCGCGACGGGCGTCGACCTTATTATCGACGATACTCCCGACGTCGTTACACTCTCGGGATTTGACCCCGTTCGTCGCGAAATCGCAAGAATTACGCTTGAAAAACTCATTGCCGACGGACGTATTCATCCCGCGCGTATCGAAGAAATGGTCGATAAGGTAAGAAAAGAAGTGGACGGTCTTATTAAAGAGGCCGGCGAAAACGCCGTTTTCGAATGCGGAATTTACGGCATTCATCCCGAACTTATCAAAATTCTCGGAAAACTCAAATATCGCACGAGTTACGGACAGAACGTTTTGCAACATTCGCTTGAAGTCGCGTTTCTTGCGGGAGTTATGGCGTCCGAACTCGGCGCCGACGTCAAAACCGCAAAAAGGGCGGGGTTATTGCACGATATCGGCAAAGCGGTCGACCACGAAATCGAAGGGACTCACGTTCAGATAGGCGTCGACCTTCTGAAAAAATACAAGGAAAACAATAACGTTATTCACGCCGTCGCGGCGCATCACGGAGATATCGAACCCACCACGGTCGAGGCAGTTCTCGTTCAGGCCGCCGACGCAATTTCAAGCGCTCGTCCCGGCGCACGCCGCGAATCGCTTGAAAACTACGTAAAGCGTATCGAAAAACTTGAAACAATCGCAAACTCCTTTAACGGCGTCGAGCAATCTTACGCCATTCAGGCAGGGCGCGAAATCCGCGTTATGGTAAAGCCCGAGGTAGTCGACGATACGACGACGGTTTTCCTTGCTAAGGAAATCGCAAACAAACTCGAGGCGGAACTCGAATATCCCGGACAAATCAAAGTAACCGTTGTCAGGGAAATCAGAAGCGTAGATTACGCAAAATAATTTTCGTATTTTTAAAGCCCGCGGAAATTCCGCGGGCTTTTTATTCGCTTTCGTATTTTAAAAACCTTTTGATATCGTTTTAAAAAATATATAATAATAGATTAATTTTTCGATTTAACGTAATCTGCAACCGCAATTACTTCTTCATTGCTTACCATACATTTTTTAATAAGTTGAGGGTTTTCAAAATAAAAAGGTTCAAATAGCAGCATACTGCCGTCTTCGGGAAGTTGTTCGGCACCCTCTCTGCCGATGATAAAATTACTTTCGTCAGCAGTATTCGTTAACAACGCTATGCGGGACGGAAGATTTGATTTTATCGTTCCCGTTATTACGTCCCTGGACGGCCTTTGCGTCGAGATTATCAGGTGTATTCCCGCCGCTCTCGCAAG
>MSGY01000023.1 GCA_001940895.1 Christensenellaceae bacterium Phil10 | reverse complement strand
TGCACTCGACCTTTGCAAATGCTTTGCGCTTGCTCCGTCTTCGCTTGCGGTCAGCGGTTACCGGTTGCAAACGCAGTTTGCAAGACAATGCTCCGCATTGTCACGAGTCCGTTTTTGTATAAAAAAAGAACCCTTTGGGGTTCATTTTTTGGTGCCGAAAACCGGACTCGAACCGGTACGGATTTTACTCCGAGGGATTTTAAGTCCCTTGCGTCTGCCTATTCCGCCACTTCGGCGTTTTGGAGGCATCACCCGGAATCGAACCGGGGATGAAGGCTTTGCAGGCCTCTGCCTTACCGCTTGGCTATGATGCCGTATGCAAACGGGTTTCCGACAAAACGTGTCGCCTTTACGACTTTGGAGCGGGAGACGGGATTCGGACCCGCGACTTCCACCTTGGCAAGGTGGCATTCTACCACTGAATCACTCCCGCACATAGATTTTCTCGATTTTTGCGACTACTATAATATATCAAATAATTTATGATATTGCAACTTATTTTTATCAGTTTTTAGTTCATCTTTTTTATTTTTATTATTTTTACCCGCCTGCCGGAAATTATAAAGCAACCGCCCCGGATTATTCCGAGGCGGTTGCTTCTTTTAGGGGGATAAAATTATGAAAAGACTTCTCTTTGTACCGACTTTCATACAGCCGAAAGAGGTTTCTTTTAATTTAATATTAACCGTTTAAATTAAAAGTAAACTTAATAACTTGCTAAAAAAAACCTAAAAAATCACAATCCGGGTTTCGTATTATTCTTATTTTTGCCTGCAAAGACGGATTTTTCGAAGGATATCGTTACGATAAACTTATCGCCTTCTCCCCTTGCCGCAACGGTACCTTTGTGCAATTCTGCGATTTCGCGCACAATCGATAATCCGATACCGCTGCCTTCGAGCCCCGAAGCCCGTGCGTCGTCGCTGCGATAAAACCTGTCGAAATACTTGTTCAGGTTGCCCTGCTCGACTTTATCGGCGTCGTTTTCGATTTCGATTATGACGCCTTTTCTGAATTTTCCGTTATTCATCGATACTCTGACGTCTATATAACTTTTGCCGTATTTGACAGAGTTATCGAGCATAAGGGAAAGCATCTGTCTTATAAGGCTTTCGTCACCCTGAATACAGGCGTCGGAACAAACGTGTCTTTCAAGTATCTTTCCGCTTGTCAGCGCAAGATTTTTATACGGTTCCACAACGTCGTCGGTGATTTCCGAAACGTTTATGATTTTTTTCTCTTCAAGGGCTTTTCTTTCGTCGATTTTAGCAAGAACGGTAAGGTTTTTCGTCATATTTGCCATTCTTTCCACCTGTTTGGAAATGGCGCGCGTGCTCTCGTTTTCGCCGTAATCCATCTCGATAAGTTCGTTATTGGCCGAAATAATGGTAAGCGGAGTTTTAAGCTCGTGACTTGCGTCGGTAATAAAGTGTCGCTGTTTTTCATAGGATTTTGCAATGGGTTGTACGGCTTTTTTTGAAAACAACAACATAAGTATAAACACAGCCGCAAGAGCGCTCGCGCTGAATACCAGACACGAACGGAAAAACGTTCTCAACGTATCGATGTGTCGGCTGCAATCCATAAACAGCAAAAGTTTTTCGCCGTCCGACGTATCGTAAACGAGATAACGGAATTCGTCGACGAAACCCGAAGAGGATTTTTTCTGAAATACCTTGTCGCAATATACCAATGCCTCGGAAGGAGTATTGACGGTTGCGATTTTGTCGAGATAAAAACTCTTGCAATTGCCGTCGGCGTCGTATTTTACGTAAAAATACCTCGTTTCAAACGGCGTCTCGCTGCTGAGTCCTATGCCGAGATACTTATTCGGTGCGCCTTCGCCCCGAAAGTTTTCGGGAAACCTGCCCCCGTTTTCGGCAAGAGATTCGAGCACCATATCCGAATAATTGCATAAGTTTTTTTTGCTGACCAGGAATATACCGGAAATAATAACCGTCAGAACTATGGTAACGGCAATCATGGCAACCAGTATAAACCTGCGTCTTATTTTGTTAATCATCCGATTTTTCCAGTCTGTATCCGAGACCGCGCACCGCTTTGATGTTCACGTTTGCGCCGATGCTCTGAAGTTTTTTGCGCAACGACGAGATATATACCCATACGCCGTTTATCTCGGCCTCGCTGTCGTAGCCCCATACCGATTCCATAAACTTTTCCGTCGATATAAGCACGTTGCCGTTTTTTACAAGCATTTCCATCATCTGAAACTCTTTGCCCGATAAACGTATTTCGCCTTTGTCCGCGGAAATTGTGAATTGCTTCGGATTGAGCGTCAGATTTCCCACCGTATAGGTGCTGATAACGTCGTTTTTACGTCTCGTCATCGCCCTTATGCGCGCAAGCAGTTCCTTCATCGCAAACGGCTTCGAAAGATAATCGTCGGCTCCGGCGTCAAGACCTTCAACCCTATCGTCCACTTCGCTTTTTGCCGTAAGCAGAATGACGGGCACGTTATTGCCTTGCGCCCGTATCGTTCTAAGGACGGTAAGGCCGTCCGCTTTCGGCATCATAATATCGAGAATAACCCCGTCGTATTCGCCGTACGTCAGATATTCCAGCGCTTCCGCGCCGTCGTAAACCGCGTCGACGGTATAATTGTTATGTTTCAGAACGCGCACAACCGCTCCCGACAGCTCGCGTTCGTCCTCTGCAAGCAACAATTTCATAACCCCGTTCCTCTTTCTTTTTTTTAATAATAAATCGTATAGTTTAATTCTACTTTAATAAAAGTTCAGCTTAACGTAACGTCCCTGAATTTTTCGGTATAAAGTCGCAAATCCTCCTCGTCGGGCACGAAACCGTTCGGGATAACGTAATCGTTAACGGCTTCTTTTGCTCGTTTTATAAGTTCGGGCGTGATTTTTACGGCATATTTACCGCCGTCGCTGTCGCCCGACTGCCTCGTTCCAAGATAATCGCCCCCTCCGCGTGCCGCGAAATCGGCCTCGGCCAGTTTCAGACCGTCGTCGCAGGACAACAGCGCGTTGATACGCGGATTATCCCGCTCGGATGTATTGAGAAAACAATACGCGGGTTTATCCCCTCTTCCGACCCTGCCCCTGAGCTGATGCAAAGTCGCAAGACCGAATCTTTCGCTGTTAAGAACGGCTATAACGGTTGCGTTTCTTACGTCTATACCGACCTCGACTACCGTAGTTGAAATCAGTACTTTGATTTTTCCCGAAGCAAAATCCGTCATAATTCGCGTTTTCTCGTCGTTTTTCATTCTTCCGTGCAACAACGCGACGGATACGTTTTTAAAAACGCCCTCTTTCAACTCTTCGTACAAAGTTTCCGCGCCGTAGGTTTCAACCCCTTCGGAGTCGCATATGCGCGGGCAAACGACGAAAGCCTGATTTCCTTTTTTCGCTTCGTCGGCAATATAGCCGAACATTCCCTCTTTTTTCGAATCGGGAACGACCATTGTTTTAACCTTACTTTTTCCGTTCTTTTTAATTTCGGACATTTCCAGTTCGTCGTACAGAAGCATCTGTAAAGACCTCGGTATCGGGGTGGCGGTCAGCGTAAGAGTATCGACCGAAAGCCCCTTCCCCTGCATATACGATTTTTGTGCGACGCCGAATTTATGTTGTTCGTCTATAACGAGGAAGGCAAGATTTTTAAACTTCACGCTTTTGCCGAAAAGGCTGTGCGTTCCTATCGCAACGTTTGCTTCACCCGACGAAATCGCATTTTCGGCAATGCGTTTTTCCGCCGTTCCGATACCGCCCGAATGAAACACGGTTTTAATTCCCGTTCCCTTAAAAAGTGACAGAGCCGTTCTGAAATGTTGCTCCGCAAGAATTTCGGTAGGCGCAATAATAGCAGCTTGATATCCGCATTTTACGGCATAAAATGCCGTTATCAGCGCAACAACCGTTTTTCCGCTGCCGACGTCGCCAATAAGAATTCTGCTTGTCTTTCTGTCCGATTTCAGCGAAGCCGCAATCTCGCTTAAGGCGATTTTCTGCGTCGGAGACAGTTCGTAAGGCAAACTCTTTACAATCTCTTCCGTTACGGTGAAAGGCTTATCGTAAAAATTCTCGCGCTTGTTTTTTCCGTTTCCGTTAACGATTTTAAAATACAGAATTTCCTTCGCTACGTCCTCGAAGGCTATACGTTCCTGCGCACGGATTCCTTCCTCCGTCGTAGCGGGAAAATGCGCGGATTTATAAGCGTCGCAAAGAGTTTCCAAACGGTATTTTTCCTTAACTATACCGTCGGTAACTCCTTCGTAATTAAAATTTTTCAGCGCGTTTTCCATAATGCTTCTGAAAACGCCTTGCTTCAACGCTCCTTTAAGACGGTAAACGGGCATAATACCCGTCAGTTTTTTCGCGCCGTCGAGAAGTTCGAATTGAGGATTGATTATTTCAAACCTTTTTCCGACTCTTTTCGTCTTTCCGAAAACAAGATAATTTTCGCCCTCTTTTACCGAAGAAATCAGATACGGTTGGTTGTACCATACGAGTTTAAGCCTTACCCCGTCGCGCGACGTTATGCCGTAATCGACCGCGTCAGCCGTAAAAAACTTAATGCCGCTTCTCGCAGTCACCGGTCTCGTAACTTTCGCGACCGTTATTTTTATAAGTGAAAACTGCCCGTCAACGAGATTATCGAGCGTCGCGGGCAGATTGAAATCAATATAGGTTTTAGGAAGAAAATTTACGAGGTCTTTTAAGGTATCGATGCCGAGACCGTGAAGTTTTTTCAGCGTAGACGGACCTACTCCGTATAATTCGTCAAGACGCATCACTCCACCGAGAATACGTAAAAATAATAGGATTGCCCTCCGTCGAGAGCCATTACCTCGACGTCGGGATATTCCTCCTGCAGACTTTCCGCAAGAGCGACGGCGTCTTCTTCTTTTACGTCGCTTCCGTAATAGAGTGAAATCACACTGCTGTCGTCGTCAACCATTTTTTTCAGGGAATGTCTGACGACGTCTGCGACGTCGCGGCCTTTTGCAACGATTTTTTTGCCGTATAATCCGATGATATCACCCTCGTGCACGGAGAATCCGTCCATACGCGTGTTGCGGACGGCGGTGGTAACCTGGCCGCACTTCACGTTATCGATTGCGCCTGTCATCGCGTCAACGTTTTCTTCCGCGCTTGCTTCGGGCATAAAGCATACAGCCGCGGCTATTCCCTCGCAGACGTTGCTTGTGGGAATTACGTAAACGGGTTTTTCGGATAAATCGCGCGCCTGCTCGGCTGACATAATTATATTTTTATTATTGGGAAGGACGAATACCGTTTTTGCGTTTACGTTATTTATGGTGGCAAGGATATCGTATACGCTCGGGTTCATCGTCTGTCCCCCCTCGACGATTTTATCGACCCCGAGGTCGGCGAAAATCGCCTCCATTCCCTTTCCCGAACAAACCGAAACCATTCCGAATTCCTTTAGCTCGGTTTTTTCCGTTTCTTTCTTTTCGTTGAGGACACGGTTCTGTTCCACCATATTTTCGATTTTTACCCCGTCGAGTTCGCCCATTTTCAGAGCGTTTTTGATAGCGAGGTCGGGACGATTGGTGTGAACGTGCACTTTAACGAGGTCAAGGTCCCCTATTACAAGCACGCAATCGCCGATAGTCGAAAGAAAATCGCGCAGTTTATCGATATCGGTTACCGTGATTTTGGGACGAAGATTGATTACGAAAAACTCGGTACAATAACTGAAATTAATATGTTCGTGGTCGTCGGCGTTGAACACGTCCACGGGAGTCGGCGCCATGGATTTGTCTTCGGACGTCTCTTCGGGAAGTTCTATGCCCGCAAGAGCGTTATACATACCCTTCATCACGAACATGAGTCCCTTGCCCCCGGCGTCGACAACGCCGGCTTTTTTAAGGACGGGCAACATATCGGGGGTCTGAAGAAGTATCTGATCGCCGTACTCGATGACTTTTTCAAGGAAAGGCAGAATTTCGGCGTTCTTTTTCCGTCTGGTAAGATGCTGCGCTTTTTCGGCCATTGCCCTTACTACCGTAAGAATGGTGCCTTCCTTCGGTTTCTGCACCATGCTGTACGCTATTTCCGTGCCTTTTTTCAGCGCAAGAGCAAAATCGTAGGCCGTAAACGTTTCTTTTTTGTTTTCGGCGGCAACCACCGCAAAACCTTTGAAAATCTGTGAACTGATAACTCCCGAATTTCCGCGGGCGCCTTTGAGCGCTCCCTTTGAGAATGCCGCGGCGCAATCGGCTATGCTTGCGTCGGAATTCTGATTTCCGAGCTCCTGCACCGCCATTGTGAGAGTGAGGGACATATTAGTACCCGTATCGCCGTCGGGAACGGGAAACACGTTAAGACTGTCTACCAAAGGCCTGTTGATTTCAAGAAGTTTTGCGCCCGAAACAAGCATTTTCCTGAAATCGCAACCCGCTATTTCCACCATATTATTATCCAAATTTATACCCTTACACCTACGACGTTGACCGTTACGCTTTTTACGCGCATACCCGTGTACTTTTCAACGCTGTAAACGACGGCTTTACTGAGAGACTCTCTTACGGCCTCCAAGTTTACACCGAGTTTCAATACCACGTATAAATCTATTATAGCAACGTTATCGGCAGTCACCACACGGACGCCTTTTCCGTAAGTTTTTTTATTGAAAATTTTTGCAAGATTGTCCGAAAAACGTCTTGAAACGAGTTCGACCACGCCGTAACATTCGGACGCGGTACGACTGACGATAACCGCCACCGCTTCGTCCGAAATGCTGATATGACCGAATTTGTTATATGTGCCGAGCGCCATAATGCTCCTTAAGAACAACCTTACGTTTTGTATATTTTACTATAAATACTGAAAATTAGCAACAATTATGCTTGCCAAAACTAAAATTTAGTGATAAAATACCTATGTTTTAAGCCATTTAGGAGGTTTTAAGTATGTCGAGAGTGTGCAGTGTATGCGGAAAAGGACAAATGAGCGGCAATATGGTAAGCCACAGCCACCGCAAATCCAGAAGAACCTGGGGCGCAAACGTTCACAAGGTCAAAGTTGTAAATAAAAACGGCACGGTATCGTCCGAATACGTATGCACCAGATGCCTGCGTAGCGGAAAAGTCGAGCGCGCATAATATATTTGCGATTACATCAAAAGCCGTTCGGATAACGGCTTTTATTTTTTACTAAAAAATAAAGGAAGCAGATTTCACTCTGCTTCCTTTTGTAATTCTTCGCTTTTTACTTCGTTCTTTTTTCTTTTGAACAATTTCAAAAACTTTTTGATGAACTTAGGCGGATTCACGCAAACGATTTTCATATTATCACCTCTCACGCATTATATGCAGCTCATCGCTTAAGGGTGAATGATACGAAAATTTAATTTTGTGTCAAAATGACAATTATTTTGACAACATATCAGAATATCACGTCGTTTGTGTAAATGGGATATTTTTCGGCAAGCGCGCGCACCCTTGCGTTTACGTCGTCGTAAACGCTCTCGCCCTTTTCAAGAACGTCCACGATTGCGTTTGCCACGACGTTCATATCGTCTTCGACCATTCCGCGAGTGGTAAGACACGCCGTACCTACACGGATTCCGCTTGTTACAGAGGGTTTTGCGGGGTCGAAAGGAATTGCGTTTTTGTTAACCGTAATATGTACTTTATCCAGTCTGTCGGTGAGTTCCTTACCGGTTACGCCCGTCCCGAGCAGATTAAGGAGTATCAGGTGATTGTCGGTGCCGCCCGAAACCATATTTACGCCGCGTTCTTTGAAAACTTCCGCCATACGTTTGCAGTTGAGTATTATCTGACGCTGATACTTTCTGAATTCGGGCGTCAGCGCTTCCTTGAACGCAATCGCTTTACCCGCTATAACGTGCATCAACGGGCCGCCCTGCGTGCCGGGGAATACCGCCTTATCGATAATTTTGGCGTATTCTTCCCTGCACATTATAATGCCGCCTCTCGGCCCGCGCAAGGTCTTATGCGTGGTTGAAGTCACGAAGTCGGCGTACGGTACGGGACTCGGATGTTCTCCGGCCGCAACGAGACCCGCGATATGAGCCATATCGACCATAAGATAAGCGCCGACTTTATCGGCAATCTCTCTGAAACGTTTGAAATCGATAATCCTCGGATACGCCGACGCACCGGCGATAATCATCTTAGGTTTGCATTCTATCGCCAGTTTTTCGACTTCGTCGTAGTCGATAAGTCCCTCTTCGCGCGTAACGCCGTAACCGACGGCATTAAACCATTTGCCCGACATATTTACTTTGCTGCCGTGCGTAAGATGTCCGCCGCCGTCGAGGCTCATTCCGAGGACGGTATCGCCGGGATTCAACACCGCCTCGAATACCGCAAAGTTTGCGCTTGCGCCCGAGTGAGGCTGGACGTTTGCGTGTTCGCAACCGAAAAGTTGTTTAAGTCTGTCCCTTGCAAGATTTTCGGCTATATCCACAAATTCGCAACCTCCGTAGTAGCGCGAGCCGGGATATCCCTCTGCATATTTGTTGGTAAAGAAACTGCCCATAGCGGCCATTACTGCGGGAGATACGATATTTTCGCTTGCAATCAGTTCGAGATTATACTGCTGACGGTTAAATTCTTTAACCATACTGTCGTATAACTCGCTGTCGGCCTCCCTAACGGTTTTTAAATCAACCATACTGTCCTCCTGAAAAAAAATTATTTGTTGTCTTCGATAAAGTTGGAAAGTTGCTGCAGGTTTTTATATCCGACGTCTTTTGCCGTTTCTGTGCCGTTTTTATAAAGCACGAGAGTAGGTATCGACATAACGCCGAATTTTCTTGCCAGTTCTTCCTCCTCGTCGACGTCCACTTTAAGAACGGTTACGTCGTCGTGCGACGCGACGTATTCCTCAAGCACGGGCGCAAGCATTTTGCAGGGACCGCACCAGTTAGCCCAGAAATCAACAAGGCAAAGTCCGTCTTTTTTAACGGCTTCGTCAAAATCTTTTGCTGTAACGTGAATAATTCTGTCCGACATAAGTTAATCTCCTTTTAAAAATCCGAATATATTAATTGTTTTCGTTTTCTTTGCCGTTTAAACCGTCTTCGGAAGGCTCTTTATTTTCATTTGAATCCTCTTCGACGTTTTCTTCTTCGCATTCTTCTTCGCCCGCCCGCAGCACGATGCGCGTAATTTCGGGGACGAAGCCTTTTTTCTTTCTGATTACGAATTTATCCAAAACAACGGCAAGCGCAAGCCCTATGAACAACGCAACGACGCTTGCGATAATCTGCGCTATCTCACCGAGCGTCTGAAAAGCGAAAACTCCTATTACCACAAGGATAAGAGGTATTACGTAAACAACGACCGCTGCGGTCAGCACGTATCTGCTTCCCATCGTTACTTCGACTTTATCCCCTATTCCGGCGTTCAGCGTATTCGGCAGAACTACCTCGACGGTTTTTCCGCTTTTCGAAACGGCGCACATACGACATTGGTCGCACGCCGATTTTCTGTCGAAACTGACGGTTGCGTTTCCTCTTTTCAGTTTTGTTACCGTACCCGTTTCGTTCATTTATCTTCCTCGGGAACGTCGAGACCCAGTTCTTTAAGCTGAATTTCCTCGACGAAATCGGGAGCGCCCGTCATAAGGCACGAAGCATTCTGAACCTTCGGGAAAGCGATAACGTCTTTGATATTGTCGTCGCCCGTGATAAGCATTACGAGCCTGTCGAGACCGAATGCAAGACCTCCGTGAGGAGGTGCTCCGTATTTGAAAGCGTCTACGAAAAATCCGAAACGAGTTTTAATAGTCTCTTCGCTCATTCCGAGAATTTCAAACATTTTACGTTGCATTTCGGGCGTATGAATACGAATACTTCCGCCTCCCGCTTCCTGTCCGTTTATTACGAGGTCGTACGCGTTCGCACGGATACTTGCAAGCACTTCGCGATCCTTGCTGTCGATTTTATCGAGGTCCTTGACGTTTACGCTGGTAAACGGATGGTGCATGGCGTAAAACCTGTTGTCCTCATCGCTCCATTCGAGCAAAGGAAATTCGGTAACCCAAAGGATATCGTATTCGTTTTTATCGTACAGATGAAGTTTGTCCGCAATGTGAACGCGCAACGCGCCGAGACTGTCGAACACGACTTTATTCTTTTTATCCGCAATCGCAAGAATAAGGTCGCCCTTATCCGCCGACAGAATTTCTTCGATATCGGCAATCTCTTTTTCGGTAAGGAATTTATAAAAGCTCGAAGTAGTGCTTCCGTCTTCTTTTTTGGAGGCCCAAGCAAGTCCTTTCGCGCCGTAATCTTTTACGAAATCACTAAAACCGTCGATTTCTTTACGGGTAAACTTATCGGCGCCGCCTCTTACGCATATCGCGCGCACGCTGCCCGTTTCGAGAGCCTGTCTGAACACCGAAAACTCAGTGTTCTTTACCGCCGACGAAATATCGTGAAGTTCCAGTCCGAAACGAGTGTCGGGTTTATCGCTGCCGAAACGGTTCATCGCCTCGGCCCAGGTCATACGCCTGAAAGGTTTCGTGAAGGTAATGTTCTTGCATTTCGCAAAGACCTCTTTAATCATTCCTTCGGCAATTGCCATAACGTCCTCGTCTTCCTCGACGAAACTCATTTCTATATCTATCTGAGTAAATTCGGGCTGACGGTTCGCGCGCAAATCCTCGTCGCGGAAACATCTTGCAATCTGATAATAGCGGTCGAAACCGGCAATCATCAATAACTGTTTATAGAGTTGCGGGCTTTGCGGCAAAGCGTAAAACGCACCGTGTTTTATACGGCTGGGAACAAGATAGTCTCTTGCGCCCTCGGGCGTGGATTTTCCGAGAAAAGGCGTCTCGATTTCCAGAAAACCGTTTGCGGACAGATAATCCCTTGCGGCGCGCGTGATTTTATCGCGCATTATCAGATTATTCTGTAAATATGCCTTTCTCAATTCGAGATAGCGGTATTTAAGCGCAAGATTTTCGCCGACAGAGGCTTTTTCCGAAATTACGAAAGGAGGTATTTCGGCCTCCGCCAGAATTCTTAAATCGGCGACGTCGATTTCCACTTCGCCCGTAGGCATATTTTCATTTATATTTTTTCCCGTGCGAAGTCTTACCTCGCCTTTCGCCGCAACGACGAACTCGCCGCGGAGGGAACGCGCTTTGTCCGTAAGCGAAGAATTGACGCCCGCGTCGAACGCAAGTTGCACGATACCCGTTCTGTCCCTCAGGTCCACGAAAACGAGATTGCCGAGGTCACGGGTTTTCTGAACGAATCCCATAACGACGACCTCTCTGCCCTCGTCGTTCTTTCTCAATGTGCCGCACATGTTAGTGCGTTTTAAACCGTTAAGTAATTCCGTCATAAATCTGCCTCTTTAAAAAAACCTGTTATATCCGATATAGCGACGGCCTTTACGCTGCCGTCCGTCATATTTTTAATATTGATGATTCCGCTTTCAATCTCGTCAGCACCGAGAATGGCGGTAAATCTCGCGCCGATTTTTCCCGCGTATTTCATCTGCGCCTTTACGCTTCTTCCCGTAAACTCGGTATCTGCGGAAATTCCGCTTTTCCTTAAATCGTTCACGATTTTAAGCGCGGCGTATTTGAGTTCTTCACCCGCATAGCCTAAAAACATATCTACGCAATCGTTCGGAGCGGGCATTTTTCCCGTGGCTTCGAGCGTAAGTATAAGCCTTTCGATTCCCATACCGAATCCCACCGACGGGCAGGGTTTTCCGCCCACTTCCTCGACGAGATTATCGTATCTTCCTCCTCCGCAAACGGTGCTTTTCGCGCCGAGGGAATCCGAAACGAATTCGAAAACCGTACGGGTATAATAATCGAGTCCGCGCACGATGCGGGGATTGACCTCGTACGCAATACCGAGGGTATCGAGGCCTTTTTTCAAATCCTCCATATGCTTTTTGCAGTCGTCGCACAGATAATCGGTGATTACGGGCGCGTCCTTATTGATTTCTATGCATTTTTCTTCCTTGCAGTCGAGAATTCTCAAAGGATTTTTTTCAAGCCTGCCTCTGCACGTTTCGCACAACGAATCGACGCGCTCGGAATAATACGCTTTAAGCGCCTTATTATATTCCTTGCGACAAACGGGACAACCTATGCTGTTTATGTTGAGAACAAGCGAATCGAGCCCGAGTCTGTCGAACAACGCTTTCGCTATAGAAATTGCTTCGACGTCCATTTCTGCGCCGTAACTTCCGTATAACTCCACGCCGAACTGATGATGCTCACGAAGTCTGCCCGATTGCGGCCTTTCGTAACGGAATACCGGCGTAACGTAATAGGTTTTAACGGGCAAAGGACCGGCGTAAAGGCTGTTTTCGACGAAACTCCTCGCAACGCCCGCCGTGCCTTCGGGTTTCAGCGTAATCGAACGGTTGCCCTTATCGATAAATGTATACATTTCCTTATTGACGATATCGGTGGTGTCGCCGACGCCTCTTAAAAACAGTTCGGTATGTTCGAAAGTGGGCGTGCGGATTTCCCTGACGTCGAAAAGCCGCGTGACTTCACGCACGGCGTCTTCGATATAATGCCATTTGTAACTGTCCTCGGGGAGGACGTCTTTAGTGCCTTTCGGGATATTGAAACTCATATTTCCTCAGATAATATATCTTCTTAAATTCATTGTTTTGAGAGAACCGGCAAGGTGTTCGTCAACGTAATTCTTGTCAACGATTACCCTGACCTCTTCTTCGCTTCCTCCCGCATTGTAACTCACTTCTTCGAGAAGGGCCTCCATAACCGCGTGCAGACGACGCGCGCCGAGGTTTTCGCTGTTCTCGTTTTCCATGGTGGCGATTCTTGCAATTTCGCGAATGGCGTCGTCGGTGAATTCCAGTTCGACTCCGTCCACTTTCAGAAGCTCCTTGTATTGCTTCAATATTGCGTTATCGGGCTGCGTAAGAATAAGCACAAAGTCGTTTTCCGTCAGATTGTTAAGTTCGACCTTAATGGGAAATCTTCCCTGAAGTTCGGGAATAAGGTCCTGCACCTTGCTGATATGAAACGCGCCCGCCGCGATAAACAGAATGAAATCGGTGCGGATAACGCCGTATTTCGTCTGAACAGCGCAGCCTTCGACAATGGGAAGGATGTCTCGCTGAACGCCCTCTCGCGATACGTCGGGTCCTTGAGTGTTGCCGCGCGCCGCAACTTTATCGATTTCGTCGATGAAAATTACGCCGTCCTGTTCGGCTCTGCGCAACGCCTCCGACGCTATGCTGTCGCTGTCAACCAGTTTCGCGCTTTCTTCGGCAACGAAAATATCCCTTGCCTGTTTGACGGTAACGGTGCGCATTTTCTTTTTCTTCGGCATAAAGTTTCCGAAAATGCTGCCGATATTTATTTCCTGCCCCTGTCCGACGTCGATTTGCATATTTTTAGGCTCGTCGACGGCCTCGACCGACACCTGCAGTTTGTCGAGATTGCCCTTTCTGAGTTCCTGCAATATTTCCTCTTTCAGCGAGGCGTCGGGTTCGTCGCTTCCCGCCTGTTTGCGTATCGGCAGAATTATATTGACGAGTTTCTTTTCGACGATGTCGGTAACTTTAGGCTGAACTTCCTTGAATTTTTCTTCGCGGACGAGCCTTATCGACGCCTCGACAAGGTCGCGCACGATGCTTTCGACGTCGCGTCCGACGTAGCCGACTTCGGTAAACTTAGTGGCTTCCACCTTGACGAACGGCGCCTTTACGAGCCTTGCGAGCCGTCTTGCGATTTCGGTTTTACCTACTCCCGTAGGGCCTTTCATTATAATGTTTTTGGGCGTTATTTCTTCGCGAAGTTCTTCGGACAGTCTGCTGCGTCTGTATCTGTTGCGAAGCGCGATTGCAACCGCTTTTTTCGCCTCGTCCTGACCTATAATATAACGGTCGAGTTCGCCCACAATCTGTTTAGGGGTAAATTCCATTTATGCCTCCAGTACCTCGACCGTAAGACGGTCGTTGGTGTAAACGCAAAGGTCGCTTGCGATTTTCATGGCGCGGCGGACGATTTCCTCGGCGCCGAGCTCGGTATTTTCATACAGCGCTCTCGCCGCGGCGTATGCGTAATTACCGCCGCTTCCTATCGCGGCAACTCCTCCCTCGGGCTCGATAACCTCGCCCGTGCCGCTTACGATAAGCATTACGTCCTTATCGGCAATAATCATCATCGCTTCCAGTTTTCTTGCCTTATCGTTTCTCCACAATTCGGCAAGTTCTACCGCGGCGCGCATAAGATTGCCGCTGTATTTTTGCAGCATTTCTTCAAATTTTTCGCTCAATGCGAACGCGTCGCTGACAGACCCCGCGAAGCCTATCACAACTTTATCGTTGAAAATTCTTTTTACTTTTACCGCATTGCCCTTGAAAATCACGCTTTCGCCCATGGTAACCTGTCCGTCGCCGGCTATTGCGGTTATGCCGTTTTTCTTAACGGCGCATATAGTAGTTCCTTTAAAAGTGGTCATTTCTTCTCCTTGATGCCGTCGGGCTTTTCGTTAACGTAAAATATATCATATTTTAGCCTTAAAATCAACTGTTATAACCTATATCTTTATATCAAGACAATATGTAAAACTTAAGAAAAATTTTTCGACCTTTTTTGCGTTTTTAAAACGGCATACGTTTTGATAGTCGCATTTTGATATCGTTACGGAAAAATACGTCGTTGTCCGAAAAAACACGGTCGAATATTAGGCAGACAAAAACAATTCCCCGTAAAATACGGGGAACTCTTTCCGTTTCGTCATCTCGATAACTCTTCGTCGCAGTTCAATGCGTTTACGTAGTTTTCCATATCGCTTACCGCACGCGCGACGTAATTCGTGCGCCTTTCGTTTTTATCCCTGCCTTCAACAGCCGGCAGAATTCCGAAATTGCTGTTCATGGGCTGAAAATTCTTGTTATGCAAAGTTATATACCTCGAAAGTGCGCCGCACATTGTCGTTTTCGGCGGCACGAGTTCGGGTAATCCGTCAAGCTCCCTCGAAAGATGTATTGCCGCAAGAAGTCCGCTCATAATACTTTCGACGTAACCTTCAACGCCCGTTATCTGACCGCCGAAATAAACGGCGTCGTCTCCCTTTAGCCTGAAAGTCCTTGTAAGACAGTCGGGCGAATACAGATAACTGTTTCTGTGCATAACTCCGTAACGCAGAAATTCGGCGTGGTTCAGCGCGGGAATCATCGAAAAAATTCTCTTCTGTTCTGAAAATTTCAGATTAGTCTGAAAACCTACGAGATTATACGCGCTTCCGTCCTGTGTTTCCTTTCTCAACTGCAAAACGGCATAAGGCCGCCGCCCGGTTTTAGGGTCGGTAAGACCGACGGGTTTCAGCATTCCGAAACGCATGGTATCGTATCCTCGTTTCGCCATAACTTCGACGGGCATACAGCCTTCGAAAACTTCCTTTCCTTCGAAATCTTTAAGAGGTACGGTCTCGCCGTTTACAAGGGCGTTGTAAAAAGCGTCGTACTCTTCCTTGTTCATCGGACAATTGATATAACCGTCGCCTTTGCCATAACGACCGCTTTCAAATGATTTTTCGGGGTCGACGGACGACGCGTCGACGATAGGCGCAACGGCGTCGAAAAAAAACAACCTGTCTGAAGTACGGGATTTAATATCGTCAAAAAGCTTCTCGCCGGTAAGAGGACCCGTTGCGACGATTACCGGCGCGGCGGGAATGCGTTCGACCTCTTCGGTAATAAGATTGAATCTTTCATACTTTTCAAGATTCTTTCTTACGCTTTCCGAAAAAAGTTTTCTGTCCACCGCAAGTGCTCCGCCCGCCTCGACGCGGGTTTCGTAAGCGCATTTCAAAAGCAGACTGTCAAGCATTTTCAGTTCGGTTTTCAGAAGTCCCGACGAAGTGTCGGCCACGTCCGACTTTAAACTGTTACTGCACACTAACTCGGCAAAATCGCCCGTTTTGTGCGCGGGAGTGGACTTTAAAGGCCGCATTTCGTACAAATCGACTGCAAAACCTCTCTTTAATAACTGATACGAGGCCTCGCATCCGCTAAGCCCCGCACCTATTACCGCAACTTTATTTCGGCTGATTTTCACTTTCCTTAATAACCTCTGTGTGATTGCATTCTTTGTTAAGACAGGTATATTTTTTACCCTCTTTCGTCTTGCTCATTTTCATCACGTGGCCGCATTCGGGACACAAGTAGGGAGCGGGCAAATCCCAACTTATGAAGTCGCAGTTTGGATAAGCCGTACATCCGTAAAACTCTTTTCCTTTTTTGCTTTTCTTTTTTACCAAGGGTGCGCCGCATTTCGGGCAAGTGCCTTCTTCCTCAACAAGAGGTTTGATGTTTTTACATTTAGGAAAATTGGGGCAAGCAAGGAATTTTCCGTATTTTCCCTCGCGGATAACCATTTTCGCGCCGCATTTATCGCACACAACGTCGCTTTCTTCCGCATCGAGATGAACTTTTCCGCCGCTTGTCATCGCATGTTTGACAAGTTTCATAAGTTCGGGATAAAAACTTTCTATTATATTTTGCCACTCGACGCCTCCCTCTTCGACTTTATCCAGTTGACTTTCCATATTGGCGGTAAATTTCAGGTCCATTATTGGCGGGAAGTTCTTTACCATATAGTCGCATACGGCTTCGCCGAGAGGGGTCGGGACGATTGCTTTACCGTCTTTTTGCGTATATTCTCGTTTTGCGATTACCGAAATTATCGAAGCATAAGTCGAAGGACGCCCTATTCCGTTTTCTTCCATAGTCTTGACGAGAGTCGCGTCGGTAAACCTTTGAGGAGGTTTAGTGAATTTCTGCTCGTGTTTCATATCCTGCAAAAACATTTCGTCGCCCTCATTCATATCGGGCAGCGTCTTTTCGGCGGTTTCCTCGTCGTCCTTGTCTGTTTCGGCGACGGTGTTATACACGGCCGTAAATCCCGGGAACACCATTGCGCGCCCCGTAACCTTGTAGCCGAGTTTCGTGCCTTTAAGCATGGGATTGTCGTCCGCCGTAATATGCACGTTGAGGGTATTGTACACGGCTTCCGACATCTGACTTGCAAGAAATCTTTCGTAAATCAGCTTATAAAGTCTGTACTGATTACGGCTGATTTTGTTCTGCAGACTTTCGGGCGTGCGTTCAAGCGAAATGGGTCGTATCGCCTCGTGAGCGTCCTGTGCGTCGGATTTCGTTTTATAAAAATTGGGTTTTGCGGGGGCATACTCTTCGCCGTAGCGCGTTTTAATGTAATTCAGCGCATTATTTTGCATTTCGGGCGATATACGCACGCTGTCGGTACGGATATACGTTACAAGTGCCGTTGCGCCCTCTCCGGGAATGTCCACTCCTTCGTAAAGCTGTTGCGC
The DNA here is from genome assembly GCA_001940895.1 of Christensenellaceae bacterium Phil10. Lineage (GTDB taxonomy): Bacteria > Bacillota > Clostridia > Christensenellales > CAG-917 > CAG-349. The sequence goes on along the minus strand of MSGY01000023.1, from coordinate 117,572 downwards.
AATCTGCATAGTCTGCGGCGCGGTCAAAGACAGTTTACTGCTTGCGTCCTGCTGCAAGGTTGACGTCGTAAAGGGAGGTGCGGGGTGAGTTTTCGCAACCGCGCGTTTTGCGGTATCCACGTACAATCTCGCGCCCCTCGTTGCCTCCACGATTCTTTCGGCGTCGTGCTGATTTTTAACTTTCCACTTCTTGCCGTCGATATCGACGAAAGCGCATTTGAATACGTCCTTTTTCGTTTTCGGTATTTTATTTTTAGATAAAAACGCGTTAATCGTCCAGTATTCCTCGGGCACGAAATTGCGGATTTCGCGTTCCCTGTTCACAACCATTTCGAGAGCCGCCGACTGAACGCGACCCGCCGAACTGCCCGACTTGATTTTTCTGCCGATGATAGGCGAAATTTTATAACCGACAAGTCTGTCGAGAACGCGGCGCGCCTGCTGACTGTTTACGAGATTCATATCCAGCTCGCGCGGATTTTCAAGCGCGTTATTGACGGCTTTCTTGCTGATTTCGTTAAAAACTATGCGATTTTTCCCGTCGGGAATATCCAGACAGTTTTTCAGATGCCAGCTTATCGCCTCACCTTCGCGGTCGGGGTCGGTTGCAAGGTAAACGACGTCGTTCTGTTTCAACGCCGCTTTAAGTCTTTTAATGGTCTCTTTCTTTTCGGGATTGATTTCGTACTGAGGCTCGAAACGGTTGTCGACGTCAATTCCGAGCGTGCGCTGAGGAAGGTCGCATACGTGTCCTCCCGAAGCGAGCACGGTGAATCCCTGTCCGAGATACTTCTGAATTGTTTTTGCCTTCGAAGGCGACTCGACTATTACAAGTGTTTTCATATATCTCCGTTATTTCAAGGTAAAGTAATTACCCGAAGTTCTTTCTATAAGGTCGTTCATTTCCATATTGAAAACGACGTTCTGAAGTTCGTTGGCGTTCAGCCCCGTCGCCGCGATAAGTTCCTCGAAATGCGCCTCGCTTTTTTCGAGAATTTCAAGGATTTTCATTTCGTATATATTAAGTTGCAAAGTTTCTTTCTGCTCCTTGACTCCGTGCGGTACGCCCATTTCGTCAAGCACGTCGTCGGGAGACAACACGAGAGCGCCCTGCATCTGTTTAAGAAGCAAATTGCTTCCTTCCGCCGACGGCTGATTTATGTTAGCCGGTACGATAAAAATATCTTTGCCCTGTTCGACGGCGTGATTTACCGTTATCATAGTGCCGCTCTTAATGCGTGTTTCGGGAACGAACAGAGCTTCCGACAAACCGCTTATAATACGGTTCCTTTCGGGAAAGTTGAACTGCGCGGGCGCGGTGCCCAACCTGTATTCCGAAACGAACAAACCGCCCTCTTTGAGTATTCTGTCCTCAAGACTTCTGTTTTCGGCAGGATAACATATATCGAGTCCCGACGCGATAACCGCCGTCGTGCTTCCTTCGGCGTCCAGCGCGGATTTATGCGCCATCGTATCTATGCCGCGTGCAAACCCGCTCGTTACGTTAAGTCCCGCCCTCGAAAATTCGGTTACGAAGTCGCGGGTAACGTTCAGGCCGTATCTGCTCGCGTTCCTCGTTCCGACGACCGATATTCCGCGTTTCTTCAAAAGTGATATATCGCCTTTGCAATAAAGCAATGCGGGAAATTCGTAAATCTCTTTCAGATTTTCGGGGTATCTCGCGTCGTAAACGCTTATTGCGGTTATACCGTGTTTATACAGGTCGTCTTTTTCCCTGTCGAGTAAGTTTCTACGCAATGCGTCTTTCAGCTTTTCAAACAGGTCCGAGCCTATAATCCCGACGATTTTTTCACGGTAATAATCAATCCTCGTCAGCAATTCGCCGGGTCGGGCTATCGCAAGCAGAGCATGACGGCGTTTAAGCCTTATACCGTCTATCGTATTTAAAAGCAGTAAAGCTTCGGTATCGTTGAATTCAGTCATTGAACTTCCTGTCGTAACTCCTGTACTGAATTGCCTCGGCAATATGTTTTTCGCTTATGTTCTCCTGCCCGTCGAGGTCGGCAATAGTGCGTGCGACCTTGATTATCCTCGTTGTTGCCCTTGCCGAGAGATTAAGTTTTTCGAAAGCTCTTTTTAAAAGTCTTTCGCAGTTATCGTCAAGCGGACAGAATTTTTTTATCATCGCGTTGGTCATCTGCGCGTTGCATATCGTACCGTTATCGGCAAAACGCAACCGCTGTATTTCTCTCGCGCGGTCCGTGCGCTCTTTTACGTCCTTCGACGTTTCAAGCGCGGTCCTGTCGGTAAATTCCGAATAGCTTACGTTATCGACCTCTATCTGCAAATCTATTCTGTCCAGCAACGGTCCCGATATTTTGCCGAGATAATTTCTTATTTCGCGCGGCGTACATTTGCATTCGGCGGTTTTACTGCCGTAATTTCCGCACGGACACGGGTTCATACTTGCCACAAGCATAAAGTTTGCGGGATAATCGACCGTGCGCTGAACTCTCGAAACGGTGACTTTTTTGTCTTCGAGAGGCTGTCTGAGCGCCTCGAGAGTATGCCTTTGATATTCGGGCATTTCGTCCAGAAACAGCACCCCGTTATGCGCAAGACTTACCTCGCCGGGCATAGCCTTTGCGCCGCCGCCTATCAGCGCGGGTATGGTTGCCGTATGGTGCGGAGTCCTGAAAGGCCTTTTCGTTACTATTCCCGTATCTCCGTCGAGAATACCTGCGATTGAATGTATTTTGGTTACCTCTATGGCCTCTTCGAAAGTCATATCGGGCATAATTGTGGGAATACAGCGCGCAAGCATGGTTTTGCCCGCGCCGGGAGGTCCCATCAGCAATATATTGTGTCCGCCGCTTACCGCTATTTCAACGGCGCGTTTCGCAACCGTCTGTCCTTTGATATCCGACATATCCACGTCGTACGGACAGTTTTTTAACGAACTTTCGTAGGTCGTGTGCCGAACGGGCGTCAGCTGAACGTTTCCGTTAATAAAATCTACGACTTCCGAAAGTCTGTCGCAGGCGTAAACTTCCGTACCGTCGATATAAGCCGCTTCTTTTGCGTTATCCGCCGGCAATATGAAACGGTTATATCCCTGTTGAACAGCCGATATCAGCAAAGGCATAACGCCGCATACCGCACGCAGTTTTCCGTCCAGCGACAACTCGCCGAGAAACACGTATTTCTTATACTCGCGCGTAACAATCTGTTCGGACGCGGCAAGTATTCCGACAGCCAGCGCCAAATCGAACGACGGTCCGTCCTTTTTCGTGTCTGCCGGCGCAAGGTTTATCGTTATCTTTTTTGCAGGATAAATAAATCCGCTGTTTTTAATGGCGGAGCGCAGTCTTTCCTTCGATTCCTTGACGGCTGTTCCCGCAAGACCGACTATTTCGATGCCGGTAAGTCCCGACGAAATATCGGTTTCGACGTCGACGTCGAAACCTTCGATGCCGGATAACGCATAACACAATACCTTCGATAACATTTTCTTCCCCCTCGCTTATACAGATAGAGTATAGCGAATAATTTGAAAATTGCAAACTGTTTCCGAAGATTTTTTGCACATTTTTTTTCGACTTTATATTGAAAACTTTATTATATATATTTGTATAATATATATACAGTCTTTCCGACGCGAAAAAAAACCCTCTCTTGCGAGAGGGTCGCGATTCATATTACAGCGTTGCGTCTCCTTCCTTGCCTTTTCGTAAAGGCTGAATGAAAACGCGTTTGTCGTTTGTAGTAATATCGTAAACTACCCAGCCGTAATAAATTACGGTTACGCTTGCAATGGTATTTGCGATAATATATCCCGCGTCTCCTTTATTGAAGAACACCCTTCCCGAAATATCTCCGATAATACCGGTATAATTCATAACTACCGCGACGTTTGCAAAAGCAAGCACGCTCAATACGCCGAAAATCCAGTAAAGTCTTTCCTCTCCAGAGATGACGACGTACATCAGCAAAAGGATAAGACCCATCGCAAGCGACGTTTCGTCCATATTGAGGCTGAATACCGACATTGCGTTAAGGAAGAATCCCGCTATAAGCACCAGTTCCGCCCTGTTGAAGTTTTTGAAGTACAGCGATACGGTATAGGCAATAAGAATAATGCTGAACGCTATATTGAGTCCGAAGGCCGTATTGTTTACCGTAGAACCGTTAAGTCCGAAGAGAGCGTACAGATTGAACGCGTTGCTTACGCACATCTGCTTATTGAACATATTGAGATAATAGTTTTTGAATATATACACAATATGTCCTTCTTTGAACATAGGCGCAACCGAACCAGCCGAAATAAGTATGAACAGCCAGAAACTGACAAACCAGCCTATGCAAATCGTGAGAATGATTTTTTTATCTTTGGTTTTAATCATAATATAAATTTCGAACGCAATCACGAAAGGCAGAATATAAATGCCTATGGGCGACCATAAACAGGTTATGAGACTGCTTGCGAGAAGCATAACGAAATCTTTTTCGGTAAGCGCATAGAAAGTTACGAACAACAGGAAGATAAGCACGGGTATTTCGACGCTGTATCCTGCCGAAAGCGTAAACGAAACGGGAAGAAGCGCATACAACGCTCCGAACAGAGCGGCTTGCTTGTCCGACACGTATTTTTTAGCGAATACGTAAAGCAGCACCGCCGTCGCGCACTCGGCAATAATCGGCAGAATTTGCAACAATACGTTGAATGCCGACAGACTGTAATTGCCCAGAGTGATTTTTCCTACTACCCACGTGTAATACAATTGCAAAGGCGCAAAGTTCGTATATTCGAGGCCGGCCGCACCTATACTGCCTCCCGCAATATTCCACGCCGTAGCGCGAAGCGCCGCCGTGCCCGCTTTATCGAACATAGTGCCGGCAATGACAAGTCTGACGCCGGCGGTAACAAGACCGATCAATCCTGCGGTAATCCACGTTTTTTTGAATAAAGGTTTATCGTCTCCCGCGGACAAAAGGCGGCGAAGCGCGAAATATGCGCCTGCCACGAGCGCTGCCGTCGCTATTGTAAGCAAAGTAATATAAACGGTTCCCGAAGTCGTCGACATCGGATACGCTTTTTCGCGCACCTTTTTCACGTTTACGATTTCAGCACCGGCAGGAACTTCGTCCTTTCTGACGCGGACAACGGACACGTCGTCGAAAGCGGCCTGACCTTTCGTTCTTTCTCCCGACGCACCCAGCGTCATCGCGACGGTCAAAACGTTCGTATTCGTTGGTTTGACGTAAGCGGTATACGTTACGAAATCCCCGTTGATTTCGGTGCCTGTAACGATTATGCGGGCGTTACCCTCGAGAATCTCGATACCGCCGCCCTGATAGGAGTCGTCGGCACCCTGACTCAGAACGTCGTTTCTGATACGCGCGGAAACCTTATAGATACCGCCTTTTCTGACGTCTATCCTCTGATACAGTTTTACGTAATTGCCCGAATTACTTCCGTTATTCAGTACGAGATAAGGGTTATCTCCTTCCGTTTTACTTATCGTAGTTCCGTCTTTGCTGCTGTCGATTTCGCGGCTGATATACCAGTAATAGTTGCCGCTGTCGAACGTGCCGTCTTTAACTAATTCACGACCGTAATCGTCGTCGTTGCACCCTGCGAACGCAAAAACGCATCCGACGAGAAGCATTACGGTAAGAATGACGCATATTGTTTTTTTCATACAGTCCTCAATATAGCAAAATTGCAGTCTGCCAAGGCAAACTGCAACTTATTTTTAACGATATTACTTTCTGATTTCTTCGACTTTTGCGGCCTTGCCTTTGAGTTCGCGGATATAGTACAGTTTGGCGCGGCGTACTTTGCCGTAACGCACTATTTCGATGTGGTCGATTTTCGGCGAATGAAGGGGGAACGTACGTTCGACGCCTACGCCGTAGGAAATACGTCTTACGGTGAACGTCTCGCGGATGCCGCCGTTCTTTCTTGCGATTACGAGACCTTCGTAAGCCTGTAAACGTTCGCGGTTGCCCTCGACGACTTTAACGAACACTCTGACGGTGTCGCCGGCCTGGAAATCGGGAATATCTTTTCTGATACCTTCGCTTTCGATTAAATCAATAACATTGCTCATTGTGACTTTACCTCCGATAAATTAAACTAAGCGTTCGTGTTCCCGAATTGTCCGTAACAGAGGACCGCCCGAAGTCATACTCAAAGAGTTTACCATATAAATGCAAAACCGACAAGCGTTTTTCGGGCATTTTTAAACAAAAATCGGCCTTTTTTATATATTTTATATAAATACGCCGCGTGAAAACGCCCTGAACTATGCAAAAAACGCATTGAAAACGTCAATCTTCCTTGCAGGCCTCTTCGTATTCCCTGACGTAAAGGTTATAAATGCGGTCGAGTTCGCTTTCGTCCTCAACGGGTTCGACGAATTCCTCGCCGTTTTCCGTCTCGCCGTATTCGCAGATAAGCACTTCGTCCTCCGCGATATCATCACTGGGCTCCACGGGGTTAAGCAGAACGTAACTTCTGTCGCCGTCCTCGAGATACCAGACCACGCGGAAATCCTCGTCCTTTTTCGCCGTCTCGTTGTAAAGAGTGATAATTTCTTCTTCATCCTCGAAATCTTCGTCGAGGTTGTAATTTTCTTCGAGTTTTTCTTTTTCGATGTCCGACATTTCAAATCTCCTTTAAATGCTGTGTATTTGTTTTATTACCGCGGCAGGGTCCGCCGCTTTGAAAACCGCGCTGCCCGCAACTATTATATCGGTGCCGGCCTCGGCAAGTTTTGCAAAATTATCGGGACACGCCCCGCCGTCCATTTCGATTTCGATATTTCTGTTTCCGATAAGTTTTTTCGCTTCCCTTATTTTGTCGAGAGTCTCGGGTATGAACGACTGTCCGCCGAATCCCGCGTACACGCCCATTATTATCACGATGTCGATTATATCGAGATAGGGCTCTATCATAGAAAGAGGTTTATCGGGATTAAGCACGAGTCCGCATTTCTTTCCCGCGTCTTTTATCACGGTAAGCGCGCCTCTCACGTCATCGGACGCGTCGGGATGAAAAGTTACCGTGTCTGCGCCCGCCGCGATAAACTGCGGTATGTACTTTTCGGGTTTTACTATCATAAGATGTACGTCTAAAATGCCGTTTGTGCATTTTCGCAAAGCCTTAATCATATCCATACCGAAGGTTATGTTAGGCACGAAAACGCCGTCCATAACGTCGCAGTGAATAAGGTCCGCATTCCATTTGTCAAGATTCCGGACGGCCTCGCCCATCCTTGCGAAATCGGCCGACAGTATGCTCGGCGCAACTTTAACTTTACTCATATCGCTTCCTCCATTTTTCTTTCAGTTCGCTGTATAATACGCAATACCTTTCGTATCGGTTTTTGGAAATTTTGTTTTCGTTAACGGCCTTCCGCACGGCGCAGTCGGGCTCCGAAACGTGGGTGCATCCCGTTCTGAATCTGCAGCCGAGGGCGTAATCGGCAAACTCTTCGTAATAATAAACGAGGTCCTGCGGACGAAAGTCTTCGGGCAATTCCAGCATCGAAAAACCGCACGTATCAATTATTCTCGCGTCTCCGATTTTAAGTATTTCGGACTGTCTTGTGGTATGTCTTCCTCTTTCCGTTTTTTTGGAAAGTCCGCCCGTTTCCTGCTTGTCGGCGCCGAGCAGCGCATTCATAAGGCTGGATTTTCCGACTGCGGACTGTCCCGCAAGACACGCCGTTTTACCTTTTGACATTTCAAGGATAACGTCTTTATTAAGTCCCGTAAGCGCGCTTGTCCTTAGGACCTTTGCAACGTTATTATAATCGTTTTCGACGCCGTTTAAAAACCGTTCGTCGGCAATATCCGTTTTATTTACAATAATTACGGGCGTTATACCGTTCATTCTCGCATTGACGATAATTTTATCGACAAGCATAAAATCGGGCGCGGGCACGGGCGCTATCACGATAAAACATAAATCGACGTTCGCAACGTAAGGTCTTATCAGTCGGTTTTTTCGTTCAAGCACTTTCGTGATGACGAAATCTTTGCCTTCTTTTTGGATTAAAACCCTGTCGCCTACGCGGATATCGCCGTCCTTTTTCAGTTTACCGCGGGCAAAACACTCCTTTATTCCCTCCTCGGTATCCGTCGTAAAACGTGACGCCACTCCTTTAATCACAACGCCTTCAATCATTCAGAAATCTCCGTCTCAGTTGTCCGCACGCGCCGTCGATATCGCTTCCCATCGTCCTTCTGACCGTTGCCGATATTCCCTCGTTTTCGAGAATTTTTTTCATCTCTTCGGCATTGTCCGAGCCTTTAAGGCCCTTTTCCTTAACGTAATTCAGCCTTATGAGATTGACGTGGCAAGGCAGACCTTTAAGAAGTTTCGCAAGCGCAAGCATATTGTCTTTTCCGTCGTTGACGCCTTTTATCAGCGAATATTCGAAAATATACCGCCTTCCCGTCTTTTCGAAATAATATTTTGCAGCCGAAACAATGTCCGCAATTTTGTATTTGTTTGCGGTAGGCATGATTCTTTTGCGCGTTTCGTCGTCCGCCGCGTGCAGCGATATCGTAAGCGTTACCGAAAAGCCGTCGTCGGCAAGTCGTTTGATATTATCGGTTATTCCGCAGGTAGAAAGCGAAACGTTTCTTTCGCTGATATTGAGTCCCTCTTTATCGTTCAGAAGTCTTAAGAAAGACGTAACGTTGTCGTAATTGTCGAGCGGCTCGCCGCTGCCCATAAGCACTACGTTCGTAACGGCGCGCTTTTCGGGCGTGCCGCCCTCGTCGCGATTTACTTCCAGCACCTCGCCCAGAATTTCGCCCGCCGTAAGATTTCTGATAAGGCCGTCGATTCCCGACGCGCAGAAATCGCAGCCCATCCTGCAACCGACCTGCGTCGATATGCAAAGGGTGTTGCCGTACTTATAACGCATTAACACGCCCTCGACGACGTTGCCGTCTCCGAGCGCGAAAAGATATTTCACCGTACCGTCGCGACTTATAAGTTTTTTTATTATCTCAACGCCCGTAACCGAGTATTTTTCCGAAAGAGTCGCAATAAGCGGTTTTGGCAAATTAGACATTTTATCAAAAGAAACGGCGCGATTAACCCATTCGCGCAGTTGTTTTGCGCGATATGGCGGTTGTCCGCAATCCGCCAGAACTTTTTTAAGACCTTCGGTATCGAAACCCGATAATGCCGTTTTCATTTGCGCCTCATTCTTCGGATATAAAACCCGTCGACGTATCCGTCGGGAATATATTGTCCGTCACAGTCGGACGGAAACAGTTCGAATTCATTTTCGTTTTTCAGAAAATCCGCTACGTTTTCTTCGTTTTCTTCCTTGAAAACCGAGCAGGTGCCGTATACGAGCAATCCGCCGCTTTTAACGTATTTTGCCGCGTTATGCAAAATCTTCTTCTGCAAGTTTTTCAGCGAGATAACGTCTTCGGGTTTACGATTAAGCAGAATATCGGGATGTTTTCTCATAATGCCCGAAGCGCTGCAAGGCGCGTCGACGAGTACTCTGTCGAAAGCACTCTCCCATTGCTTATTGAATTGCGTGCCGTCGGCAAGAGTGGGTTTCACGTTATCGACGTGCATTCTTCTTGCGTACGCGCCTATGAGTCCGACGCGGTGGGCGTGAATATCGCAGGCGGTAACTTCGGCCGAAGGATTTTTCTCGGCGATAAGCACCGCTTTCCCTCCGGGAGCCGAGCAAACGTCAAGAACCTTCATTCCGTCGGAAACGTCCAGCGCCTTGACGGCAAGCGTCGACGTATACGACTGATAAGTAATTCTTCCCTCGATAAACAGTTTTTTCAACAACGGTGATATTTTCGCAATATAACCGGTGGCGGTTTTTTCATACCGTTCGCCGTTATCTTTCATATCCCGTTCGAACCGTTGGTCGTTGTAAATCAGCGAATTTGTCCTTAAATGTACGCCGTCGAACGGTTTTTCGGACAGTATTTTTCCGCCCGTTTCCCGTCCGTAATCCGAAATCACTTTCCGGACAATCCACGCAGGCTTATTGTATTTTATCGCCAACGCCTCTTCCCCGTCTCCCGACGGCAATTCGTATTTTCCGTCGCGCGCGCCTTTCAGCACGGCGTTGACGAATCCCGCAAGCGACGATTTACCTATGCGTTTCGTCAGTTGCACGCTGTTGTTCACAACGGCGTAGTCGGGCAGAGAATCCATATATTTCAGGCAATATATGCCCTGTTTCAGGATAATCGACACTGCATTTTTCGGACGCTTTTCGGTAAGCGCGGAAACGATATAATCGAGTTCCTCGTTTCTTTCAAGCACACCCATTACTATCCGGTAAACTACGTCGGCGTTTTCGGCGTTTTCGAGGGCTTTGTAAAGAGTTTCGCCTCCGTACGCTTTGTCGCGAAAAACTCTGTCGAGTATTTTATAACTTTCGTAAAGATAATCAGACATTTCCGAAAACCGTACCGACCGTGATTTTATGTCCCGCAAGATAGTCTCTCGCGCTCATTTTTTTGCCGTTCTCGGGCTGCAATTCGGTAATTTTTACAGCGTTATCGCCGCACGCAACCGTTATACCGTCGCGCTCTGCCGCAATTACTTCGCCGGGTTTCCCTTTCCCTTCCACAACGGCAGCCTTGAAAATTTTAATTCTTTTGCCGCCTGCCGAGGTAAATGCCGACGGCCACGGATTAAATCCCCTGATTCTGCATACGACGTCGTGCGCCGGAAGCGAAAAATCAACTTCTCCGTCCTCTTTTTTAAGCATGGGAAAATAGGTTGCTTTGCTTTCGTCCTGCGGCGTAAACGTCGCTTTACCGTCCTCAAGCAGGTCAAGCGCCTTCACCAGTTCGGGCGCCCCCGCACGAGACAGTTTTTCAAAAAGTTCGCCGGCGGTTTCGTCCTCGCCTATCGCAACTTCTTTCTGCGTGATTATATCGCCGCTGTCCATTTTATAAGCGGTTTTCATTATGGTTATACCCGTTTCGGTTTCGCCGTTAATCACCGCCCATTGAATGGGCGAACTTCCGCGGTATTTCGGAAGTAACGAAGCATGCACGTTTATAACGCCGTATGGCGCTATTTCCAGAAATTCGCACGAAAGCATCTGTCCGAAAGCCGCGGTAACGATGACGTCGGGATTAAGCGCGCGGATATCGTCGACGCCTTCTCTGCTTACCTTCTCGTATTGCAGAACGGGAATACCGAGTTCAAGCGCGCGCTCCTTAACGGGACAAAACGTAACTTGTCCGCGGTTTCGCGGCCGGTCGGGTTGAGTAACGACGGCAATAACTTTATGTCGGCTTTGCGTAAGTGTTTCGAGACACGGCACAGCAAAATCGGGCGTACCCATAAAAACCACTTTCATGTTATCTCGTAGGCTCCTCTTCGGTGCGTTTATCTTTAAAAAGGATACCGTCGAGATGGTCTATTTCGTGGCAGAAAACTACCGCCGGGAAACCCTCGACGTCGTATTTTACCCGATTGCCGTTTCTGTCCTGCGCCTCGACCGATATTTTATACGGCCTGCGCACGTTGCAGTTGAAACCGGGAATGGAAAGACACCCTTCCTGTCCGACCTGAAATCCCTCGCTTTTTACGATAACGGGATTGACGAGTTCGTATTTGTTGCCGTCCTCGGGGTCGACCACGGCGATACGTCTCAGCACGTTGACCTGCGGCGCGGCAAGACCTACTCCGTCGGCTTTGTACATTGTTTCCCACATATCGTCGATAAGAACGTGAAGTCTTTCGTTGAATTCGGTAACGGGACGGCACTTTTTGCGAAGCACGGGGTCCCCGTCGATTGTGATTTGTCTTATAGCCATATTAACCTCTTTCCGAGTTGATATTTTCTTTCGTATATCCGACGTATTGTCAGATTAAAGTCTGCGGGTCAAGTTCGGTAAACACCCACAGGGCTTTGCCTTTATAACAGTCCGTTATTTTAAATATTTCCCGTTTTATTTCCTCGTAACGGACGGGTTTGACGCGCATCAGAAGCTGATAACGGTATTTGTTCTGGATACGCGTAATAGGGGCCTTCGCTCCCTTATAATAGACGAAATCGTCTTTATATTTTGCGATTACGTCCTTTATTCTGTCGTTGATTCCCCTCGCCGTATCCATCGCCTTTTTATCGGACAACGAGGTTACGAGTATCCTCACTATATTCGTAAACGGAGGAAATTTGGTAACTTCTCTCGTATTTTTTTCTTTTAAATAAAAGTTTTTATAGTCGTAGGCCGCGGCGTATCTGAAAACGTAATGGCGCGGCGTATACGTCTGAATTATAACCTTGCCGCTTTTTCCCGCGCGTCCCGCCCGTCCCGCAACCTGCGTAATTAGCTGAAAAGTCCTTTCGTTGCTGCGGTAATCGGACAGATACAGGCTGAAATCGGCGTCGAGAATGCCAACGAGAGTCACGTTCTGAAAATCGTGTCCCTTAGCTATCATCTGCGTTCCCACAAGTACGTCCGCTTTCCCTTCGGAAAATTCGTTAAGGATACGCTGATGGGCGCCTTTTTCGTTTGTCGTATCGTTGTCCATACGCAGAATCCGCGCTTCGGGCAACAGTTTTTTCACTTCGGCCACCACTCTTTCTGTGCCTATTCGTCCCTGTCGGATATTCGTACTCCCGCAAACGGGACAGCGCTCAATCATTTCGTATCTTCTGCCGCAGTAGTGACATTTCAGCTGATTGTCTTCCCTGTGGTAAGTCAGCGAGATGTCGCAGTCCCTGCATTTAGGGATATATCCGCAATCCTTGCACATTATGAAACTCGCGTAGCCTCTGCGGTTAAGGAAAATAATTGCCTGTTCGCCTTTTTCGACGGTGTTTTTCAAAGCGTCCTTCAGCGCCGCCGAAAATACGTCGCGATTACCAAGACGCAACTCCGCGCTCATATTCACGATTTCCATTTCGGGAAGCAATAGATTGTTTATGCGTTTAGGCAGTTCGAGCAGCTTGTATTCGCCTTGTTCGGCTTTATAATACGAGCCTATCGACGGTGTGGCGCTTCCTAAAATCACGGGACAGTCGTTATACTTCGCTCTGAATTCCGCAACGTCCACGGTGTCGTAGCGCGGATTTCCTTCCGATACGTAACTTCCGTCGTGCTCCTCGTCTATAATAATAACTCCCACGTTCTCGACGGGTGCGAATATCGCCGACCTCGCTCCTACCGCCACGCAGGCCTCGCCGTTTCTTAAACGACGCCACTCGTCAAATCTTTCGCCTTGAGAAAGTCCGCTGTGCAATATCGCAACTCTGTCGCCGAATCTGTTTCTGAAAAGCGAAAACACCTGGGGAGTCAGCGATATTTCGGGCACAAGCATTATCGCGCTTTTCCCGCGGGAGAGCATTTCCTCTATGCAATGCATATACACTTCGGTTTTTCCGCTTCCCGTAACGCCGTGCAGAAGAAAAGTGCCTTTTCCCGATATTATCTCGTCGACGGCGTGTTGTTGGTCGGCGTTCAGGGTGGGTCGCGAAAGGTTTTTCGTGTCCGCACTTTTCGGGGTACGCCGGCGCTCGACCGTAGAAATTTCGATATAACCGCAGTCGATAAGAGCGTTGACGGCAGAATTACCGAAAGCCTTCGTCAGTTCGGGTTTTCTGACCTCGCCGTGTTCCTTAAGATACGAAACCGCCGCGCGTTGCTGTTTTGCGCGCAACGATATGGTATCGAGAAAAGTATCCGCGTCGCCCGTTAACCTTGCGTACTCCGCGGTGGCCGGTTTTATCTGTCCGCCCCGAAGCCCTGCGGGAAGGCAAAGCCTCAGCATATCGATATACCTTAAATGCCTGCTTTCGGAAAACTCGCGCATAAGCGCAATCATTTCGGGCGTAACGGCGGTAAAATCGTCAAGAGGGGCGATTACGTTTTTAATTTTGTCGGGGTAATCGGTCGAATCTTTCAGCCCTATTATAAAACCTTCGATTTGCTTGTTGCCGAACGGCACGAGCACGCGACGCCCGACGTCGAGTTCGTCCGTAAGAGCGTAATCGAAAATTTTGTCCGTTTCGGACAAGGCTATGTCAACAATTACCTCGGCAATCATCAAAGTTCGAGCATTCTGTCAAGAATAATCTCGGCAAGTCGGTTTTTCGGCATGATGTCATAATCGAAAACCTTGCCGTCGCGCGTGATAATTGTCGCTATATTCGTATCGACGTTAAAGCCCGCGCCCTCTTTCGTAACGTCGTTAGCAACCACCATATCGGCGTTTTTAGAAACGAGTTTCTTTTTCGCGTTTTCGATAAGGTCGTCGGTTTCGGCGCTGAAAATAATCAGTTTTCTGTCGCCTTTCACCTCTCCTACGGCTTTTGCGATATCGGGCGTTTTTTCAAGTTCGAGCTTAAGTTCCTGCGCTTTGATTTTATGCACCGAAAAGTTTTTTACGCGATAATCCGCGGGAGCGGCCGCCTTTACGATATATTCGCATTTTTCGTAATTGTCCATAACCGCTTCAAGCATATCGTTAGTGGATTTTACACGCACCACCTTTTCGAATATATCGGGAACGGAAACGCTTAATCTGCCCGCGATAAGGGTAACTTCGGCGCCGCGCGCAACCGCGGCGGTCGCAATCGCAAGACCCATTTTTCCGCTGCTGTGATTAGTGATATAGCGTACGCCGTCAATTTTTTCCTCGGTACTGCCGGCGGTAACGAGCATCTTTACGCCCTCGTAATCCTGATTAGGCATAAGGGTATCTTCGATGGCTTTGACAATTGTCTCGGGCTCGGCCATTTTGCCCTTTCCCACGTCGCCGCAGGCAAGACGTCCCGAAATAGGTTCGATAATCTTATATCCCTGCTTTTTAAGCCTTTCGATATTTTCGACGGTATTCTCGTTCTCGTACATATTCGTATTCATTGCGGGGCACACGATTTTCGGCGCTTTGCAGGCCATAATCGTGGTCGTGAGCATATCGTCCGCAATGCCGTTGGCAATTTTACCGATTGTGTTGGCAGTAGCGGGCGCGATAACGAAAACGTCGGCTTTTTTGGCAAGAGAAACGTGTTCGACTTCAAAGTCGAAATCCCTGTCAAAAAGGTCTGTTACGACTCGATTCCCCGACAGCGTTTCGAAAGATAACGGCTGCACGAATTCGGTCGCGTGCGGAGTCATGATTACGACTACGTTCGCGTCTTTTTTTCTTAAGGCGCTGACGATTTCGCACGCTTTATAGGCGGCGATGCAACCGGTAACGCCCAATACGACGGTCTTACCCTTTAACATTTTGTTCCTTTACTATTTTCTGTTTGCCTTCGTATATTTCTTTGCAGGCAATGGAAATGGGTTTCTCGCCGGTCTTCTCGATAAGTTCGGGTTCCTGGGCGATAATGGTGCGAGCGCGTTTGGCAACGGCGCAAGTCAATGCGTATCTGCATTCGGCTTTTTTGATGAGTTTATCGATGGGGGGTTCTACCATCATAATTGTTTGCCTCCTTTTATTCCGGATAAAATTTCTATGCTGTTTTTGGTTCTGAGGTTTTCGGCGCGTATTATCGCAAGAATATCGTCCGCCGCGCGCGAGACCTCGTCGTTGACTACCACGTAGTCGTATAAAGTCGCGTTTTCCATTTCGGATAACGCCGCTTCGTGTCTGATTCTGAACGTATTTTCGTCCTCGCTTCCGCGTCCTTTAAGACGTTGTTTCAGTATTTCGAGGTCGGGCGCAACGAGAAACACAAGAACCGCGTCGGGATATTCGCGTCGTACGTTCCGGGCGCCCACGGGGTCGATTTCGAGAATAATGTTTTTGCCCGCCGACATGCTTTTTTCGACCTCAGATTTCAACGTGCCGTAATAATTTCCGTAAGTTTCGGTATATTCCACGAAAGCGCCTGCGGCAATGAGACTTTCGAATTCGGACCTCGTTTTAAAGTAATAATTCTTTCCTTCTGTTTCCTCGGCTCTCGGCGCGCGGGACGTTGCCGATACCGAATACGCAACGCTGTCCCCGCCACGTTTCAACACTTCTTTCAACACCGTGCCTTTGCCGCAACCCGAAGGACCCGACAATACGAAAAAAACACCCTTTTTCATTCGTCGTCCTCCTCGTCTCTCGCTCGCATCGCGATTGTTTCGGGAGAAAGCGCCGAAAGAATCACGTAACCGTTTTCGAGTACAATCACCGAACGGTTTTTTCTGCCCATGGCCGCGTCGAGAAGCGTACCGTCCTCTTTTGCGCAACTTACGCGCTTTTTGGCACCCGAACCCGATGGCGTAAGCACCGCGACTACTTTCTGAAAATTAACGAAGTTGTCAAAACCTATACTGATAACTCCCGAATTATTCGACATTCTGAACCTGCTCCCTTATCTTTTCGATTTCGTTTTTCAGCACCAGCACGAGTTTAGTTATCGCAATATCGTTGCACTTGCTGCCGATGGTATTTGCTTCTCTGTTGAATTCCTGTACGAGAAAATCCATATTTTTTCCCATAGGGGTTTGTGCGGCAACCATGTCTTTCAGATGATTGCAGTGAGATTCGAGTCTCGTGATTTCCTCGTCGATGGACGCCTTATCCGAAAAAAAGGCCACCTCGTTTAAAAGTCTCGCTTCGTCAACGGCAACTCCGTTAAGAGCCTCCTCTATTCTTTCGCGCAGTTTTTCACGGTAGTTTTCGACGACGCCCCCCGAAAGTTTTTTGATTTCGGCAACGGTTTCTTCGATTACCCGGGTTTTTTTAAGAATGTCGCAACCTAATTTTTCTCCTTCGAACGCGCGCATCCGTTTCATCTGCGCGCAGGCTTCGCCGACGGCGGTAACCGCCAGCGTTTTCAGAGCTTCTTCATCCTCGTCTTTCGCCTCTACGGTGATGAGATCGGGAGTTTTCATCATTGCCGTTACCGAAAAATCGTCGGTCACTCCGTATTTCAGCACGAGAATATCCTTGATTTTCAGATATTCCCTCGCAACGCCTTCGTTAATCGACAGCGACAGGTTGTCTTCGCGCGTGTTTTCGTATGTAACGTACACGTCGAAATGCCCTCTCGAAAAGTTTTCCGCAACCGCCTTTCTTATGCCGTCTTCGAGAAACGCCAGAACTTTCGGTATTTTTACCGTAACGTCCAGAAAACGGTGATTGACGCTTTTCATTTCGACGGTGATTATTCTGCCGTCGCTTTCGGCCGCGGCTTTGCCGTAGCCCGTCATACTGTTCATGGTTTGCTGCTCCTTTGCTTTTATTTATTTTTTTATCCGCAGCAATTCGTCGGGAGCCGTTTTGACCTTTTCGGTTTTGCCCACGCCGATTGCCGTAACTTCTTTTTTACTGCGCATAGTGCCGATAACGGTTGCTTCGATACGAGCCTTCCCGAGCGCTTTAATGATTTTTTCGGGCTCGGAGGTAACGATTAACGCGCTTCCGCTGCCTATAAGTCTCATGGGCGACACCTCGAGAACGCGACATATTTTTGCGGTAACGTGCGTAACGGGAATTCTGTCGGCGTATATCGTCGCGCCAAGTCCCGAAGCCTCCGCAAGTTCGCAAACAGCGCCGTAAACGCCTCCTTCCGTGACGTCGTGCATACAGCTTACGTTTGCCTTTTTCACTATTTCGGCCTCTTTCAATACGGGAATTTTGTCAATATATCCGCGCGCTTCTTCAAGTTCGTCGGAAGTAAGTCCGCCTGCAATAAGCCTGTCCGCATAATCGTTTGCCATAATACAGGTGGCTTCTAAGGCGGCAGACTTAGTCATAACTATGCTGTCGCCCGCTTTTGCTCCCGAAGATTTTACGATTTTAGACGTTGTGCCGACCATTGCGCACGAAACGACCATACGGTTTACGGCGTCCGAAAATTCCGTGTGTCCGCCGATAATATCAATGCCCATACTCCGTGCGGTATCCGACGCTTCGTTCATAAACGCGCCGACGTCTTCGGCAGTTGCGGACGGAGGAGCGATAACGGTCAGAAGACAGCACAACGGCTTGCCTCCCGAAACCGCAATGTCGTTAGCCGAAACGTAAATCGCCAGTTTCCCGGCGTTTCTTCCCGAAGCGGTGATCGGGTCGGTGGTGAGCAACAGAGTTTTATTCGTTCTGACTGCGCCGCAATCTTCGGCAAGTCCCGCCGATTGTATTATTTCGGGATTTCTTAAAGAAGTTTTTTTAAGAACGTATTCTTTCAGTTCTTCCGAACTCAGTTTTCCGTTTCTCACGATGCGCCCTCCCTTTTTCGGTAAATTATTAATATTTTATCACAAAATATTATTATTTACAAATATTTGCCGTATGCTATTAAATCTTTTTCAAAAATTTACCGTTAAAAAACCGCGGGAAATCCCGCGGTGCAAAATATTTTACGTGACGCATCATTGTTCAAGCATTCTTGTGAACTCGTCTTCGCCGATAATTTTTATTCCCAGTTTTTTCGCTTTTTCCAGCTTGCTTCCCGCTTCTTCGCCCGCAATCACGAGATTCACCGCTTTCGATACGGACGAAGAACATTCTCCTCCCCTTTCGACTATCAGTTTTTCGGCCTCGCTTCGTTTGTACCCCGAAAGACTTCCCGTAAGCACGGCGTTGATTCCGCTGAAAACTCCTTCCTTTTTTTCGGCGCTTTTTACGTTTATACCGAGAGCCGTCAGCTTATCGATTTCCTGCCGTTTCGCCTCGTCCGAAAAGTATTCGACAACGCTTTTCGCCATAACTTCGCCAAAATCGTCTATTGCGGTCAGCTCTTCAAAACCTGCGTTCATAACGCCGTTTAACGTTTTAAACCTTGTTTCCAGTTGTTTGGCCGCTTTTTTGCCGATATTTTTTATTCCCAGCGCATAGAGAAAATCCGAAAGCCCGACGTTCTTGCTTTTCTCGATTGACGCAATCAGATTACCTGCTTTCAAATCGCCGAAACCTTCAAGTCCCGTCAGGTCTTCCTTTCTCAGCTTATATATATCCGAAAAGTCTCTGACTTTCAGCTCGTTCAAAAGAAGTTCGGCGGTTTTATCCGAAAAACCTTCTATATCCATTGCTCCTTTTTCGGCGAAATGCGTAAGTTTCTGAACAATCTGCGGGGCGCACGTTTCGTTATTCGTACAATATAAAAACACGCCTTTTTCCTCTACCGGCGCGCCGCAATAAGGACAGAATTTCGGTTTTTCTATTTCTCTGCTTTCGGAAGTATGGCTCGCTATGCCGAGGATTTCGGGAATGACGTCGTTACTGCGCCTTATAAACACTCTGCTTCCTATTTTCAATCCTTTTTTTTCGTAATCGGCAAAATTGTTAAGGGTCGCGCGCTTTACGGTAACTCCCGCCAGTTCCACGGGGTCGAGCACCGCCAGAGGATTGAGTTTTCCCGTGCGGGAAACCTGCCAAATCACGTCGCGCAGAACGGTCGTAGCTTCGTCGGCCTTGAATTTATACGCGACAGCCCACTTCGGAAACTTCTCGGTTTCGCCGAGAATGTCGCGAAGCTCTACTTCGTTTATTTTAAAAACTATTCCGTCGATGAGAAAATCGAGCGTAGGTCTTTTCTTTTCCAGTTCCTCCACGCATTTTTCCGCGTCGGAGTCTGTCTTTACGATTCTGAAATAATCTCCCGTTTCGAATCCCTGTTCTTTAAGGAATTCCTGCATCTCTGCCTGCGTGTCGAAACGAGGACCGTAAACGTTATAGCACATTACGTCGAGACGCCTTTCCGCTGTAACTTTCGGATTGAGATTTCTTATTGCTCCCGCCGCGCCGTTTCTTGCGTTTTTAAGAGGTTCGTCGTGCGTTCTGTTGTATTTTTCAAGCACAGACAGTCTCATTATTCCTTCGCCCTGAATTTCGACGTGATTCTTATATTCAATGGTTAACGGTACGTTTTTGATAGTTTTAACCTGTGATGTGACGTCTTCGCCCACCAGTCCGTTGCCGCGCGTCGCCGCCGATACAAGCGCTCCGTTTTCATACGTGAGGTTTATTGTAAGACCGTCGAATTTATATTCGGCGGTCATATCGTATTTCCTGCCGAGCGCCTTTTCCGTTCTTGCGCGCCAGGCAAGCAATTCCTCGTAACTCTGGCATTTATCCAGGCTGTAAAGTTTATGAGTATGTCTGTACTGTTTGAATTCTTTTAAAACATCGTCGCCGACACGCCTTGTGGGACTGTCGGGCAAAACGAAACCCGTCTCCTTTTCAAGAGCGACGAGTCTGTCGTAAAGCTTGTCGTATTCTCCGTCGGAAATTACGGGACTATCGAATTTATAATACTGTTCGGCGTGAAAATTAAGTTCTTTTACAAGATTTTGCATTTTTTCGAGAACGCTCATAACAACCTCATATTCGCCATCGCTACGGCCACCACGAATTTTTTTATGCCCAATCCGGGAAATTCTATACCGGCGATTTTCTCTTTGCCCTCTCCGTTAACCGATACGATAACGCCTTCTCCGAATTTCGTATGCATAACTTTCCTGCCCACTACGTAACCCGAAGTGTCGCCCGACGCGGTCGTCGGAGTGAAAGACGGTCTGAACACACTCGCTTTACCCGCGGATTTGCTTTCGCTTTGCGCCGCCGTCGGAGTTTTTACCGGTACGTTGCCTATCATTTCCGCGACGAATCTGCTGCGCAGATTGCTTTGACGCTGATTGAATCTGAAGCGGCTGCGCGACGACGAAACGTAAAGTCTTTCCTGCGCTCTCGTTATAGCGACGTACATAAGCCGCCTTTCTTCCTCGATATTATCGTCGCTTTCTATGACTGCGTGAGACGACGGAAAAATATTCTCTTCAAGCGCTACGATAAACACTACTTTGAATTCCAGTCCTTTCACGGCGTGGATAGTGGCAAGCGTGACGCTGTTGCTGCCGTCCATTTCGTCGGCGTCGGAAATCAAAGCCACCATCCGCATAAAGTCTTCGATGGTCTTTCCTGGATTGTCCTTCTTGAACAAAGTTACCGCGGATACGAATTCTTTAAGGTTTTCAACCCGGTCGGGTTCGGCGTCGTCGGCTTTATACATATCGAGAAGGCCCGATGCTTTAAGCACGTATTCGGCAAATTGCGGCGCGTCCGTTTTTTCCGACGCGTCTATGATATCGCGCCAGATTTTTCCGAATGCCGCGATTTTTTGTTTTGCCGCCTGATTTACGACGGGATTGTTCTCAATATCCCCCACTACCTCGAAAAAGTTTTTACCCGCCGCATCGCCGTAATCGAGAAGTTTCTGTACCGTCGTATCCCCTATTCCGCGCCGCGGAACGTTTATTACTCTCGTCGCGCTGTCCGTGTCTTTCGGATTAAGCGCGATTCTTAGATATGACAGCAACTCCTTTATTTCCTTGCGCTCGTAAAACCTTATGCCTCCGTAAACGCGGTAAGGCATATTATAAAGCGTAAGAGCCTCCTCGAATTGCCTCGATAACGAGTTGGCGCGCATAAGTATGGCAATATCGCCGTAATTCATTCCGGCAAGAGTAACGAGGTCGTTTATGTTGCGCATTACGTAATCGACTTCTTCGCGGTCATTGTACGCATTGAACACTTCAACGCGTTTACCGCCTGTTTTTGAAGTATAAAGTATCTTGTCGAAACGTTTTTTATTATTTGAAATAACGCGGTTCGCGGCGTTGAGAATCTGCGCCGTACTGCGATAGTTTTCTTCGAGTTTATAGACTTTGGCGTCGGGAAAGTCGTTTTTGAAATCGAGAATATTGCTTATATCCGCGCCTCTCCAGCCGTAAATGCTCTGGTCCTCGTCGCCCACGACGAAAATATTACCGCTTCCCGCGGCAAGAAGTTTTATAAGCCTGTACTGTATACGGTTTGTATCCTGAAATTCGTCGACGTGAATATATCTGAATCGCCTTTGATAGCGTTCGAGAACGTCCTGACATTCCTCGAAAAGACGTACCGTGTTTATGAGAAGGTCGTCAAAATCCATCGCATTGCTCTTTTTGAGTTCCTCCTCGTAAAGATAATACAATCTTAGCGTTTCCTTCCTGATTTTACTTTCGCCTATCGACGCCGCATAGTCCTCGGGATTGCGGTTAAATCCTTTAATTTTTTTGATATGTCCGAAATACGTGTCGAAAAGTTTGGCGTTTTTATCGCTGTCGGCGCCGTCTGCGGGCGCTTTCATAATGCGTTTCAGCAATCTTGCGCTTTCCGCTTCCGAATAAATGCTGAAATTTTTATTGTAACCGATACGCTCGCACTCCCTGAAAAGAATCTGCGCGCACATACTGTGAAAAGTGCTTATCCAGACGTCGGGATTTTCGCCGAGCATCTGCGAAATGCGCTGTTTCATCTCGCCTGCGGCTTTGTTCGTAAACGTGATGGCAAGAATATTGTAAGGGTCGACGCCCATAACTTTTACAAGATAAGCGACTCTCGTCGTCAGTACGCGCGTTTTACCGCTACCCGCTCCCGCAAGCACCAAAAGCGCACCGTCGGTATCCGTGACGGCACGCTTCTGCACTTCGTTTAAATTGTCGAGTAGGGATAAATCTGCCATATTTGAAATTATAGCATAAAACCCTTTTTAAAACAAACATTTTATATAATATTAACCGTAAACTTTCATCTCGTCGTACATTTCCCTGTACAACTGTTTTACGCATTTGTACGCTTCCGCAAGACGGAAAATATATCTCTGCCTTTCGGTTTCGGTCATAGCGGCAAATCTTTCGTTATCGATAAGACAGGTTAAAGGATTAAGGTCGTTTCCGCTTTCGATAAGACTGCACATTTTACACAAAGTTTCGTTGTTTTCGACAAGTTTAAGCAATACGTCGTATTTCCTCAAAGGAATAACGCCCACGAACGTGGGAAAATTTCCGTTTCTGAGCATTCGGGATTTCGCCTCCCTCGCATATTGTTTGAACGTTGATTTTGCCATAGAATTCCCCCTTCTTTTTATCATACTATGGTAATATTTTAACATTTTTCAGACAATACCGCGTTGCTGAATATACGGATTTACGGGCGTTTACATCAGTTTATAGGAAAATATTGTTCTAAATCCGATAAATGTTCAACTTGTCGGTTTTAAGGGAAATCTTTATACTTTTTTGCGATAAATCGTAAAATTATGTAAACTTATTGCGATATGCGTGAAACGTTTAAGAAAAAACCTCCGTTTCGGGGAGGTTTTGGCGTTTGATATTTTTTAATCGGTCGAAGGTGGCATTATCGATTTGTCAAACTGGAAATGACTCAGTTCGTTCAGTTCGTTTTCGGCGGCGAGCATATCTATAATACGCTTTACGATTTTCATCAGTTCACCGTCTTTTCCGTAATCGGCCTTCGCCATAAAGTTAATGCGACCCGCCGACATCATTTTTCTTACGCCCTCGGATTTTTCGGCGTAAACGCCTATACTGTGTCCGCCGTTAAGTTTTGTAAGTTTCATACTCGGGACGTCCGTAAGACCGTCGCCGATATAAATCATATTGGAAAACGGCACGCGCCGACGGCGTTCGTCCATGGTATCGTTTAAAGCTTCGTCCTCGGAAATATCGAAAATGCCCTTGTTTATGCGGTACAGAAACTGCGTTTTACTGGTATAATTCAACGCAATCGCGGGCCAGTACGGCGTGCCGTACCCGTCGTAAACGAAATCGCTTGCGAATATTTCCTTGAAATTGAAGGCAATACTCGTACCTTCTATGATTTTCTTCAGACCGCTGCTTATAATGTAATGCTCGATTACAACGCCTTTTTCTTTGCCGTAATCGTTAATAATTTTAAACCATTCCTGAACGCCGGGATAATAATTAACGTCTTTTCCGAGAGCCTTAAGCGTATCGGCGGTGATAACGGACTTTCCGCGCGCCTGCTCTATCATGAAAAACATCATTGCGAGTATGCCGTCCATTTTCTTTTCGTGCGCCATACCGTTGCATTCGCGCCAGAAATCCTCGGGCGTCATATTGAGTCCCGGGATAAAGCCGTAATCCTGCATGTCTCTGTCGGTCAGAGTTTTATCGAAATCGTAAATAAGAGCAACAATAGGTTTTTTCATAATATATTAAGTATACCACATTACTCAAAAACTTTCAATACCGTTGTGTCGGAAGTAAAAGATTGCGTCAATTATTTTCGTCGTCGCTTTCCCCGATTTCTTTCCGCCCGCGTTTTTTTTCTGATTTTTCGGCCGCTCTTTCTTTAAAAGATTTATAACCTTCGGCAGATTTTCTCTTTTCTGCGATTTTTTCAGAGTACTGCATCAGTTTTACGAGAAGTATAAGAACGGCGATTACGATAAAAATCGCAAGCATTCCGTATCCCGTTATCTCAAGTGATTTCAAAACGTTTGCTTTAACGGCGCAAGTTGCTGAAAAAATGTATTTCATAGCGTTGCCTCCTTCACCCTACGAGCCCGATTATCAGTCCGCCCGCAATCGCCGACGCTATCTGTCCCGAGACGTTTGCCCCGACGGCGTGCATCAGCAGATGATTCGTCGGGTCCTCTTTTATTCCCATTTTCTGCACGATACGCGCGCTCATGGGAAAAGCCGAAATTCCGGCGGCGCCTATCATAGGATTAATCTTTTGTTTTGCAAACAGATTTATTACTTTTGCAAGCATTATACCCGAAAAAGTATCGAAAACGAAAGCGCAAAGTCCTAATCCCATTATCATAAGAGTCTGCACGGTAACGAAATTTTCGGCTTTCATCGTAAACGCTATCGTAATGCCGAGAAACAGTGTTACGAGATTTGCAAGCACGTTTTTTGCCGTGTCGCCGAGATAATCGAGCACTCCGCATTCGCGTATCAGATTTCCGAACATCAGCATACCGACAAGCGATAACGACGCCGGCGCTATCAGACCCGAAACGACGGTAACGAGTATGGGAAAAAGTATTTTCGTACGTTTCGAAACCGCGCCGGGTTTATAATCCATTCTTATCAATCTCTCTTTTTTTGTTGTCGTCAGTTTTATCACGGCAGGCTGAATTATGGGCACAAGCGCCATATACGAATACGCTACAACCATTATCGGTCCGACGTAATTGCTGTTTAACGTCTGCGCAACGACTATCGAGGTAGGCCCGTCCGCGGCTCCTATAATACCTATCGACGCGGCGTCCTCGATTCCGAAACCGCACGCCGCCGCCAACAGTATCGTCAGAAATATGCCGAATTGCGCCGCGCCCCCGAACAGAAACAACTTCGGATTTGCAAGAAGCGGTCCGAAATCTATCATTGCCCCTATTCCTATAAACAGAATAAGCGGCATAATTTCGTTCATCTCGATTCCTATTTTAAACAGACTGCTCATAACGCCTTCCGCGCCCGAAAAAGGAATATTGATAAGTATGGCGCCGAATCCCATGGGCAATAAAAGCGCAGGTTCCATATCTTTTTTAATCGCAAGGAAAATAAGCGTCGCGCCTATTATCCACATTACGATTTGTTGCCAGGTTACCGCGGCAACGGTTTCATACAAAAATTCCATATTTCCTCCTAAAAAAATCGGCAAGACTGAATCAACAGTCTTGCCAATTGTGATTAAACCAGAATTAAAAATTCGTGATAGTGACTTAATCTCGCCTCACGGCGACGGCTACTCCCTATTAAAATAATAATATGTCGTCAATTGAAAATTGTCAACCGATATCAGTTAAGCCTGACAACCCAGCCGAAATCGTCCTCGATTCGTCCGTACTGAATACCCGTAAGAGTATTGTAAAGCCACGCCGTAATTTTACCCATCTCGCCGTTGTTTATGGTCATAATATCGTTTTTGTATCCTATCGTGCCTACGGGCGAAATTACCGCGGCGGTTCCCGTACCGAACGCCTCGTCGAGTTTGCCGTTTTTATAATCGTCCTCGAGTTCGTCTATCGACACGGCGCGTTCTTCCACGACGTAACCCGCTTTTTTAAGCACTTTGATTGCGCTGTCGCGCGTTATACCCGGAAGAATGGTGCCGTCGAGCCACGGAGTAACTACTTTCCCGTCAAGTACGAAAAACATATTCATACTGCCCACTTCTCCGACGTATTTCTTTTCTTTTGCGTCCATCCAGAGAACCTGGTCGTAACCTTTCTTCTTTGCCACTTCCGCCGCCATAAGACTCGACGCGTAGTTTCCGCCGCATTTGCATTCGCCCGTGCCGCCGAGAGCCGCGCGGTTAAATACGTCCTCGACGTAAATTTTCGTGGGTTGAAGTCCGTTTGCGTAATAACTTCCGACAGGACTTAAAATCACGAAGAAAATGTATTTCTTACTGGGATGCACGCCGAGAAAGTTTTCGTTTGCAATCATGGTAGGTCTGATATAGAGACTCGTACCGGGGTCGGTGGGAATCCAGTCTTTTTCGATGCGCACGAGTTCGAAAATCGCCTCGAGAACTTCGTCGACGGGAAGCTCGGCCATGCAAAGTCTTTTCGCGCTTCTGTTCATTCTTAAAATATTGTCGCGCGGACGGAACATCGTTATTTTTCCTTCGGCGTTTTTATAGGCTTTCATACCCTCGAATATTTCCTGACCGTAATGCAGAACGACGCTTGCCGGATCTACGGGAATGGCCGAAAACGGTTTTATTTCGGGTTCGCCCCACTTTCCGTCGTCGTACTCCATATAGAGCATATGGTCGGTAAAATATTTACCGAAACCGAGTTTTGTGAAATCGGGTTTTTGTTTCAACGTTTCTGCCAATGTGATTTTCATATTTCAACCTCAAAATTTAATCGAATATATAATAACCGTCTTCCCCCTTCGTAACGGTTGCCTGCCCCATAAGAGCGTCGTTCACAACCGAAGGGAAAGCGCGTTCTCCGTCTTTGGGAACAGCAATATCGATTGACACGATATTGCCGAAATCGGTACTTAAAACCGAACTGACGATATTTTTAAGTATCTGTAACAGCACGTTATACATTTCGTATCCGCACGTTACCGTATACTTTGTCCCGTAAACGAATTTCTGTACGTCGGCTTCGTCCAATGCTTCCGCAACCGACCTCGTGTATGCCGACACAAGTCCTCCCGCGCCCAGTTTTATGCCGCCGAAATACCGCGTTACGACGGCTGCCGTCTTATACGTCGCGCGCTTTTTCAGCACCTCGAGCATAGGTTGCCCCGCAGTCCCCTGCGGCTCGCCGTCGTCGGAAAATTTTTGTTCGGTACCCCCTTCGTTTGCAATATAAGCGTAACAGTAGTGAGTTGCCGCGGGATAACGTTTTCTGATGCTTTTTATAAATTCCTGCGCGTCGGCGGCGTCGGATACGGGTTTCAGCGTACAGATAAACCGGCTTCGCGAAATGACGATTTCTCTCGTGAATTCGCATTTTACGGAGTAGAAACAATCCATTATTTCACGGAGATTCTGAAATGGATTTTTTTGCCCTTGTGAAGGACGAATTCCTTATCCGTAATTTCTGCGTTGACGTCGGTGATTTTGTCGTCGTTGACTTTTATGCCGCCGCCCTCGATAAGTCTTCTCGCCTCGCTTTTGCTGGGAGCAACGCCCGCCGCGACGAGAATATCGGTGATTTTAACAGTTCCTTCGCTTATGGTTTTTTCGGGCATGTCCTCGCCGCTTCCGAAAGCGCCTTTCGACTGTTTGAGCGCAAGTTCGGCCGCGTTTTCGTCGTGAACGATTCGGGTAAGTTCGTAGGCAAGAACTTCCTTTGCCCGATTGATGCGTTCGTCCTTGTATTTCACGAGTTCCGCTATTTCGTCGAGGTCGAGGAAAGTAAGAAGTTTCAGACATTTTTCCACGTCGGCGTCGTCGATATTGCGCCAGTACTGGAAAAACTCGTAAGGGCTTGTCTTTTCGGGGTCAAGCCACACCGCACCTTTCTGGGTCTTGCCCATTTTTTTGCCCTCGGACGTGGTAAGAAGGGTGAACGTCATCGCGTAAGCGTCCCTGCCCTCTTTCCGTCTGATAAGGTCTACGCCCGCAAGCATATTCGACCATTGGTCGTCGCCGCCGCACTCGAGTTCGCAGCCGAACTCTCTGTTAAGAACGAGAAAATCGTACGCCTGCATCAACATATAGTTGAATTCGAGGAAGGTAAGTCCCTTTTCGAGGCGCTGTTTATAGCACTCGGCGGTAAGCATCTTATTGACTGAAAAACTGCTTCCGATTTCCCTTAAAAAATCGATATAATTGAGATTGCTCAGCCAGTCGGCGTTGTTTACCATAATCGCGGCGTTTTCGCCCTCGAAAGACAAAAACTTGCTCATCTGTTTTTTAAAGCACTCGCAATTATGCATTACGTCTTCGCGCGTCATTACCTTGCGTAGGTCGCTGCGCCCCGACGGGTCTCCTATCATACCCGTGCCGCCGCCTATAAGAATAATGGGACGGTGTCCCGCTTTCTGCATCCAGCTCATAACGAGAAGTTGCAGAAAATGGCCTACGTGCAGACTGTCTGCGGTAGGGTCGAATCCGATATAAAACGACATACTTTCGGAACCGAGTTTTTTGTAAAGTTCGTCTTCGTAAACGGTCTGTTTTATAAATCCTCTTTCCTTAAGCGTGTCAAAAACGTTCTGCATATTTTAATCCTCCAATAGTTTCGTAAAGTATCCGCCGAGAGCCTTTATGCCCTTTTCTATTTCGGCGGGCGTTGCGTTGCTGTAATTCAGACGTAAGGCGTTGAAAGTTTTTCCGTCGGCGTAAAAAGAACTTCCGGGAACGTACGCGCAACCCGTTTTTTCGACGACGTCTTTGAAAATCTCGTCGGTATTGACGCCTTTTCTAGCAAACTCGGCAAAGATGAACAATCCTCCGTCGGGGTCGGTAAACCGGATGCCTTCGGGCATATATTTTCCGATAGCGTCGTGCATTGCGTCCTTTTTCATTTTGTAAACGGGCACGATTTCTTTAAGATGCGGGTCGATTCTTCCCTCGCGGAGGTATCTGTCGACTATCGCCTGCGACAAAGACGCGGTATGCACGTCCGCCGCCTGTTTGCCTATCGTAAGTTTCCTGATGATTTCGGGGGATGCAACGGCGATGCCCGTGCGCAATCCCGGCGAGATGACTTTCGAAAAACTGGTGATATAAATGACGATTCCGTCGCGGTCGAAAGACTTTA
Organism: Christensenellaceae bacterium Phil10; assembly: GCA_001940895.1. Classification (GTDB taxonomy): domain Bacteria; phylum Bacillota; class Clostridia; order Christensenellales; family CAG-917; genus CAG-349. The sequence goes on along the minus strand of MSGY01000023.1, from coordinate 88,596 downwards.
TCGCAGGCACTCTGTTTCCCGAAAAACGGATTTCGCCGTAAGGATTGTCCTCGAGAATTATACACCCGTGCTTTTTGCAAAGTTCGTAAACGGCCTGTCTTTTTTCAACGGACAACGTTTTTCCCGTAGGATTGCTGAAGTTCGGCACGAGATACAGAATCTTTGGCGAATACAGTACGAGTTTTTTCGCAAGGTCCACTATATTTATGCCGTCCTCGTCGCTGTCCACGCCTATCGCCTCGCCCTCGTACGTTTTCAGAATATGAAGACAGGCAAGGTAGGTGGGATTCTCGACGAGAATCCTGTCGCCTTTATTGATAAAAGCTTTGAAAGTCAGGTCTATGCCCTGTTGTCCTCCCGAGATTACGAGCGTTTTGTCGGGAGTTGCGACAATGCCGTCTCTCTTTACGTATTCGCAGGAAGACTCAATCAGAGGATAGTATCCTTCGGTGCCGCCGTATTGAAGGATTTCAGCGCCGTTCTCGTCGAGAATACGGTTTGTAATATCCTTTATTTCGGCAACGGGCAGGGTTTCCTTTGCCGGGAAACCTCCGGCGAAACTGATAACGCCGGGTTGAGACAACAATTTGAAAATTTCCCTTATGGCATTGCCCTGAAGGTTTTTCAGTCTGTCAGAAAATTCGTAATTCATGGTGTTTTCCGAAATCTTTTTTTGATATTATACCACCTGCAACCCGTAATGCAAAGTAAATTGCCCGATATTTTTCCGTTTAACCCATAAATATTGCTTTTATTTTTTTTACTATTATGGTATACTGAACAAAGTTAAAAAAATAACAAACATTTTTCGGAGGTACGACAAATGCAATACTCTAACGAAGTTGAGCAAATGTGCTGTGTAAAAAAAGGTCCGAATCACGGTCCCTCCCCCATACCCGAGGAAGGAAAATGGATTCAGGCCAAAGAAATCAGCGATATCAGCGGTTTCACCCACGGAGTAGGTTGGTGCGCTCCTCAGCAAGGCGCCTGCAAACTCACTCTTAACGTCAAAAACGGCGTTATCGAAGAAGCTCTCGTCGAAACATTAGGTTGCAGCGGTATGACTCATTCCGCGGCTATGGCTGCCGAAATTCTTACGGGGAAAACCATTCTCGAAGCGTTGAATACCGACCTTGTATGCGACGCCATCAACACCGCCATGCGCGAACTTTTCCTGCAAATCGTTTACGGACGCACTCAATCGGCGTTTTCCGACGACGGACTTGTGGTAGGCGCTTCTCTCGAAGACCTCGGTAAAGGTCTGAGAAGTCAGGTCGGCACTATGTTTTCCACAAAGAAAAAAGGCGTGCGCTATCTCGAAATGGCCGAAGGCTACGTTACCCGCGTCGGTCTTGACGAAGAAGGCGAAATCATCGGTTACGAATTCGTGCACCTCGGAAAAATGATGGATATGATTAAAAAAGGCACTCCCGCCGACGAAGCACTCAAAAAATGCACCGGCAGTTACGGCCGTTTCGCCACCGCTGCCAAATACATCGATCCCCGCAAGGAATAATTGGAGGATACCGCTATGGTAAGATTTGAAGGTTACGAAAGACGCATTGACAAAATCAACGGCGTCCTTAAAGAATATGGCATCTCTTCCCTCGAAGAAGCGCAGAAAATCTGCCTCGATAAAGGCGTAGATTGCGAAGCGCTCGTAAAAGGCATTCAGCCAATCGCTTTTGATAACGCGGTATGGGCTTACACCGTCGGTTGCGCTATCGCTATTAAGAAAAACTGCAAAAAAGCCGCCGACGCCGCCGACGCCGCCGAGGCAATCGGTATAGGTCTGCAATCCTTCTGCATTCCCGGTTCGGTTGCCGAAAACCGCAAAGTCGGTCTCGGACACGGCAATCTCGCCGCAATGCTCCTGCGCGACGAAACAAAATGCTTTGCATTCCTCGCCGGTCACGAAAGTTTTGCGGCGGCAGAAGGCGCTATCGGCATCGCGCGCTCGGCAAATAAAGTTCGTAAAGAGCCTTTGCAGGTAATTCTTAACGGCCTCGGCAAAGACGCGGCTTACATCATCAGCCGTATCAACGGGTTCACCTACGTTCAGACCGAGTACGACCAGTACACCGATACTCTCAAAATCGTAAAAACCACCGCTTACAGCGACGGCGAACGCGCAAAAGTACGTTGCTACGGCGCAAACGACGTCAACGAAGGCGTTGCCATTATGCGTCACGAAAGCGTGGACGTTTCCATCACCGGCAACAGCACTAACCCCACCCGTTTCCAACACCCGGTTGCAGGCACTTATAAAAAATGGTGCTGGGATAACGGCAAAAAGTATTTCTCGGTTGCGTCGGGCGGCGGCACGGGTCGCACGCTGCACCCCGATAATATGGCAGCGGGTCCCGCAAGTTACGGCATGACGGACACGATGGGCCGTATGCACAGCGACGCACAGTTTGCAGGCAGCAGTTCCGTGCCCGCTCACGTGGAAATGATGGGCCTTATCGGAATGGGCAATAACCCCATGGTAGGCGCAACCGTTGCTTGTGCGGTTGCCGTTCAGGAAAGTTTGAACAAATAACAAAAGCAACGGAAGGTTTTTTATAAACCTGCCCCTTGCCCTGACATCAAAAGGCGCTCGTATGAGTGCCTTTTCTGGTTTATTTAATACCGTTGCTTGTGCGGTTGCCGTTCAGGAAAGTTTGAACAAATAATTAAAGCAACGGAAGGTTTTTTATAAACCTGCCCCTTGCTTTGACATCAAAAGGCGCTCGTATGAGTGCCTTTTTTGGTTTATTTATACCGTTGCTTGTGCGGTTGCCGTTCGGGAAAGTTTGAACAAATATTTTTTCCGACAATATTAAAGACGCCCGGTAGGCGTCTTTTTTTTGCGATTAAAATGGTATTTTAATATTTATATGTTTGTCAGTCGGCAGCCATCGTTATTTTGTTGCATACCGTGATACTGAACAAATCCGCCGCCCAGCCGAGCAGAAACAACGGTATCAGCAAAAGTCCTGCCGCAAGCGTGGATTTCTTGCGTGTTTCGTAATACTTCTGGAAACGGTAAAGACTGCACAGAATACCGCCGAATAAAAAATATACAAGCATTTTTATATTGCGGGGAAGCGCGTCGAATCCTTCGGTAATCGTACGACGGATTTTTCCCTCTTCAATCGGCAGTCGGACGACGAAACGGCTTCCTTTGCCCTTTTTGCTTTTGACTTCAATAACCCCTTTATGGTCCTCGACTATTTCCTTAGTGATATAAAGACCGAGACCGTTACTTCCCGAACCGCGGGATTTATCTTCCATATAAAACTTATCGAATATAAACGGCAGACTGTCTTTCGATATTCCTATTCCGTTGTCTTTTACGATAATTCTCAGTTCTTTCGCCACTTTTTTTGCTTTGACGACGATTTTACCGCCGTACGGCGTGTACTTTATCGCATTGCTTATAAGATTCTGAATGGCTCGCGAAAGGTGCTGAGCGTTTGCGTAAACGGTAACGTAAGGAGCGTCTTTTACGATATACTCGATTTTTTTGCTTTTTGCGAGTTTGGTATATTTTTCGGCCTCTTTTCTGAAAAACTCACTCATAAGAAGGCTCTGTTTTCTTTCCCCGATAGTCTGGATTTCCCTTTTCGACGACTCGACGAGAGACAGAACCTGAGTGTTCATCTCGGCGGTTTTCTGCAAGATAAGCGCACAGTAATTCTTATCCGTCATACCGTCCTCGAGACTTTCCGCATACCCCGAAATAACCTGTAACGGCGTTTTTAAATCGTGCACGACCGACGCAAGCATTACCTTCCCTTTTTCTTCGCGTTCCTGATAGGAATCGCGCGCGTCACGCATAGTGCGTCGCAACGTTTCCAGTTGTTTGAACATTCTGCGCTCGTAAACGTCGCCCTCTATCGAAATGGGCGTATCGATTTCGAAACGATTAAGTTGTGCGATTGCGTCGTAAACGCTTTTTCTCGTTTTTCGTTTCAATTCAGTCCTGCCACTTATATCCCAGACCCCATATGGTAACGACGTTCTGAACGCCCGCCTTTTCAAGTTTTTCGCGCAGACGCGCTATCGTTACCACAACGGTATTTTCATCTATGTATTCGTCGATGCCCCATACGGCGTCGATGAGTTTCTGCTTGCTGAAAATCTGATTGCGGTTGAGGGTGAGATAATCGAGAATCTTAAACTCCTTTGCCGTGAGATTGAGAGGCTCCCCTTTAACTTTTGCCTCGAATCTGTCGGGCGAAATCATAAGGTCGCCGAGGTATCTGTCGGCGTTTGCCGCCGTGCGGTTCAGGTCGTAATAGCGTCTTATCTGCGCGTTCACCCTGCATACCATTTCTTTAAAAGAAAAAGGTTTCGTGATATAATCGTCGGCTCCAAGCTCGAAAAGTCTGACCTTATCTTCCTCCGCAACCTTTGCGCTGACGACGATAATGGGCACGTTCATATCGCGTCTTATGCTTTCGCATACCTCGTAGCCGTCGGCAACGGGCATCATAATATCCAGCAATATGAGGTCGGGTGAGAGTTTCCTCGCCTGTTCGAGCGCGTCGCCGCCGTCGAAAGCCTGATATACGGTGTATCCCGCACGGATAAGATAATTACGCATCGTATCCGAAATTTCAATATTATCCTCTGCAATCAGAATTCTTCTTTGCATAATGTTTTCCTCTGTTTTTATTATACAGACAATAACTTCAATTATCAAGTTTTTGCAAGGCCGTTTTGATTTCCGCTTCCCTGAAATATCTGTCGTAGGCCTTTTTGCAATAACGGGAATGACTGCCGTCGTCCTCGCCGCAAGGATTGTCGAAATTATACGGTCCGTTAACTTTCCATCCGTTAAGCAACGCTATGGAGATTGCGTTTTCGGGACAGTTGAAACTGCACGCCACGCAACATGCGCAGTCTCCATTAAAGCGGAATTTCCCGTTTTCGTAAACAATATTGTTCATAGGACAGTTCCTGACGCATTTGCCGCAGCCGACGCATTTTTCGTAATCTACTTTGAAAAATCTGCCGTTAACTCTCATTGCCGGATGCTCGATTCTGAATAGAAACGCGATTACTCCCCCGAAGGGAATTTTACGCGGTTTACGAGGCGTTTTTTCAAGCACCTCCGAAGCGTCGACGGGAACGAGTTTTTTCATTGTATCCCACATACGGAAGGCGGTTTTGTCGCCGTGTCTGAAAATCATATTGTACGGCATCACGTAGTGATACTCCGCGAAAAAATCGTAACCTCTCTTTTTCAGGACGGAGATAAGTTTAAGCGACGATATGTTGTTCAGTCTCACCGGTTCTCCCGACGTTTTTACTATAAACAGCGGTTTATCGTGCGTTTTCTGCAGTTTACGTGCAAAATCAAGCACGACGTAAGGCGCGTTGAATGCGTGTACGGGATAGAATATTCCGACCGCGTCGCAATCTTCGGTATCGAAATCGCAGACGTCTTTTTTTATTTCCGTGATTTTTGTCACGACGCCTTTCGCCTCGAATTCGTTTTTGAACAGGTTTGCCGCTTTTTTTGTATTTCCCGTTCCCGAAAAAAAGTAAATCTTTATTTTTTTCATATCAGAATCTTGTAAATTTCGCGTGGTGTTCGTCGTCGAAAAAGTAAACGACGTTTTCGCCCTTTGCGTGAGTATCGTACCAGACGTTTGCGTAATAAGGCATAAACTTGCTCAGTCTGTCGAAGTCCCACGGCTCGGGTTCGGTACATTCGGGACACCAGTGTCCCGCCTTCAGCACCGCATAGGGAGAAGCGTAAAATTCGTGTCCGTCGTGACAGCGCCAAAGCAGTTTCGTATATAAATCGCCCTTATTCATTTCTTCGCTGACGACTTCGCCCCCTCTGTATTCCGCGGCGGCGCGCATATCGTCCAAATCCAGCTCGGAATCGGCTTTCGTTTCATCGTATCCGTGCGGAAGCACAAATCCGTACTTCTTCAGATTTTTAATATTTTTGAGTTCGCGGTAATTTACGTCGCCGTCGGGCAGGCGGCCTTTCGCAAGAACGGCGAAATCCTTCCAGTCTTCGGGCATGCATTTGAGATTCTCCTTACTTCCGAAATATGCCTTGACCTTTCCTTCGTCGCCGTTTTTTATCCATCGCGACGGACTGTTCGGGTCGGGAAGGAGTCTTTCGATTGCCAGTTTTCTGATTATTACCGGAGGCAGTATTTTCGCTATTTTATAATAAGGATGACTTTTCAGTATTTCAAGCCAGTAATCCTTTACGCTCTCGCGCTGAAAATCGAACATATCCTGCAGTTCGTCGCTGTCGCTGAACCACATTCCGTGAAAATTTCTGATGCTGTTCCAGCCTGGACGCATAAATTTTTCGGCGCTTCCGCCTATTATTCCGAAACCTTCCTCAAAGGTATCGTAACCCGTCACTCTGTTTTTGTCGCCGCCGCCGATATTGAAAACCCGATTCCAGTAATTTTCTACGCCGCCTTCTTCGTAATCACGTTTTATTATGTTTTTAATCAGCAGACCGCTGTCGCGCGAGGTAACCCATTCGAGCGGGACGTTGAAACAGGTATGAAACATAAGTCCGTCTTTCATATTGTCCGTAAGCATTCTGTTGTGCAGGATTGCCGTCTGACGAAGTATGCTCCATTTTTCGATATTACTGTCGAGAATAATTCTCTCTCCCTTTACTTTCGTTGCGGCGTAAACGTCGTAAACGCTCGGGAGAAGAGGGTCGCCCACTCTTCCCCACGGATGCAGGTAATTGCGGTTGCCGTACACCGCAACCGTCGACGTATGTATGAATCCCGGCTGTTTTTCCCGTCTTTCGATAGCTTTAACAAGGTTTTTTACGCCCGTAACGTTACATTCCCGCGTCTTTTCCGGTTCGCTGTCGGACGCGGGCGGTATAACGGCCGCAAGATTAATAACGTAATCGGCGTCCGAGATAAGTTTCTCGCAATCGTCTTCGTTTGCGATATTTCCGAAAATCTGAAAAACTCTGTCGCCGTATCTGCGTTTGATTTTTCTTGCAAAACGTCTTTCCCGACGGTTGTCGAGATAAAGAAGGTTGATTCTGTCTATAAAAGGCAGGCTCATAAGCGCGGGAAGAGTCTCTCTTCCCATGTTTCCGCTCGAGCCGGTAAGTGCTACGATAATTCCCATACCTACTCCGTGATTTTACTGTATACAATTGTAAAAAAATACGATTACTCCGATATGACAAAATAATTACAAATTTATTACATTTATATAAAATGCAACGCGCCCGATAATACGGACGCGTTGCATAAAGAGGAATTTTATTACAAGTTTAGGCCTGTTTCAATTCTGTTTTTATAATACTTCATAACAATTACGTGCGAATTACAAAAGTATTACAAAAGTATTACAAAAGAAAAGACGCGCAAAAATGCGCGTCGGTGTGTCGGAATATACGACTTTAATGTCAATTTAACAGTCAATCTTTTTAAGGATTTTTTCATACGCTTCGAGTACGCCGCCCATATCTCTGCGGAAACGATCCTTATCGAGTTTTTCGTCGGTTCCTTTCTCCCAGAGTCTGCAACTGTCGGGAGATATTTCGTCGGCAAGAATTATTTTGCCGTGATAACGACCCAGTTCTATTTTAAAGTCGATAAGTCTTACGCCCACTTTATCGAAAAACGCTTTCAGAAGTTCGTTTACTCTGAACGTTATAGCGGCGATTTCGTCAAGCTCTTCTCTCGTAGCGAGCCCCAGCGCCATAATATGATAATCGTTGATTAACGGGTCGCCCAGCTCGTCGCATTTATAACTGTATTCGAGAACGGGACATTTCAGCGCGCTTCCTTCTTCCACGCCGTATCTTTTTGAAAAGCTTCCCGCGGCGACGTTTCTCACGATAACTTCGAGGGGTACGATTTCAACTTTTTTCACTTCGATAGCGGTTTCGTCGATTTCACGGACGAAATGAGTGGGCACGCCGTTGCTCTCGAGATATCCGAAGATAATGTTCGAGATTCTGCAATTCAATGCGCCTTTACCTTCCATATCGGCTTTTTTTGCCCCGTTACCGGCGGTAAGACTGTTTTTGTATTTAATAATGAGTTTATCGGGGTCGTCGGTTGAAAAAACTTCTTTTGCCTTTCCTTCGTACAGTAATTTCATATTCGTTCTCCTTTATTTACTTATTAAAAAACTTTGCGCTTTTAACGCGCAAAGTTTATTCTTACTCCCATTCGATTGTTGAGGGCGGTTTGCTGGTTATATCGTAGCAGACTCTGTTTACGCCCTTGACCTCGTTGACTATCCGCGATGAAATTTTTTGCAGCAATCTGTGCGGTATGGGCGTATATTGCGCCGTCATAAAATCGCTTGTGTTGACCGCACGAAGCGCAACGAGATAATCGTACGTGCGATAATCGCCCATTACTCCTACCGTACGAACGCCTGTAAGCACAGCGAAATACTGCGAAACCTTGACGTTGGATTTTTCTATTTCGTCGCGGTATATTTTATCGGCTTTTCTTAAAATATCGCATTTTTCTTTCGTAACTTCGCCCATAACCCTTACCGCAAGACCGGGCCCTGGGAACGGCTGACGGTTAATCAGATAATCGGGAAGGCCCAGTTTTTTACCGACTATGCGGACCTCGTTTTTGAACAGTCCGTTCAGCGGTTCGACAACGCCCTTGAAATTCAGTTTTTCGGGAAGTCCTCCGACGTTGTGATGCGATTTAATTACGGCGTTATGTTTGCCTCCCGATTCGATGATATCGGGATAAATGGTTCCCTGAGCGAGATAGCGCGCGTTTTCGAATTTTCGCGCTTCTTCCTCGAAAACGTATGCGAATTCGGCGCCGATTATCTTGCGTTTTTTCTCGGGGTCGGTAACTCCCTTGAGTTTTTCGAGAAAACGGGCTTCTGCGTCGACGCGTACGAAGTGCAGGTCCATTTTAGAGAAAATACTTTCGATTTCGTCGCCTTCGTTTTCGCGCATAAGGCCGTGGTCGACGAAAATACAGATAAGTTGTTTGCCTATCGCGCGGCTCAGAAGAGTTGCCGCGACGCTGCTGTCGACTCCGCCCGAAAGTCCGAGGATAACCGTATCGTTACCGACGGTTTCCCGCACTTCCTTGATTTTTCTTTCGATATAATCGCCGAGGTCGTAATCTGCCGACGCCTTGCAGACGTTAAACAGAAAATTGCGCAACACCTGTTGCCCCTCGACGGATAATTCCACCTCGGGATGGAACTGGACGCCGTAGAGTCTCTTTTCTGGATTTTCGACGGCGCAAACGGGACATTTTGCGGTATGTCCTATTACTTTAAATCCCTCGGGAGCGCGTTCGACGCGGTCGCTGTGGCTCATCAGAACCTTCGTTACGGCGCTTACTCCCTTAAAAATTTCCGACGAGTTATCGAGATTGGCTTTCGTAACGCCGAACTCGCTCGTTTTGCAACTGACGACGTGCCCGCCAAGCGTATGGCACAACAGTTGCATTCCGTAACATATTCCGAGAACGGGAACGCCCAACGATAAAATATCGGCATCGAATTCCTGCGCGCTGTCCCCGTATACGCTGTTGGGACCGCCGGTCAGAATGATACCGATAGGATTAATCTTTCGCACTTCGTCCGCGCTTATACTGCCCGATTTAACAAGGGAATAGACCTTTGCGTCCCTTATGCTGCGGGCAATCAACTCTTTGTACTGTCCTCCGAAATCGAGGACTAAAATAGTTTGATTACTCAATGTCGTAAACCTCACTTTTCTATGGAACAGTATATATTATTTTTTTATTTATGGCAAGGAAAAAACGCATTGGAAAACGAAATAAAAAACCGTAAAACGCCAAAAAACGCCTTTGTTATTCAGAATGCGAAATCTGGCGTTTCGTCGGGTCGGATAACGGAAGTATCGGTATAGCCGTATAAATCCGATGTGGTAAGAAAAGACGCGACAATCGCGTTAATGGGTGTGGTGATTTTCGTTATGCCCTGTTCCGCCGCGCCGTTTATTTCGGGTAAGTTTCTCGAGTCGCCTCCCGCCGAGCACAAAACCATTATCGCGCTTGAAAGATAATTGTGTTCGCCGTAAGCGACAAGGTATTTCTTCATCTCGTTTTTTTTCATAACCGACTGGAAATACGAGTTGGCAAGCGAGGAATAATCGCTGTAACCGGGCATAATCTGCGCGGTATCGTCTTTCTTCCAGGTGTAAAAAGACACCTTTCCGAGAAGATTTATCGTGCAATAACTTTCGGAAGTAACCGCGTCGGAGCACCAGTTCGTTATCCCCGATACGACGAGATTATAGAATATGCAATCTTCGACGCTCACCGTCGATTTTTTTCCTTTTACCGTTTTAAGCGATATACCCGTATCGGCGGCGTTTACGAAAATGCAGTTTACGAAACAAACGTCGGAAGATTTAATTCCTACGTGCCGGTTTGCGTTCTGGAATATGCAGTTTTCGACGTTTACGTCTTTACACTTGGAAATTTCGACCATTATACCCGCGTCGCACAAATCGTCAAGCACGATATCGGCGCCTGTCTCGAAATCCCTTCCCGTAAATTTCGTATCCCGGATTTCAATCTCGTTCGTCCCCGAAAACGTGAACAGCGCGTTGAAATAAGAGCGATTGTTTTCGGGCCCCGTTATCGTATGTCCGTTTCCGTAAATACCGTATTCCGATTTAAAAGCCACGTCGTCCTTTCCTTCGTTAAAAAACAACGACGACGATATTTCTCCGAGCGATATATCCTTTTGCAGCACGACGTTCCCGTTTAGATAGCCGTACTCGCTGACGTAATACAGAATATCCGACGCCGACGTTACGTTAAGACCCTCGACGATTATCGCGTTTTTACCGTCGATAAAAATGCTTTCGACGTTACGGGAAAAATCCACGATACCGTCCGAAAAAGCGGCCGAAGGGGTAACGATAACTTCGCTTTCCCCGGAAATTCCCGTACAATCGAAAATATCGAATCTGTTGCTCTGCACGCCGTCGTCGCCTACGACGCTTGTTCCTATATAAACGTCGTCGCAGTAAAAGCCTATATCCTCGTGCTTCGATACGAGGCCTTCGTTCGAAACAACGGCGGTATAGCCCACCAGCATATCGACGCCGACGGGCAATATAAACGCCGTTAACAACACGACGAGAAAAAACAGAGCCACTTTCCACTTGACCATAATTTCACCGTACAGGCAAAAACGACAGCGTCGCTGTCGTTTTTCCCCGCAACAATAAGTTTATTTTACCACTTGTTATAAACTTTCTCGCAGAATGCGTACATATCTTTGATTTCGAGTACGGTGCCGTCGTCAAGCGTTACCGTACCGTTCCACAATCCGTGCACCTGATGAGAAAGCATTCCCACGTTAGGCAGCATTACGCCCGAATGATTATCGTAATAAGGCGTCATCGTAAGTTCGAATCTGCCGTTCTCTTCGTGGAATTTCCACGGTTCAATCCAGCGTTTGTCGGGCTGATATTCGACGTCGACTTTGCCGAGTTTATGGCATTTTCCGTCGTACATAAGCGCCGTTTCGTAACCCTTTTCGGGATTGCCTATTCCCCAGGTGATTTCGAAACCGAACAATTTGCCGTCGATATAAGTCGTGCCGTTGCCCCAGAACCAGAAGTTTTTATGTTCCCATACTCCGCGTCCCCAGTCGAGAACGGTGAAAAGGTCGTCGCGGTTGCCGTCGATAACGGTGTCGCCGAATTTCACGAAACCCTTCGTGGGCATACAGTTGATTTTTTCCGTAAAGAAGAAACGGTTTTTATGCCGGTCGAAAGGATTCATAATGACGATACTTTCGCCCGTATAATTGTCCATTACGAATTCGCATTCGATTTTAGGGCTTTTCCAGTAAAGACGTCTCGTTTTCTCGGTGACTTCGAATTTCAAAGTCTTTTTGCCCTTTGTACGCTCGAAAGTATAGGGTTTCTCGCCGTTGCGGTTTACCGGGAATTTATCCGCCGTCGCAAGGTCGAGTATCATATCCGATACGGTTTCGCCCGTCCTGAGATTTACGTATCCGACCGTAGCCGCGGAAGCAAGCGAAATGTTGAAGAAGTTAAATTGCACGATAAAATCTTTGCAACCGACCTGATAAAAATCCCATTCCTTGATTCTCCATTTCGATGCGGAAATGCATTCCCTGTTATACTCGATGATATTGCGTTTTGCATAACCGGGCTGGGCGAGCGTGCCGTCTTCGTTAAGAAGTTTCATCGGCGCGGTTATCTCGATTTGTTTACTCATAATTTCACACCTCTCTCTGATAATTTATACACAGTAAGCCTGCGCTTACGTTTTATCAAAGTCCTTCGTCGAATCTTTCGATTGTTCTTACCGCCGCCTCGAAACAATTTTCGAGCCCCGTTCTGTCGAGGTTATCCGCGGTATCTCTTCTCGTATGATAATAATCTTCGAGCTCGTGGCTCATAGCGGTTATTCCGACCGCTTTAAGGCCTCCCTGATTGAACCCCGCGCTGTCCGTTGCTCCGAAAGGCACGCTGGTTTTGATTATGGGTACGCCTACGTCGAGCGCCGCGTTATAAAACAGGTCGATTGCGTGAGGGTCGGAAGGCACGGTATTGTTAAGGTCGGCGACGTTTACGCCGAGGCAATCCGCATTGTGAATGGTATCGATGGAAAACACCAACGTTTCGACGTCCTTAAATTCGTTTTTATGCGCCTCGCAAAAGGCCTTTGAACCGCGAAGTCCGGCCTCTTCGCTTCCTGTCAGTATTACGCCGATTTCAGTATTTTCAAGCGTTACTCCGTTATCTTTAAGCGCTTTCATAAGAGCAATGCTCATAAAGCAACCCGTAAGGTCGTCGTTTGCTCCGTCGGATACGATTTTTTCGTTCCACATAAAGTACATGCCTATCCAGAGAGGAACGAAAACAAGACAGACGTATCCTAAAATATTCGCGACGTTGCCGTGTAAAAAAGGCGAAGCCGCATATTTGTTCGCTATGCCGAGGATAATCACTACGAAGAAATACAACACTCCCACCATACTCGTAACGACGTGCGCGATATAACCCTTTCCGCCGAGATGGTAATTGAACGTCCACTCGAACGCGGCGTCCATATGTCCGTTGAACAGAATTCTTCTTTTTACTTCGCCCGACGGATGTTTTACGGCATAGAGATTATAAGACGTCTTTTTTACGAAAAGATTATCAACAAGCTTTTTATACATCACGAACTCGCCCGCCATTATAAACGTCGCGACGACAAACAGCACGAGAGACGCGACGGGTTGAAAGAAATACGCGACAAGACCTATAAGATACAGCGTTACGCTCAGATAAATCCAACCGTAAAAAGCCGACGGATGCACGGGAAACGGCTCGAGACGAACTTCGTCCGCATAGGGTTTCAGAAGTTCTCCCATATATTCGGCCGCTTTTTTTTCGCCTTCGCTGCCCGAAGAGCGTTTTCCGAAAGTTTTAATAACTTTGCCGATATGGTCGATTATGAAATCGACGCTTTCTTTTTTGTTTTCGCGAATTTTTTCAAAACTCATACGTTCTCCTCTTTGCCCGCCTGGACGGGACTTCGTAAAATATTATTGTCTGTTCGCGCCGCTGTTAGCCGCGCTTGCGGGCGTATATAACTGACAATTTTCGGGGCTGATTATACCCTGTCTGCACATAGCGTCGAGGCACTGTTCCATACTGTACATTCCCGCGCTTCGGCTTGTCATCATAGCGTTCTGCAACTGATAGTTTTTGCCCTCTCTTATGATATTTTTAATGGCACCGTTACAAATCATAACCTCGGTTGCGAGCGAACGCCCGCCCTTGACGTTAGGCACGAGCTGCTGCGAGACGACGCCAAGAAGAACCATCGATAACTGCACTCTTATCTGTTGTTGCTGGTCGGCGGGGAATACGTCGATAATACGGTCGATGGAATTCGCCGCGCCCGTAGTATGTAAAGTCGATAACACGAGATGTCCTGTCTCTGCGGCAGTCAAAGCGGTGCGGATACTTTCGAGGTCGCGCATCTCGCCAAGCATAATTACGTCGGGGTCCTGTCTGAGCGACGCACGCAGCGCGCGGGGATAATCGCTCGCGTCACGACCTATTTCCCTTTGCGTGATGACGCATCGGTTGCCGGTGTAAGTATATTCTATAGGGTCCTCAATAGTGATTATATGCGCCGTTATGACGCGGTTAAGATAGTTGATAATGCTTGCAAGCGTCGTGGTTTTGCCGCTTCCCGTAGGCCCGGTGATAAGAATGAGACCGCTTTTTTTGACCGAAAGATTTTTCAGAACCTCGGGAATACCCAGCGCTCTGAAATCTCCCACTTCGTTGATTATGCGCCTTATCGATATGGAAAAACCGTTGAATTCGCGGTAGATGTTACACCTGAAACGCCTGTCGCCTATCGAGAATGAACTGTCGACGTCGCAGAATTGCTCGAATTCCACCATCTGTTTTTCGGTAAGAATATCCTGAATAAAAGAAAAGACCTGCTCTCTCGTCAAAACGGTGTCGTCGATTTGTTTCAGCGCGCCGGCAACTCGTGCTATCGCGCATTTTCCCGATTTGATGTGCAGGTCCGAAGCCTCGATTCTTTCGCAAAGTTTTAGATATTTGATAAGTGTGTTATCTTTCATAAAATCCGTATATCCACCTGAAATTTATAAGTTTTAATAAAAAACTACAAATTCAGTTTACCATAACGGAAGACAAAAATCAACACATATCAGAAAAAACCGCCTATCGTAAAGTTTATTTTTTATCCTCTGTTTCGCAACCGTCGCTGACGTCCGTCCGGTCATTTCCTTCGTCCGCCGCAACCTCGTCGACTTTTTCCTCTGAAATCGCCGCGTCCGCCGTCTTTCCCTCATCGGAAACGGTCGCGTCTTTGTATAATTTTTCCGTAAAACTCCTGACGGCTTTTATCCTGTCCAGAACAATATACAGCACGAACGAAACGGCAACCGATACGCCGCCCTGAATGAAGTTTCCTCCGAGACTGCTGAACGATCCCGCCCAACCGTACATAAGAGCGCCCGCCAGATAATAGCCCAATACCATGAACAACGCCGACAGAATAAGACCGATAAAATCAATATAATATCTGCCTTTTTTATTTATCGTTTTCGCAAACAGACCGGCAATAAGCCCTTCGAGTCCTTTAATAACAAGGGTGAAGCCGGCCCAGTGCACGTATCCGCAGATGAGGTCGGCAAGCATACTGCCTATTCCTCCCACGATAAGCGCGGGTACGGGACCGGCAAAAAGCGCGGTAAGCATTATTATGGCGTCGCCGAAATTGATGTATCCTTCGGTAGCGGGCATGGGTATCGTAAGAGCGCCGACAGCAGTTGCAACAACCGTTAAAGCGCACATAACGCCCGTAAACGCAATTCTTAAAGTTCTGTTTCTGATTTTATCGTCGGTTTTCATAATGACTTAATTATATTATGTCCGACGCGTCAGGTCAACAAACTTGACGGTACTTTCGGCGCATATTATCGAAATTTTTACATTTGAGTACAAAAAAATACTTCCGTGCATTAAAAAACCGCCCGAAGGCGGTCTTTTTCAATTCCCGGATTATTTAATTATCGGGGCATCCCAGTGTTCGTCGGGCTCGAATCCCATAAGTTTCGCGACGGTTGCCGCGACGTTCGACAATCCGAACTCCCCATCCGCAATTTCCGCGTCGGCGTTAAAAATTATAAAAGGCACGGGGTTAAGGCTGTGCGCGGTACGCACCGAAACGACGCCTTTTTTGTTTTTTTCAAGCATCTCGTCGGCATTGCCGTGATCTGCGGTAACGACGAGTTTCGCGCCGTTTTTTTCGATTACGGGCAAAAGTCTCGACAAACCGAGGTCTACGGCTTCGACGCCTATAACCGTTGCGTCGAAATTTCCCGTATGTCCTACCATATCGCCGTTGGGATAATTGCATCTTATAAATCCGTATTTACCGCTTTCTACGGCCTCGATGACTTTATCGGTAACTTCGGCGGATTTCATCCAGGGACGCTCGTCGAAGGACACCTTATCGGACGGAATTTCTTCAAACGTTTCAAGCGCGTCGCTGAATTTTTCACTGCGGTTGCCGTTCCAGAAATACGTTACGTGGCCGTATTTCTGCGTTTCGGATACAGCGTATTCGTTAACGCCTTTGTTCACGAGAAACTCCGACAAAGTATATCTGATTTTCGGAGGCTCCACAAGAAAACGTTTCGGCAGACGCATATCGCCGTCGTACTGCAACATACCCGCATATAAAACCTTCGGCATATTTCCTCTGTCGAAAGCGGTGAAATCGGCGTTATCGAACGCCATTGAGATTTCTATAGCGCGGTCGCCCCTGAAGTTGAACAGAATCACGCTGTCGCCGTCGCGCATCGCGCCCACCGGTTTTCCGTCTTCCGCGATGACGAAAGCGGGAAGATCCTGGTCTATTATACCGGGGGTCTCTTTACGGAAAGTTTCGATGGCGTCCGTCGCGGTTGCGAATTGTCTGCCTTCGCCGTAAACGTGAGTATAAAAACCCTGCTTTACCATATCCCAGTTGGCGAAATACCTGTCCATCGTGATTTTCATACGGCCGCCGCCCGACGCGATGCGTGCTTTGAAATCGCCGTCGTTCAGTGCCGCCATCGCCTTTTCGAGGATATCGACGTATTGAAGCGCGCTGGTTGCGGGTACGTCGCGTCCGTCAAGAAGAACGTGAACGAACGCCTTTTTTACGCCATCTTTTTTCGCGCCTTTTATAAGGGCGATGAGATGATTTATATTGCTGTGAACGTTGCCGTCCGACAGAAGACCGATAAAATGCATCGCTCCGTTATTCGCGACGCAGTTGTCTTTAAGTTCTCGCCAGGCGGAAGAATTAAAAATATCGCCGCTTTCGATGGCTTCTTCAACGAGTTTCGCGCCCTGCGAATAAACCTGACCGCATCCCAGCGCGTTATGTCCTACCTCGCTGTTGCCCATATCGTCGTCGGAAGGAAGTCCCACCGCCGTACCGTGCGCTTTTATGTAAGTGTGCGGGCAAGCGGCAAGCAATTTGTCGAGAGTGGGGGTGTTGGCTTTCGCGACGGCGTCTCCGAGACCCGTCGTCGATTTGCCCACGCCGTCCATAACAACCAGAACAACCTGTTTCGTCATTTTACTTCCTCAAAATTTACCACGCGCGCAAAATCGGCCGCTTTAAGCGACGCGCCGCCGATAAGACCGCCGTCTATTTCGGGCATAGCCATAAGTTCGTCTACGTTTTTGGTGTTCATACTGCCGCCGTACTGAATACGGATTTTCGTATCGGCGCAATTTCTGCAATAAAGGTTTGCAAGCGTATCGCGGATGACTTTGATTGTCGCGTTCGCGTCTTCGGCGGTAGCCGTTTTACCCGTGCCGATTGCCCATACGGGTTCGTATGCGACGACGATGTTTTCAAGTTCGGATTTATCGACGTCTTTAAACGCCTCGGTAGTCTGACGAATAACGACTTCGTCGGTTTTGCCCGCCTCGCGTTCTTCAAGAAGTTCGCCTACGCAGATAATGGGTTTAAGTCCTTTTGCAAGCGCGGCTTTAACGCGTGCGTTGACGGTAGCGTCGGTTTCGCCGAAATACTGGCGGCGTTCGCTGTGTCCGATAATGACGTACTCGACGCCCAGTTCTTTAAGCATATCTGCGGAAATTTCGCCCGTAAAAGCGCCCTTTTCCGCCCAATGCACGTTTTCGGCGCCTACGTGAATATTCGTGCCTTTCGTAAGTTCGACGGCGGTTGCGAGGTCGGTATACGGCGTGCATATTACGACGTCGGCTTTCGCGTCTTTGACGAGAGGAATAAGTTCGGTAACGAGAGCCTTCGTCGCCGCTATCGTATTGTTCATTTTCCAGTTTCCTGCGATAATGGGTTTACGCATAATGTTTCTCCTTTATATCCTTATAAATAATTCAAAATAACGTTTATTTGTCGTTTAAGCATGCGATGCCGGGAAGTACCTTACCCTCAAAAAGTTCGAGAGAAGCGCCGCCGCCCGTCGAAATATGAGTCATTTTATCGGCAAATCCCAGTTGCTGTACCGCCGCCGCGCTGTCGCCGCCGCCGATTATCGTCGTTGCGCCCGTGCCGTGCAACGCGGCAAGAGCCTCCGCAACGGCATACGTGCCTTTCGATAACGTGGGATTTTCGAAAACGCCCATAGGTCCGTTCCAGATAACGGTTTTGGCGTCTTTTATTACGTCTGCGAAAAGTTTTTGGGTTTTAACGCCGATATCGAGACCCATTTTATCGTCGGGAATACTCTTGCTGTCAACGTATTCGACTTCTACGGGAGCGTCAATGGGGTCGGGGAACGCGGATACGACGGTGCTGTCGACGGGAAGATAAATTTTCTTGCCGAGGATATCCGCCTTATCGAGCATATCGGTGCAGTACTGAATTTTTTCATCGTCGATAAGCGACTGCCCTTCGCTGCCGCCTTCCGCTTTCAGGAACGTATATGCCATACCGCCGCCGATGATAAGCGCGTCGCATTTGTCAAGCAGATTGTTTATGACGTTGAGTTTGTCGGCGATTTTCGCGCCGCCGAGTACGGCTACGAACGGACGGACGGGATGCTCGAGACTGTCGGCCATTACCGATAATTCCTTTTCGATAAGGAACCCGCATACCGCAGTCTTTACGAAACCGTATTCGACGATTGCCGCGGTGGACGCGTGCGAACGGTGCGCCGTGCCGAAAGCGTCGTTGACGTAAACGTCGGCGTACTCCGCAAGCGCTTTGCAGAAATTCTCGTCGCGACCTTCTTCGCCGGCGTGGAAACGCAGATTTTCGAGAAGAACGCATTCGCCCTCTTTAAGAGCGGCAACCTTTGCCTTAGCGTCGGGTCCGATAACGTCGGTTGCGAAAGTAACTTTATTGTCGAGAAGCTCGTTAAGTCTTTTCGCGACGGGCGCGAGAGAAAGTTTTTTAATGTCTTTCCCAGCCTTTTCGAGAGCTTCCTCGGTGGCTGCGGCGCGTTGGTCTTCGGGAAGGGCCTCGATTTTCGCCTTTTCCTTTTTGTTGAGTTTGAGTTTTTCGTCAAGCACGTTGTGCGGTTTCCCCATATGCGAGCAAAGCACGACTTTCGCGCCGTGTTCCATAAGATACTTTATGGTGGGAAGCGCGCCGACGATACGGTTTTCGTCGGTGATGACACCGTCTTTCATAGGCACGTTGAAGTCAACGCGCACAAGGCATTTTTTGCCCTTTACGTCAATGTCGGTTATCGTTTTTTTGTTCATAATCCGTCTCCTGAATTTTATTTGCTGATATATTTAATGACGCCCGGAAAAACGAGCGTCTATATAATACCATAATTTACCTTATAATGCAATCGTTTGTTAATATTTTGACGATTGACGCCGATTATTTATCGTCGTATCTCGTAAGACGGCCTTCTTCCTGTAAATCGTAAAAGGAATGCTGTCTGAGAGCCTCGTAAAGCACTATCGCCACGCTGTTTGAAAGATTGAGGCTTCGTATGCCCGTTCCCATAGGAATTCTTACGGCGCGGTCGTAATTATCGTGCAGAAGTTCTTCGGGCAGACCTTTCGTTTCCTTTCCGAAAAACAGATACGCGTCGTCGGGATACGATACCTCGGAGTAGCACCGTTTTGCTTTCGTGGAAGCAAAAAAGTATTCGCCGGGGTTTTTTTCGAAAAATTCGTCGAGATTTTTATATATGCTGATATCGCACTCGCTCCAGTAATCCAGCCCAGCCCGTTTTAAATATTTGTCCGATATTTCGAATCCGAGAGGTTCGATAAGATGCAATCTGCTTTTCGTTGCCGCGCAGGTTCTTACAATATTGCCGGTGTTTTGCGGAATTTCGGGTTCCACCAGAACAATGTTCATAATAAGTTTTCTCCAGTGAAATATTTGTCTGTCGTTTCGATAAGTTTTTCCATATCGTTCATATCGGTAATCGCCCTTCTGACCTCTTTCGCGTGGCGCGTGTTTTTTGCGTACCAGCACAGTTGCGCCTTCATCTGATTTATAACCGTGCGTTCGGGAAGATACGTTTTCAATACGGCAATATGCTGCATAATCGCGTCTTTAACGTTAAATTCGTAAGGTTTATCCTGTATTTCCGAAAATATATAAGGTCTACCCAACGCACCCCGTCCTATCATGACGCCGTCGCACGACGTTTCTTTTTTCATTTCGAGATAATCGTTTTTACATATTACGTCGCCGTTGCCTACTACTGGTATTTTCACCCTTTCTTTTACCCGCTTTATAACGTCGCGGTCGGCCTTGCCCGAATAAAACTGCTCTCTCGTTCTTGCGTGCACGCTGACGGCGCTGCCGCCCGCTTCCTCGATGACCTTTGCGATTTCGGGAGCGTTGACGCTGTCTCCCGAAAAGCCCGCCCGTATTTTTACGGTAACGGGTTTATCAGTGTTTTCTACCGCCGATTTCACAATCGCATACACTTTTTCGGGGTCGTTCATAAGCGCGCTGCCCTCGCCGTTTTTGACTATTTTCGGGACGGGACAACCCATATTTATGTCTATTATGTCAAACGGCTTTAAAAGAGGATGTTCAACCGCCCTTTTTATGTATTCGGGGTCGCTTCCGAAAAGTTGCACCGCGACGGGACATCCCTCTTCGGCGATTTTAAGAAGCGCATTTGTATTGGGATTTCCGTAACACAACCCTTTTGCCGATACCATTTCGGTTACCGTCAGTCCCGCGCCGTAAAGCGACGCAAGCCGCCTGAAACCCGCGTCGGTATAATTTGCCATCGGGGCAAGAATCAAATCGTTTTTCAGAACAACGTTTCCGATTTTCATATTTTTCTCTTCGGTTACTTATAGATTTCCTTAGCCTTGCGCCAGTATTCGTCAAGCACCGCGGCGTCGGACAAATCCTTTCCCGCTTTCAGTATCTCGCTTTCCATATATCTGAATCTTTTAAGAAATTTGTCGCATGACGCTTTCAGCGCGAGTTCGGGTTCGATATGGCGCCAACGCATGGGATTTACGGCCGAAAAGAGCACGTCGCCCGCCTCCATCGTCGCCTCGTCGTCGGGAGCCTTTCTGAACTCCTCGATTTCCTCGTAAAGTTTATCGAAAGTTCCTTCGATATTTTCCCAGTCGAATCCGCATTTTACCGCGACTTTCTGCATTTTATACGCGTATAAGAGCGCGGGAAGGTTTTTGGGAATTTTATCCATTTTATCGGCGTAACCTGCGTATTCTTTTTCGACGGATTTTGCCTCGGTCCAGTATTTCAGGGCCTCTTCGGCATTCATCGCCTTGTCGCTGCCGAAAATATGAGTGTGCCTCGTTATGAGTTTATGACAAAGTCCCGAAACGGCGTCGCAGAAATCGTATTCGCCGTCGAGATTGCCGAGCATACAGTGAAATACGGCCTGCAACAGTACGTCGC
Organism: Christensenellaceae bacterium Phil10; assembly: GCA_001940895.1. Classification (GTDB taxonomy): domain Bacteria; phylum Bacillota; class Clostridia; order Christensenellales; family CAG-917; genus CAG-349. The sequence goes on along the minus strand of MSGY01000023.1, from coordinate 67,210 downwards.
CGCTTTCCTCGACCATACCGTCAAGGTCGTCGCGGTCGATTGCGTCCACAAGTTCGTACGCTTCCTCGATAAGGTTTTCCCTTATGCTTTCGTGCGTCTGCGCTCTGTCCCACGGACAACCTTTTTCGGAAAGCAGATAGTTCATTATGTTAAGAAGGTCGGTTACGTCGTGTCTTTTGGCGTCAAGATAATCCTCGGAAGGGACGACGAGAGTAGTTGCGTAAGAATATTTTTTTTCTCTGTCAAGGTCGACAAGAGATATGTATGTCAGTTTATCCGTCTTTTTGACAGAATTTACGAGAACGACTTTTTTATCCTCACCGTAAACGTCTATAAGTTTCAGTTTTAAATCGCTTGCCAGATATTTGTTGTCTATCTCGCGGATTACGACGGTATGTCGTTTATCGGGCGCAAAAACTCTGCCCGGAGCAACGGCGTCGTATGCCGAGTAGCTCATAACCGAAGTATCGGGACACACGCCCGCAACGGCGCCTGCGTAACTGACGCCCGCTATTACTTCGAAATCGCTCGTCCTTTTTGCAAGTCGCGACACGGTTCCGTCGTCGAAACCGCCTCCGCATACGCAAAAAACGACGTCGCCTTTTTCGTTTTCGGAAAGCAAGGCATCGATTATCCTTTCGTCGAGCGTATCGAAATCCTCGGCCTCGTCGTAAAGACTGTCGAAAGTCTTTACGTCGGACTTGTTTTTAATAAAGTAATCGAAAACGGGCGTCTTAGCCGTTTTTACGAAAACCTTTTGTGCGCATTCGATTTTTTTTGCGGCGCGCACAGTCAGGTCGTCGGGATGCAGACCCATACCTATTACGGTTATCATATCATCTCTCCCAGAATCTGAGTTTTTTCGAAAATCTGTCAAAGCAACGCGAAAGCGGTATTCCGCTCAGTTCGCCGTCGTCGAATACCCGCGTTGCGGACAGCACGATGAAGTATACCGTAACGGACGTCAGCGCTCCTGCCGCAAGTGCCGCAAAAGTATTCGGAATTATCGTCGTCATAAGCGTCGCCACTCCTGCCATTATAGCACTTCCGACGGCCGTTGTACTAACGTTTTTAATCAGTTTAAGATTTTTTCCGACGAGAGAAACGTAAGACGTCGCGTTAAGTATAAATCCCGTCGCGCCGAAGACTATCGCTCCGTAAGCCGCGCCCTCAATTCCCGTGCGAATAATTAAAAACACGCTGACGGCCGTTTTAAGAACTACTGCGAAAACGTTGTTTGCAATAACCCTGCCCGTCTTGTCAAGAGTCATAAGAATAGTCGAAAAAATTTCTCTCGCCGCGCACAGAGGAATGCTGAAACTGCATATTTTCATAAGTCTTATCGCGGCGGCCGTTTCCATTGCGGACAACCGCGGATACAACAGCGTTACGACCGGCTCCGCAAAAACGAATACCAACGCCGCGGCGGGCAAGCCGGTTGCAAACGCTATTTTTATCGACGTGTTGCTTTTTGAGATGATTTCACCCGTCTGGCGTCTTATCCGGGATGCGGAAATAACGGGAACGAGCGCGGCTGCAAGCGACAGAGTAAGCACCACCGGCATATTTATAACGCTCATTACCGTACCCGAAAAAATTCCGTAAGCAGCCGTTGCCGACGACGCGCTGCTTCCGACGACTTTCAACAGGTTTACTATCAGTATACCGTCCGTAAACTGTGAAAACGGAACGATAAACCCCGCAAAAGCGAAAACGGAGGACGTTTTGAGCATACTTTTGCAGTTTTCGGAAAACCGTTCTTCGTCGAGGCTGACGGGAATGTTTTTCCTTCCTCTGACAAAGTACGAAATTAACATATACAAAAGAGCGGCGGCTTCGCTTACGGCAAGCCCCGTCAACGCGCCGTATACCGCGTATATCGCGCCGCGCGGCGCCAGAAGATATGCAAGCGTTATGCCTGCGGCAAGTTTGGCGACCTGTTCCACAAGCCCCGATACCGCAGACGGCACGACGTCGTTATTGCCCTGAAACCAGCCGCGGTACATTGATAGCGCACCCGTAAACACGATACTCGGCACTGTTAATAAATAGGCGTCGGCGATTTCCGGATTGCCCTGCAATACGGCAACGTATCTCCGTGCAAAAGCAATTATAAGACTAAGCGAAACCGATAAAACCGATACGCATACAAGCGCGCTTTTCAAAACCGGACGGCTGTCTTTCTCAAGCGCCGCTCTTTCGCTCGTAAGCCTTGAAACCGCCACGGGAATGCCGCCGGTAGTAAACGCAAGTATCAGCGCGTATATTGAAAACACGAGTTGATACATTCCCATTCCTTCCGCACCGAGAATACCCGTAAGCGGAACGCGATAGCAACCGCTTATCGCCTTTGCGAGGACGGAAAAAATCGCGAGTAAAGCCGCGTTACCCGCCATAGTACGTTTTTTCATTGTATAATATTGCTTAAAATATTTGCGGAAAGCTCGATAAGTTTAATCTTTGACGACAGTCCTTCTTCGCTCGTGAGAAGCAGTATTACTCCGCCGGCAACGTCTCCGCCGACGACGACCGGCGCAAAAATCTGCGCTCTGAAAACGTTGACGTCGTCGCCCGTCAGAGCAATGCCGTCCTCTTTAAGAAAAGTGCGCGTAATCCTTTCGCAAAAGGTTTTCGTAACTCTGTTCAGAATCTGCCTGCCGATATAATCCTTTTTGTTTTCACCCGCCGCCGCAACCACTTTGTCGTTATCGGTAATCACAACCGTTCCGCCCGCCGCAACGGACAGGCTTTCGGCGACCTCGTCCGCAAACCTCGCGAGCGTTGCAAGACTGGAATACTTTTTCAGCACCAGGCTGTTATCTTCGACGAAGATTTCCATTTCCTCGCCTTCTCTGAGTCTCATCGTACGTCTGATTTCTTTGGGAATCACAACGCGTCCCAATTCGTCGATTCTTCTTGTTATTCCGGTAGTAAGCATAAAAAAACCTCCCGAGGGTAGTATCCGCAGGAGGCAAGTAATTATGCAATGCAAATTATTGTTGTTCGTTAATTCTGTACGACAGTACGAACAGGCTGTCGCTCATGTTGATATTTTCGCAAATAACGCCCTCGGCAACGCCCGAAAGGTCAACCGGAGCAAAATTCCAGAAGTGCTTTACGCCAAGTCGCACGAGATTTTCGGCAACGTCTTTGGCATATTCCTTCTGAACGCATATCGCGGCTATATCCACCGGATGCGTATTGATATACTCCGCAAGCCTGTTTACGTTCAGAACCTCGACGCCCTCCGGCACTTTCTGAATAACGGTAGGGTCGACGTCGAACATGGCTCTTACGAAAAATCCGTCGTCGGCAAAGCCGATGTATCTCGCAAGCGCCTTGCCTATATTGCCGCAACCGATGATAATTATATTATGCTGTTGGTCAAGCCCGAGAATAGACGCGATTTCGGAGCGCAGTTTTCCGACGCTGTAGCCGTATCCCTGCTGACCGAATTCTCCGAAATTCGAAAAGTCCTGTCTTACCTGCGACGCCGTAACGCCCAGGTTTTTTGCAAGTTCCGAACTGGACACGCGTTTTACGCCGTCCCGCTCCAACTGTTTGATATATCTGTAATAGCGTGGAAGTCGTTTGATAACCGCTTCCGAGATTGTACATTTTTTTGCCATAATAATCAGTCGTCCTTACAATTCCACGCGGGTACGAAGCGCCGTCGATAAGGTCATTTCGTCCGCATACTCTATTACGCTTCCTTCGGGAAGGCCTCGCGCTATACGGGTTACTTTAATTCCGAGAGGCTTAATAAGTCGTGCGATATATAAAGCCGTCGCCTCCCCTTCAACGTCGGGGTTCGTTGCGATGATAACTTCTTTTACTCCGTCGAGTCTGTCAAGCAGACCTCTGATGTTTATGTCGTCGGGACCGACGTGCTCGATAGGACTTATTACGCCGTGAAGCACGTGGTAAACTCCCTTATAGGATTTTACCTTTTCGAATGCCTGAACGTCTTTGGGTTCCTTCACTACGCAGATAACCGACTTATCGCGCGTTTTGCATATATCGCATACGTCCCCGTCGGTATAATTTCCGCAAACTTTGCAGAATCTGACCTTCTGCTTGACGTCCCTGAGCGCCTCGATTAAGTCCTCGACTTCGGCGTCGCTTCGCTTTAATATGGAATAAGCGTAACGAGCCGCCGTTTTTTCGCCTACTCCCTCGAATTTCGTAAACTCGGCGATGAGTTTAGCAAGAGGTTCGATATACGGCATCAGAACAGACCGCCCATTCCGCCGGCAAGAGGCCCCATAAGTTCCTCCTGAAGGCTTTCGACTTTCGATACGGCGTCGTTAAACGACGCTACGATAAGGTCTTCGAGCATCTCGATATCCGTCGGGTCCACCGCTTCGGGCTTGATTTTTACGGCGGTAACCGTTTTGTCGCCCGTCATCGTAATTTCCACCATTCCGCCGGCCGCGCTGCCCGTTACTTCGGAATTTTTAAGTTCTTCCTGCGCGCGCTGCATATCGGCCTGCATTTTTTGCGCCTGTTTTAAAATCTGCTGCATATTTCCGCCGCCGAAACCGCCGCCGGGAAAACCGCCTTTACCCATATAAATACCTCCGTTATTTGGTAATTTTAAAATCGTCTCCGAACACGTTTTTCAGTCGGGAAACGACGTCGTCCGCCGACGCTTTTTCAACGCATACGGACAGTTTATACTTTTCCCCCGAAAGGGTAGCCAGTTTGTTTTCTATAAGCGCGGCGTTCGCAAAAATACGTACTATCGCGGCGTCCGCCTCGTTTGGAAACGTAACTTTGAATACGTTTCCTTCCGCGCTGATTGTGGAATACTTATTCATCGCTATTCCGAGCGTGAAACATTTTTCCTTTCCGACTATCTCCGTACGACAATTATCCCACAATACCTCGGGAACGACTTCTAACCGCTCATTTTTTTTTTGCGGCGCGTTTACGGGTTTTGCCGTTGCGCCGCCGCCTATTGCCGCTTCAAGTCTTCTGACTCTGTTTTCTAGTTCGCTCGTGCCGTAATCGCAACACGCCCGGACTGCAGTCGCCTCGAACATTATTCGCGGTTGAGTGCTGAATCGCAACTCCCCCGAAAGACCGTTGAACGAATCGAGTACGTACAAAAGTCTGTCGTTGTCCGCAGAAGACGCTATTTCCGCCAGTTTATCGAAAATATCTTTCGGAAGTTTCAGAACTTCGGCGGCGTTTGAACAGTTTTTTATAAACAAAGCGTTTCTGACCGCGGTTGCCACGTCCTTATCGAGAACGGCTATATTCTTGCCGTATCCCGCAAGATTGTCGATTATGGTAAGAGTTTTCTGCACGTCCCTTCCGATTACCGCGGCGGCAAGTCCTATTACCGCGTGAGGGTCGGAAGCGCCGAGAACTTCAAGGACGTCGTCGTAACCTATATAATCTCCGCAATACGCGACGCACATATCCGCAACGGACAGGCTGTCGCGTACGCTGCCCTCTGCCGAAGTCGCGATAAGATTTATCGCTTCCTCCGAGTATTTCCTGCCTATATCGTCGAAAATGCGTTTGAGATTGCCGGCAATTTCGCCGACGGACAGAAGTTTGAAATCAAACCTCATACAACGCGATAAAATCGTTTGAGGAAGTTTATGCACGTCTGTCGTTGCAAGAATGAAAACGACGTGAGAAGGCGGCTCCTCGAGAGTTTTCAGCAAAGCGTTGAACGCGCTTTGCGAAAGCATATGCACCTCGTCGATAATATAAACCTTGTATTTGCCCGAAACGGGTGGATATTTCACCTTTTCGCGAAGGTCGCGGATTTCGTCGACCGTGCTGTTGCTTGCCGCGTCTATCTCGAGAATATCCATATTGCCGGGATTCTGCAGTTGCAAACACGTCTCGCAACGTCCGCACGGACTGCCGTTTACGGGACTTTCGCAATTAATCGCCCTCGCAAAAATACGGGCGACGGTAGTCTTTCCCGTGCCCCTCGTTCCAGTAAACAGATACGCGTGACTGATATTGCCCGAATTAATCTGGTTGACGAGCGTCCTGACGATATGAGATTGTCCGATAACCTTGTCGAACGAATCGGGACGATATTTTCTGTACAACGAAATATGCGACATTTTCTGCACCTTATATTATTTAACAGTATATAACATAGTCTCCGAATTTGCAACCGTTTAAAAGGTCGGCACCAAATTTTTGTAACCCGTGATAACGGCAAGATAGGTGAATCTGATTGCCGCGTTATAAAGATTTCCCGTTGCTTCGCTCGACAATATGTTTTTCAGCATGGCGTCCGTCGCGATGAGTTCAGTTTTAATTCTGATATATTCTTTTCTGTTTGCGTTATTTGATATTTCGTCAAGTTCGCCCGTTAACGTTTTAATTTCCTTTTGTAAAGCCGCTATTTTGTTATTTGCGTCTTTTTTGGTAATCGCACCCGTTTCATAATCCGCGCTTACTCCGTAAAGCGACGCAAACACCTTGTCGGCGTAAGTCAGCACGTTTTTCACTTTTTCCCGTTTTGTTTTGTCACACCACCCGAGATACGGGGTTTTAATCGTTATTTCGTATATACAGCCGTTGTATCCGGACATTCTTCTGCATACTTTTTCGGCGTCTTCGCGGTTTGCGTAGGCGCTTACGAGAAGATAGTATTTTTTATCGTACAGGACGTAACCGGCTCCGCCCAGTTCTTTAATCTCGTCCGCGCCGATGAGAGCAAGACTTTCGTCTTCGAAACTGTCCGCCGCCACCGCATAGTAAACGGTGTCGGTTTTTTTCTTTTCCGCAATAAGGTTCATCAACGTTCCTCTTCCCGATAATTCCGCAAGGACAAACGTCAGCGAAAAGCATAACAATATCGTAACGGTAACGAAAAACGCTTCTTTGTCAATCCGCGATTTTTTATCTTTTTTGCAAGGCCTGTCGGGGCGAACGTCCCTGCGTTGTCCCCCCGTTTTTTTGCGCGACGGAAGCGCGTGTCTGCCGTCCTCGCGCCACAAATACGATTTATAGCGATACTCGTCGTAATATACCGGATTTGAAAGTTTTTTCGACATAAAAAAATACCCTTGTAATAAGGGTATTCGTGTTTATGTGCGAATTTAACTTATTCCTCGCAATATCTTTCGACGAGAATATCGGCTTCGTCAAGAATCCGCTTTGCGAAATCGTCGGGATAACCCTCGCGGTAAACCACCCTTTTAATTCCGCTGTTGACAATCATTTTTGCGCATATGCTGCACGGTTGATGCGTGCAGTAAAGCGTTGCCCCTTCAAGCGACACGCCCAGTTTTGCCGCCTGAATAATCGCATTCTGCTCGGCGTGGACGGCATAACAGAGTTCCGCCCTCGTCCCCGAAGGAATTTTAAGGATATCGCGCATGCACTCGCCTTTTTCTACGCAACTTTTAACGCCTGACGGTGCGCCGTTATAGCCGGTTGTAAGTATTCTTTTGTTTTTGGTTATGACCGCGCCTACCTGACGTCCGGTACGGTAACAGCTGGACCAGGTTGATACCACGTTTGCCATTTCCATAAATCTTTTGTCCCATTTATCCATAACGAAAACCTCTTTAACCTATTCTTTACCTATACTGTAATTTAATTATATATTAACAAACTTTTGGTAATATATCAAATAAAACCTTATTACGCGCGGTTGAAATTTGCGAAAAATTTTTAATTTTTTATGTCATAAACCTATTGACATCGCATAATATTGCGTGTATAATTACCATTGATTTAGCAATCAAGGTGTTTGAGTGCTAAAATTTACTTAAAAATGCAAAACAAAATCGGAGGTTAGTTTAAGTATGACGATTAAACCTTTGTTTGACAAAGTTGTCGTAAAATCAATCGAAGCGGAAGAAAAAACCGCAAGCGGCATTATTCTTCCCGGCACCGCTCAGGAAAAACCGCAGATGGCGGAGGTCATTGCCGTAGGTCCAGGCGGACTTGTCGACGGCAAGGACGTAACCATGCAGGTAAAAGTGGGCGATAAAGTTTTGTACAGCAAATACGCAGGAAGCGAATTCAAACTCGACGGAAACGAAGTTATCATTCTTCGCCAGAACGATATTCTTGCAATAGTATCGGAATAAGGAGGCTTTTATAATGAGTAAGGAATTCAAATACGGTGAAGACGCTCGCCGTTCTCTCGAAAAGGGCGTCGATACGTTGGCCGACGCGGTCAAAATCACTTTGGGGCCTAAAGGAAGAAACGTTGTTCTCGATAAAAAATTCGGCGCGCCTCTCATCACCAACGACGGCGTAACGATAGCCAAAGAAATCGAACTCGAGGACGCTTTCGAAAATATGGGCGCTCAACTCGTAAAAGAAGTTTCGGTAAAAACCAACGACGTTGCCGGCGACGGCACGACCACGGCGGCATTGCTGGCACAGGCAATTATCCGCGAAGGTATGAAAAACATAGCCGCGGGCGCTAACCCGATGGTTTTGAAAAAAGGTATCGCAAAAGCTACCGAATATACCGTAGAGGAACTCAAAAAAATCAGCAAACCCATTGAAAGCAAAACCGCAATAGCGCAGGTGGCAAGCGTATCTGCCGGCGACGAAGAAATCGGCACGCTCATTTCGGACGCTTTCGAAAAAGTCGGCAAAGACGGCGTAATCACCATCGACGAAAGCAAAACGATGAAAACCGAACTCGACGTCGTCGAAGGTATGCAATTCGACAGAGGTTTCGCTTCTCCCTATATGATGACGAATCCCGACAAAATGGACGCCGTTCTCGAAGAACCTCTTATTCTTATCACCGATAAGAAAATCAGCGTATTCCAGGATTTGCTCCCCGTTCTCGAACAGGTCGTCAAATCGGGACGCAGTCTGTTTATAATCGCCGAAGAAGTCGAAGGCGAAGCCCTTACCGCTCTTGTCGTCAATAAGCTTAAAGGCGCAATCAAATGCGTTGCCGTCAAGGCTCCCGGCTACGGCGACAGACGTAAAGCAATGCTCGAAGACATCGCGATTCTCACGGGCGCAACGGTAATATCGTCCGACCTCGGATACGAAGTCAAAGACGCTACGCTCAATATGCTCGGCAGCGCGAAAATGGTTCACGTCGATAAGGACAACACCACTATCGTCGACGGCGCGGGCGACCCCGAACTCATCAGACAACGCGTTCAGGCCATTCAGCATCAGATTGCGGAAAGCACCAGCGATTACGATAAGGAAAAACTTCAGGAGCGTCTTGCAAAACTCGCCGGAGGCGTTGCGGTTATCCGCGTAGGCGCCGCTACCGAAGTTGAAATGAAGGAAAGAAAACTCCGCATCGAAGACGCTCTCGCGGCAACCCGTGCGGCAGTCGAAGAAGGTATCGTCCCGGGCGGCGGAATTGCCCTTCTTTCCATCAGCAATAAGGTTATGAAGTACGCAAACACCTTCTCGGGCGACGAAAAAACGGGTGCTATTATCGTTGCGAAATCTCTTGCCGCTCCCATAAAACAAATAGCGGCAAACGCAGGCGTTGACGGAGGCGTTATAGTCGATACGGTTCTCCGTTCGAAGAAAGCAAACTTCGGCTACGACGCGTTGAAAAACGAATTCTGCGATATGGTTGAGCAAGGTATTCTCGACCCGACGAAAGTTACCCGTTCGGCTTTGCAGAACGCGGCAAGCGTATCCGCTACCCTTCTTACCACCGAAGTTGTCGTTGCCGATAAACCCGAGCCCGCACCCGCAATGCCTCAGGCTCCTATGGGCGGAGACATGTACTAAGCCTATAAATGATAAAAGCACCGTGAATACGGTGCTTTTTTTTATAGTTAATAATTAAAAAACCCGCTGTTTGCGGGTTTTATCATACGGATATCAAGTCCGTAAAAGTTCGTCCTGCGTTTCGACGTGCGGGCGACGTTTGGATTTTAAAGTACGCACCAGCGCGGCTATTCCGAATACGCCTGCAACAGCCGCTATCGATACGGCTATCGCAACGATAAGTTGCCACGGAAATTCGTCGCCGCCCTTAACGCGTTCCCACATATTCACGACGCTGTCGTTTTTATCGCCGAAGTCCTGCATAACCCCGAGTTTTCCCTCGGTATCGTTCTCGAAAACGGGATAGCGCCTTTCGTCGCTGAAAAACTCCGTCAGGTCGTAAGTTACGTCGTCGAGGGTATAAAATATGCCTTCGCCTTCGTCGTATTCCGCCATTTCTTCGGCAGAAATTTCATAGGCGTATTCGTTTTCCACAAGACACGCGATTGCTTCCTGAGTAAATTCGTCGTGCGAATCGTAAAAAGATACGGGATTGTACGAACAGGTGTAACCGATTTCCATCATATTGCGCATCGCAACGTCGGGACGGCACATAAAATTGATAAATTCTTTCGCCGCCGACACATTCTGCGCCGTCGTGGGAATCGCCCATCCGTCAAACCAGATATTGCCGCTGTCGCCGGGAACGAAATAATCGAGTTTATAGGAATCGGTCGCTTCGTCGTAACTCTCCTCGATTGCGTACAAAGCGTCTCCCGACCAGGCAAGGTCGACGTATGCGGCCTCGTTAATCATATCGTCCTTTCCGAAATCGACCTCGTAACCTTTCAGATGTTTTCTCTGCTCCATAAGTACGCTTTCGCACATTTTGAGCAGGTTGTCGTCGACAGTGTTAATCAATTCCTCAATCGATAAACTTTCGTATTCGGTGCCGTCAAGCAAACCCTCGTCCTTAAGATAGACCACCGTTGCCACGTAGACGTCGCGGACGCTGTCCTTCATAAGGATTTTACCTTCGAGGTCGGGATTTCCGTTTTTATTCCACAGCAATCCCCAGCCCGTTGCGAGATCGTCCTCGGTAACCTTTTCGGCGTTATATAAAATGCCGAGAGTTCCCCACATATAAGGCACGAAATAGTCGTTCATACCCGCGCCGTCGCCGTCTTTGGGAAAAACCGCGTCTACTCTTTCGCGGATTGCGGGATAAACGTTATCGACGTATTCGTATTCCGACGACGACATATCGAGTTTTTGCAAAAGACCTTTTTTCATCAGTTTTTCTATTGCGTACTCGCTGGGACAAATCAGGTCAATCTGACTGTCGCCTTTTATAATTTCGGTCATCATCGTCTCGTTCGTATCGAACATACTGTAAACGACGCTGATTTCGTTTCCCGTTTTTGCTTTGTAATATTCCTTGAACAACTCGAGATTATCGGTATTTATATAGTCCGCCCAGTTGTAAATCACGAGTTTTTCCTTTTTGTTTTCGCGGTTTACCGTTACTATTCCGGCGATACTTCCTCCTACGACAACCGCCGCGATTATCGACACGATAAGGATTTTAAGCACTTTGGTTTTCACGCTTTTACCTCCTTTCTGACGGATTTATCCCGTCTTGCCTTGATAACGTTAACTACGAGAATAGTCGTAAGCACCACTATAAATATGATGCTGAATATCGCAAACCAGAAAGGCGACAAACCCTGTATTCTCGCGTCGGCGTAAATATAAGTGGACAAAGTGTTTATTCCGGTTGCCGCGCCTTTGTTAATCTGCGTAATGATAAAGTCGTCCATCGACAGAGTAAACGCCATCATAAATCCCGACAAAATGCTTGGCGTAAGTATGGGAAGAATAACTTTGAACATCGCTTTCATCGGATTTGCGCCGAGGTCGAGCGCCGCTTCGTAAACGTTATTGTCCATCGTCTGCAATTTCGGCAACACCGAAAGTATGACGTACGGCGTGCAGAAACTTATATGCCCTATTATCAGTCGGAAATAGCCTGCAGGGAAAGAGAACGTAACGAAAAATATCATCAGCGATACCGCCATAACTATTTCGCTGTTGATTATCGGCAGTTGGTTTACGTTTTCCACAACCTTTCTCGCGCGGGGTTTAAGACAGAATATGCCTATTGCCGAAAACGTTCCGATTATGGTAGACACGACGCTCGAAACAACGGCTATAATCAGCGTGTTTTTAAGCGCGGCAAGAAGCTCGGGCGTTTTATCGGACGTGAATATCGATTTGTACGCCTCGAAGCTGAAACCGTTGTCGAACGTGAAAAGCGATGTGTTGAAAAACGAGAATATTATTATGAGAATTATCGGCGCGTATAAAATCGCAAGCAATATATACAGATATGCCTTTGCAAGCACTTTTTTTACCATAACGTCCTACCTCCCGAAACCGTATTCGTTTTGCTGAATCTGTTCAGAACGAAGTTGGATATGAGAACGATAATTATCATCACGAGACTCATTACCGAGCCCACTCCGTATAAGCCCTGATCGAACTTCATCTGAATGCTGTCGCCGAAAAGAAATACCGTGCTGTCGGACAACAACTGGCTTATGGCAAACGTCGAAATCGTAGGTATGAAAACCATCGTTATTCCGCTCAGAATGCCGGGAAGAGACAAAGGAAGTATGGTTTTCGTAAACACCTGAAAACGGTCGGCGCCCAGGTCTTCGGCAGCCTCGATATAGTTTTTGTCAATGCTTGAAAGCACCGTATGCAGAGGCAATATCATAAACGGCAGATAGTTATACACCATGCCGAACACGACCGTTCCCATCCCCAACGGAACGTTCAGCGATACGAAAATGGCTTTTGTCGCAAGCGTTCTGATAAGAAAATTCACCCACATCGGCAGAATAAACAGCAATACGAATATCTTGCTTGCGCTGTATCTTGCCAGAAAATATGCCGCGGGATAACCTACGACTATGCATATTATCGTGGTTAAAAGTCCGACGAGTATCGAGTTTCCCAGTACGACGAGACTTGACTTTTCGGTAAAAAATATCGCGAAGTTTTTAAAACTGAATTTGCCGTCGTATATAAAGGCGTTTGCGAGAATCAGCACGAGGGGCGTAACGACGAATATAAGCAAAAACAGCATATACGGATAGGCGAACGCCTTTCTCGTAAACCTGAATTTTTTAAGTTTCTCTTTCATCAAAGTGCCTCCACGATGATATCTTCGGGCTTGATATTGATACCTACCCTGTCGCCTTTAAGCCACTCGTCTTCCGTATCCACGAAGAAGTCATAGTCATAGTCGGTGCGCAGAATAACCTGATAATAACTGCCCTTGTATATGCTCGACACGACGTCGGCGCCTACTGTGCCGTCGGCCTCATCGTCCGTAACGTCGATTTTATTGAACGGAACGGACACTTTAACTTTGGTTCCGGCAGGAAGAGTGCTTTGAGTTTTGAAGTCAGCTTCGCACATTTTTACGACGCCGTCTTCTTGCATTTCTGTTTCGTATTCGTTTATTATGCGCGATTTGTGCATAATATGAATTTCCTCTTTGGGAATGAAAATACCTATTTCTTCGCCGACGTTGCACTCGGTATTCTCGACAATCTGCAACTCGTTTCCGTTTGCGTCGCACAGAATATCGTAGTGGTCGCCTTTGAACACGCAGGACGTTACCGTTGCGGTAAGCTGACCCTTCTCGGCGTTTTTGCCCTTCGTTATGTATATATCCTCGGGACGAACGATAATATCGACGGGTTCGTTCGGTTTGAATCCTTTATCCACGCACTCGAATTCGGTGCCGATAAAACTGCATTTATAGTCGTCTATCATTATACCCGAAACGATGTTGCTTTCGCCTATAAAGTCCGCTACGAAAGCGTTTGCCGGTTCGTCGTAAATCTTTCTGGGCGTCCCGATTTGCTGTACCTCTCCGTCGCGCATTACGACAATGGTATCGCTCATCGTAAGGGCCTCTTCCTGGTCGTGGGTGACGTATACGAAAGTTATACCAAGTCGCTTATGCATATCCATAAGTTCAATCTGCATATCCTTCCGCATTTTAAGGTCAAGCGCGCCGAGAGGCTCGTCAAGAAGCAGCAGTTTAGGCTCGTTGACTATCGCCCTTGCAATTGCGACGCGTTGTTGCTGTCCGCCCGACAGGCTGTTGACGTCGCGGTGGCCGTAATCCTCGAGGTCCACCATTTTCAGCGCGTGGTTTACCTTTTCGGCAATTTCCGCTTTCGTATATTTGCGCATATTATCGAAAGTCCTGCCTTTTTTATCGGTATAGGTCGTACCGTCGGGTATGGTTTTGAGTTTTAAACCGAAAGCGATGTTGTTGAAAACGTTAAGATGCGGAAAAAGCGCGTATTTCTGAAACACCGTATTGACGGGACGCTTGTGCGGCGGCAAATCGGTGATGTCCTCCCCGTCGAAATATATGCGGCCCGACGTAGGTTTTTCAAAGCCCGCTATCATTCTTAAGGTGGTGGTTTTTCCGCAACCGGACGGGCCGAGAAGAGTAACGAACTCGCCGTGTTTTATGGAAATGCTTTCGTTACGCACGACGGTCTTGCCGTCGTACTCTTTTGTTACGTCTTTGATTTCGATAATATTGTTTGCCATAATCAATCCTCTCCTAAAAAGTGGGCGGGCTTGACACCCAGATTATTTTTGCCGTTGTATTTTTCGTATTTTTAATATAGTGAACCTTATTGCTTACAAAATAAAAGCTATCGGATTTTTTGCATTTATAGGTATTGTTTCCGATGACTATTTCTATTTCGCCTTCGAGTACGTATCCGAACTCCTCTCCTTCGTGCGGCATATCTTTGGATAACGTCGTCTGCGGGGCTATTTCCGTATAAATCGGCTCCATTTCGTTTTTCTGACTGTTTGGGACAAGCCATACGATTTTCTGTCCGTCGCCCTCTTTTTCGAAAAAGTCGTCCCTGGTAAAAACGACCTGCTCGGGCGTCTCGTCGCTGAAAAAAGTTTTAAGGTCGCTTCCAAGGGCCACCATTAAATCGTTGAGCGTAGGTATCGTCGGCATCGTAAGATCGTTTTCCAACTGACTGATATAGCCTTTCGTGAGCTCGCATCTGTCGGCAAGTTCTTCCTGAGTAAGGCCGCAGCGCAGGCGCAGATTTTTCAGTTTCGTTCCGATTTCCATATATCCTCCTCAAAGATTTTTCGGTTTAGTATCGCTAAACGCCGAAAATAACGGTGTTTTGTAATTTTAAGAAAAAAGTTTACGATTACTAAACCAAGCGATTGATATGTATTATATGAAATATACAAATAAATGTCAACGGAATATACGCATATATTCGCTTATTTTCGTCAATATGCGCAAATTTTTTATCAGGGTGTTTTAAAGGACGGATTTTACGGAAAAATTTTACTTGAAAAAGAAAAGGCACACGGTGTACCGTGTGCCTGTTTTCGGTTGATAAAAGTCAGTCGACGAGTTGCGACGACAATGCAAAGCGTTTTACCGATTCGGCGCTGCTTTCCGCCTGTTTTTTGGTGTCGTAAGTTTCGCCAACGTAAATGCTGTTGCGGTTTTTGATGATAAATTTGAATCTTTTGTTTTTATCCATATCCACGCGGACGGTCGTCGCGGGGTCCTGCATATTCTTTTTGAACGTTTCTATGCCGTCCATACAGGATTTTTTGCTTGCATATTCGCGGCTCTCGTACAGAAGCTGGCCGTTGTTGGCATAAAGATAGAAAAGATACAAATCGCCGTAAACGCACTCGATTTTATATTTTCCCGTAACCGTTGCGGTTTTCTTAGCGGGGGCCTCTTCTTTTACGGGAGCTGCCTTTGCAGGCGCTTCTTTAGCCGCGGGCTTCTTTGCGGGAGCGGTTTCTTTTGTTGCTGCTTTTTTTACTTCCTTTGCCATATTTATAACCCCTTTTTAATTATTATCCTTCCTGAAGTTCGGAAACGGGAGCAAAACGGATAACCGATTCGGCGCTTCTCTCAGCCGCCTTGGCCGTAGAATAAGTTTCGCCGATATATATGCTGTTTCCTTTTTTGAAGATGTATTTGTATCCGCCGTTCTTGTCTACGTCGACGCGGTGCTCGCCGGCAAGAATATTCTTTTTAAAGGTTTCTATGCCGCCTTTGCAGGAATTATAGCTTGCGTACTCGCGACTCTCGTACAAGAGCTGGCCGTTGTTGGCGTAAAGTCTGAACTGGAAAGCGTAACCCGTGTCCTCGATAATATATTTACCGACGACTTTCGGTTTTTCGGTTTTCTCCTCTTCTTCGGCAACGGGCGCGGGAGCGGGCTCGGCTTTTTTCTTTGCAGTTTTGGCAGGCGCTTTTTTAGCGGGAGCTTCCGCGGTCTTTTCGGTTGTCTGTTTCTTCGGCGACGCCTTCTTTGCAGGCTTGCTTTCTACCGGTGCTTCTTCGGCAACGGGCGCGGCTTCCTCGGCGGGTTTCTGCTCTTCGCGAGCTGCCTTTTTGGGTTTGACGTTGATTTTTGCCTTACCCCAGCTGTCGTCCTCGAAAGGCTCGTTATTAGAGGGTTCGATATAAGTTTTTTCCTCCTCTACGGGCGACGGAACAACGGGAGTAATCTCCTCGGCGGGTTCGCTTTCTTCTGCGGGTTCAACCGTCTCGGGAACTTCGTCGGGAATTGCCTCGGGCGCTTCATAAGCGGTCATATCCACCTGCGTCGGTTCTTCTGCGACGGGCGCGGAAGCCGCGTACTCCTCCTCGGCGAAAGTCTCGTCGCTGAAAGTTTTTTCATCATCGAAACGTGAAACGGGTGCGGCGGCGGGAACTGCTGCGGGAGCGGGCTGCGCAACGGGCGCGGGAGCGGATACGGCGGCGGGAGCAACTGCGGGTTTCTTTTGCGCTTTTGCTTTTTCGGCGCGGGCTTTTTTAGCCTTTTTCGCAGCCTTTTTGGCCTTGCTCTTCTTTGCGCCGACAACGATAAGCGCGATAATACCCGCAAGCAACAATGCGGCGCCTGCGATAATCAGATAAAACGCGACGGGTTTGTTCTGAAGAAGGTTTACGAAAAAATCTTTAACCGTAACGGTAAAGAAAACTACGACTTTCTGCCAGAATTCCTGCACTCCGGCACTAACACTCAATGAAGTAAACATACTGCAACTCCTATATAACCCAAAATTAAAAACAAAATATACGAAATATTATGTATATTATATCACAATAAATTTATGTAAGCAAGGTTTTGAAAATATCATTTTGTCAAAAATCGAGTTTTTTTTCATGATAAAACTTTATTGTCCGAATACGCCGAAAATATGTTTGCGGCAGTGTATTTTGCTTGCAAAAATTACCGTGAAATGCTAATATATTCTAAGTAAATCTTTCGAGGTGTTTTATGAATAACGTAACAATTTTCGACCACCCTCTCATCACCCATAAAATTGCAATAATGCGTGACGAACGCACCGGAAGCAAAGAATTCCGCGAGCTTGTCGAGGAAGTAGCAATGCTTATGGCATATGAGGCTCTTCGCGATATCAATACGAAAGAAATAGAGGTTAAAACCCCTATTGCGACAACTAAAACGCGCGTTGTTGCAAAAGACCTGGCAATTGTGCCTATTTTACGCGCAGGACTCGGCATGGTAAACGGCATACTTGCGCTTATTCCTACCGCAAAAGTCGGACACGTAGGTTTATATCGCGACCACGAAACTCTCGAACCTCGCGAGTACTATTGCAAACTGCCCGACGACATTGCCGAACGCGAAGTCATAATTCTCGACCCCATGCTCGCAACGGGCGGCAGCGCTATCGCCGCAATAGACTTTATCAAAGCGCGCGGTTGCCGCAATATCAAGTTTATGAGCATTATCGGCGCACCCGAAGGAATTGAGAAAGTTCACGAAAAACACCCCGACGTACATATTTTCGTCGGTTGCAAAGATTCTCATCTTAACGAGCACGGTTATATCGTTCCCGGTCTCGGCGACGCAGGCGACAGAATTTTCGGCACGAAATAAACGATACGTTCTTACGTTTTCCTGTAACCCCCGGCTTTCGTCGGGGGTGTTTATTTATTTAAAAACGTAAAATAATTTTAATTTTTTTATCGTAGGATTGCTTCGCAAAATCCCGTTTTTTCGGCCAAGCCCGAACGATTAAACGAAACAAACATAGTCAACGCGAATTAACGCATATCGGGATTTTTAGGATATTTTCAGACAACGACTAAAATCAAAACGAAAAAACCCCGACGGACGTCGGGGTTTTATATGTTTCGTAAGGAGATTATTTATCTTCCTTTTCTTCGGTTTCAACCGTAGTCTCTTCTGCGGTTGCGGTTGCCGCACAGTTTTCACAGCAGCATACTTCGTCTTTTCTGACGCCGGGAAGTTTGTCGTCGGTGGGATAAACTACGCCCTCGCCCACTACCGCGATGCTTTCGCCGTTATTCTCGCCTTCTTTTTCCTTTTTGGTTTTAATCGAGAGGATAAGGTTGGTTACGATACCTACGATAAGAGCGGTTGCGATATTGGTTATCGTGATGATTGCGCTGCCGCGAGTGGCAAGACCGAACTGAAGCGCAAGTCCGCCTATACCGGTTACCAGGATGGACGACACTACAAACAGGTTTTTGCTTTCGCCGAGGTCGACGTTCTGCAACATTTTGAGACCGCTTACCGCGATAAAGCCGTACAACGCTATGCACACGCCGCCGAGCACGCATGCGGGAATAGTCTCGATAAACGCTATAAACGGGCTGAAGAAGGCAACTACGATTGCGATGCAGGCGGCACCGATAATCGTATAAATGGAGGCGTTTTTCGTGATTGCCACGCAACCGATGCTTTCGCCGTAAGTTGTGTTGGGGCAGCAACCGAGAATGGTACCGACCGTCGTTCCGAAACCGTCGCCGATAAGCGTGCGATGCAGTCCGGGGTCTTTAAGAAGGTCGCGTTCGATAATGCTGCTCATATTCTTATGGTCGGCAATATGCTCTGCAAAAACTACGAAGGAAACGGGGATGAACAGAAGAGCGATTTCGCCTACGCCCGTTCCCGTAAGTCTTGCAGTGCCGTTTACGGATTCTTTGATAGCCTCGATGATTGCAAGGTGCGGATAATCGAGGAATGCGGTTACGCCGACAAAACTGCCGTCGGCATTAACGAAGTTTGCTACAAGGGGCTGCCAGTTGATTATTTTAAGATATTCGACTTTGCATGCGTATCCGAAAATCGAGAAGAACGCCGCAAGAAGATAACCTGCGCCGATACCGATAATAAACGGCATAAGTTTCATCTTTTTGGAGCCTTTGCACGATACGAAGATTGTTACGAAAAATGCAAACAGTCCGCAGAGAATAGCAACGAGGTTGTATGCCTGTCCGCTTCCGCTTGCCGTTGTAAGATTGCCGATAGCGCTTCCCGAAAGACCCAATCCGATAAGTGCGACCGTAGGCCCGATAATAACAGCGGGCATAAGTTTGTTAATCCATTCGGTGCCCCATTTCCATACGATGAAGGAAAGAGCGCAATATACGAGACCCGCGAATACGCCGCCGAGAATTATACCCCACCAGCCGTAAACGGTCGCGCCGATAAGAGCCGAAATGAACGCAAACGAACTGCCGATAAACACGGGGCTTCTTTTCTTGGTTACCCATACGTAAAACAGAGTTGCGACGCCGGCGCCGAAAAGTGCCGCGGCAGGACTCATGTTCACGCCGTTTGCCGAACTCAGAATAGGTACGAGAATGGTCGCGCAAACGACGGCCAAGAATTGCTGAAGCGAGTAAACAAGCGTTTCTTTGAAGGACAATTTGTCTTCGACGTTGTAAATCATCTTCATAAGTAACAATCTCCTTTATATTGTATTTATATTTATATATAAATTATAAGCTATATAAATCCACCGCGACGTTTTCGTCGTAAGGCGGAATCATGACTTTTATCATTTCAGCGTTGGAAGTGGGTACGTTTTTCCCGACGTAATCGGCGCGTATGGGAAGCTCTCTGTGCCCTCTGTCGACAAGCACCGCAAGCTGAACCGTTTTTGGACGGCCTATCGTAAACAGCGCGTCGATTGCCGCCCTCGCGGTGCGACCGGTGTATAAGACGTCGTCGACAAGCACGACGTCCCGTCCCGTAATACCGAAGGGAATATCTATGCTTTCGACAACGGGCGCAACGTTCTTTTCCTTGAGGTCGTCGCGATACAGACTTATATCCAGTTCGCCTACGGGAATGTTTTTGCCCTCGTATTTCATTATATTTTCGGAAACGATATTAGCAAGAGGAATTCCCCTGCTTTTGATACCGACAAGCACGACGTTTTCGATGCCGGTATTGCGCTCGATAATCTCGTGCGATATTCTCGTCAATGCGCGGCGGACGGCCGTTTCATCAAGAATGTTTGCCTTAACTTTCATAATACCCCATAAAAAAATCTTGCACGAAGACATGCAAGACCGGGTAAACCTGAAATCGTCAATCTTGAATGTCTCTCGGGACATGCTTAAAGATTTCTTAACCGTGTTTATAATAGCATATAGCTTTTTATTTGTAAATTGAATTTTACAGTCTTTCAATTATTTTTTTAAGTATTTTTAATTTTACGTTCAAAAACAAAGGCACGCTTATGCGTGCCTTGTTCAATATTGAGACTGTGATTTTACGTAAGGCAATCGGCCGTCAAAAAAATAACTGATTCGGCGTTTTATTTAAGCCCTTTTCTTTTTGACGACAACGCCTATTACGATTGCGATAATCGCTATCGCGGCGGCTCCTCCGACGCCTGCTCCGATTCCTATCGCAAGCACGTTATTTCCGCCCGTCGTTTCTTCGACGTAGTCGGACGTAACGATGAAGTATCCGAGCTTGTCGGTTTCGAACGATATCGTGCCGTCTCCGTTGTCGACGTAATCAACCGCCGTAAACGTGCCGTCCGAATAGCGAACGAGCTTTGCCGATGCGGGCATTTCGCCGACGTTTAGCGTAACCGTTGCCTGTTCGTCGAGTTCTTTATCCTTAAATCCGAAGCCTTCGGTAAGGTATGCGCTCAATTTTACGAGGAACACTTTATCCGCCGCATATTTGCCGCCGAGGCTGTCGGAGTTTGCCATAAGGCCGTTCGTAAAGTTGGTAACGTTTGCGGCGTTGGTTTTGTTCATTATGCTGAACCACAATTCATAGCCGTCCGATACGACGGGAAGTCTACCGGAGATACTGCCGTTTCCGTTGAGTTCGCCCTCGATTTCTGCGGGAATATTGTTTTCGCCGCCGTTTACCGAATCGAGCGAAGAGATGCGGACGATTAACGAAGCGGACGTATTGCCCGAAGTCGCCGCCACTGCGCAGGCATACTCGGCAGAATTTTTGAATTTACCGCTGTCAAGCAGTTTGCCGTCGGCTACTCTCGTCTTTCTGACAATCATGAAATCGTATTTTCCGGGATTTGCAAACACGTCTTTGTTACCTACCGTTCTGTACTGACCGTTGACGAGGTAAACGATTACGAAATCGCTTGCGTAATCCTTATATTTTTCGTCGATAAAGTCGCTTACGGAAGGCAGCTCGAACGACTCGTCGTTACATACGTCAACGTCGTTCATGCCGAAAGTCGCGCCGGAAATCACTATTTTACGCGATTCGGAAACCGACCCGATAAAGTTGTCGTTTCCTTTATAGCGTACGCGAACGTAGTACGTACCGCCGCCGAGGCGCACGGGCGCGCCCGAAAGAGTGTTGGTAAAGTCTTTGTCGTATGCATACTCGAAGACGATGTCTCCCGCATTGATAACCATACCCATATGAGCGTAATCGAAATTGGAGTATTTCTCGACCGAAGACACGAAATTCTTTCCGTATTCGGCCATAAAATCCGTCGTCCTGTCTTTGATATCGATAGACGTATTCACTCTGCTGACGACAAATTCCTTTTCGACGATGTATTCGTTTCCTCCGCGAACCACCGTAACGACGGCTTTATATACGCCTGCGTTAACCGCGCTTTCGACCTCGACCCATTCGGCGCCGACCTTATTATAGTATTTGAAAGTTTGCGAAGTAATCGCGCCCTTATCGGGATTCCATTTGATTTTGAGAGTATAAGGATTGCCGTTGAAAATTGCGGTATTGCCCGTTATTTCGCCCGCCGCGGCGTTGTAAATTTTACCGTCGAAAACGATGTCGTCGAAATCGTAAACCTGAACGGAAACGACGTTTGTGGAAAAACCTTCTTTCTTTGCAAAGTTTCCTTTAAGCGCTTTAACTTCGATATCGTAGGTACCCGCCGCAATGTTTATGCCGAAATCCTTGCCGTTGGTTTGCAGGACGGTAGGTTGATATTCGCGCATGGTATAATCCATTTCGCCCATATTGAGCTCGACCGTGCAGGCGGAGTCTTCATAATATCTGATTGCATAAATTATCTCGTCGGCAAGCTCGAACCGATGACTGTTGAGAATTCTTACGCCGCCTTTGACGAAAGAGGTAAGCACCCAGCGAGTTGCGCCTTCGGGCAGAGAATCGACAACCGAAGAACCTTCGCGCGAATAGGCCGTAAAGGTGCCGTCGTCGTTTTTCTGATATACCACCTCGTTGTCGCCGTTTACGTAACGATAGTAATAATTATGTTTGTTATCGATTGCGTAAATGCCCTCGATAACGGCGCCGCCTACGGTAAGTTGCGTTACGGTAACGTTGACCGTGGCCTCCGTCTGCTCGAGCATATAGTTAGCGGAATCGGCACCGGCAAGCGATATTTTTACGAGGCAATTCTTATAAGTGCCGACGTTAACGCCGTCCGTTTTGCCTTCCGCGGAAACGAGCAGCACTTCGTCGCCGTCGACCACGCCGTGGAATTTATAGGCGTTTACGGCAAAGAATTGCGAATTGTCGAATGTCTTCGTAACGTTGTCAACGGAAACGGTAATCGGTTTTGCGGTTATTTCAATCGAAACTTTTGCAGTGCCGTCATACGTATAGTTGTCGGCTTTCGAACCTTTCAGAACAAGGCCGGATACGTCCAGATTATAGACGCCTACGCCCGCACCCGAAAGAGTAAACACGGCGCCGGTATTGATATAAATATCGTCGTTACCCTGTTTGCCGATTATCTGTACGGTGCAGTTATCTCCGCGCATAGTAAACGAATCCGTACCGTCGTAAACTTTCGTCGCGGTAATTATAACGCTGACGTCGCGTTTAGCTATATCGGCGTAAACCGAGGGATTATTGTTGTTTCCGCTGTCGTTGGTTATCTGATAATTGCCGAGCGCGTCGTTATAAACGACTATCTCGCTAATAGTCGATTTGATGTTTTCGCCCGCTTTCGTGATACTTAATATCACAACACCGCTCCATTCGAGCGTTTTCCACTCGTCCGTCTTATCGCCGTCCACGACGTCAATGGGGACAAGAGTGGTTGCGGCGCCCGTTTTTGCGACGGCATATCTTCCGCTTCCGTTATAAACGTCGGAAAATCTGTAAGTATCGTTAAGTTTAAGACGGGCCTTTATTATTTCGTGCGTTCCGATAATGCCGTTTTCGGCAACGGGAATTACGTTTCCGTCGTTATCGAAATAAACAAGTTCGTATTCGTCGAGAACGGACGCGTATTTTTCACTTGCCGCGCTAAGCAATACGCCGCTTACAAGCACGTTTCTGACGCCCGCGTCGACGCCGTCGTAACGCGCCGCATACGCAAGTCTGATATCCTTTTGCGAGATAATACCCGAATGTACGTTGTCAACGGTATACGACACGAGGTTTTCGGGAACGACGTTGTTGTTTCCGTAGTATTTTTTAGCAAGCGGATTGATTGCAAAACGAACGTTGAGTTTCGCTCTGTCGAGGTTAACGTTGTAAACGGTTTCGTGATTTGTATTGCCCGCCTCGTCCTCGAACCACATTCTCACGGTAACCGTAGTCATTCCGTAAACGTTCTTTCCGCCGAACAGGTCGATTGCGGCAACGTTGCTGTCAAGGGAGATTTCCTTTGCGGCGTCGAAATTAATGCCGTTTCGCATAATCTGATAGTAAAGTTTCATCGGACTGCCCTTGAATTCGCTGACGGGTTCCGCGCCTATCATATAGTTCAATTCGGCATTTAGCGGAAGAAGGTCCGCATAGCAAACGCCGGAATTCGTATAATCGAGAATGGTTGCGCTTACGGGCGCATATTCGGCAAAGTCGTCGAATTTAACCGAAATGCTGAAATTGTATTCCAGTCCCGACGCAAAAGTCGCTCTGAAATAATATACTCTTTCAAAACCTTCGGGTCTCGTTTCGTCGCGACTTATAACGAACCTGTTATCCGAAAGAACAAGCGGAGAATAATCCTTGCTGTCGGCGGAGGTAAGAACGCCGTCGACGTACCCCTGATAAGAGTATTCCGTTTTAACGTCGGCAAGAGACGCAAGCGTATTGAATGTTATCACTATGGACTTATTCGTCCATTCCCCGTTATACGGAGCGGACGCGCCGTTGCTATCCACAACCGAAACGTTGTTTTCCCATTTTTCGGGCAATGCGGGATTGTCAACGGCAAATTCGTTATAGTCGCTGTAAACGATATGATTCGCAAATCCCAACTGCGCTTCGTTGAGCGTCGAAACGTCGGACGCCTCGTAAAATCTGCCCAGCGCGTCTATTGCTTTATATCTGATGGCATAGTAGCCTACGTCGAGCCCGTTTAAAGTAATAACGGTTTTGCCGGGGTCGGCGATTCTCACGTTTTCGTATCCGGGAACGGCGTCGACGTATTCGCCGGCTTCGTTTTTCGAGTA
This sequence comes from Christensenellaceae bacterium Phil10, assembly GCA_001940895.1. Classification (GTDB taxonomy): domain Bacteria; phylum Bacillota; class Clostridia; order Christensenellales; family CAG-917; genus CAG-349. Next base: position 42,738 of record MSGY01000023.1, on the reverse strand, counting down.
AAGCGTGAAGTAGTAATAAACGTCGCCTCTGATGTCCGTATCGGAAAGATAAGGTTTAAAGTCGATTGTGTTCTTATAAAACCACACGACTCCGTTCTTTTCAATATTTTCGGTAATGATACTTGTTTCGCTCAGCGCGTCGGGCGCGGTATAATCGAGACCGCCCGCAACGACTGACAAAGCGCGTCCCGAGGCGCCGCGTAAGTTCGTGTACGAAACCTTGAAAACGGTATCCGTTTCGATTGCATTGCCGGAATTATCGAGTCCGTCGTAATAAACCGTAACGTATAAACCTCTGAACAGACCCGTCGACGGATTGTTGTCGGCGTATGCAAAAGGCTTTACGTCAATCTGTTTTGCGCCTTTCGGATAGAAAATCGTTTTAAGCTCCTCGGCGGTAAAGTCGGCGCGCTTATAAGAATACGCGCTTCCGTCAGTAACCGTACCGCTTGTATATGCGGACATAATATCGAAACCGTTGATGTTAGCCGTATCGAGCCCCATAAACTTATCGTAAAGCAGGAAGGAGAACTGCTTTTGAAATACGCCGTCGGTACGCAGAGAATTTATCGTGGGAGGAGTACCCTGTACGTTGCTGTCGCCGTCTTTAAGCGACCAGGCGGGGTCCAGATTGCCGATAATGTTATTATTCGTATTGAAAAGGTTTGAAATATTGTTATAGGAGTCGAAATTGCTTATCGAATACTGAGTCGACCCGTTCCATGCAGCGGTAACGGGAACTTTCGTATCGAGGTTGGATATGAGACTATCGTAATTATTTACGGATTTGAGCTTAATAGTGATTTCCAAGCCGGAAATCTCCAGGTATTCGCCCGTGCCGCCCACTTTGCAACTTACGTATACAAGTATATATTGCGAATCGGAGGTTACGCTACCGCCGGAAATCTGAGAAGTATTACCGGGACCTTGTGCAAGGCTGATTCTGTAAGATAAGTCGTAAATCTTGTTTTGTTTGATGCACGAAGAAAAATTCGCGCTGATTTCAATCTGAGCGTTAAGGTCCGCAAAATAATCGGGCAGACGGTAATAAGCATACAAACGCATCTCGACGTTACCAACGGCACTGGGCTCCATACTCGCCTTTGAATCGTTTCTTGTAAGGCCGCTGATACCGGTGTAAACGCCGCCGAGATAAGCGTAGTAGTTTTTATATGTATTCGGCCTGTAAACAAACGTTGCAAGGTTGCCGTTTGAGTCGGTCGTGCCGTCAAGAGGAACGGCCCAGTTCCAATCGGTTTTAGGCACGTTCAGATCGATATACTCGTATCCCTCCTCGGGATTCTGCGTATTTGCAGCATACGCTACGTTGTCGCTTGCGCCCGTGCGCGTAAAAGAAAATGCGCTGACCGCCAAAGCGACCGCAAGCACGAACACGCCGAGAAGACCTCCCAGACGAAGCACGTTTTTGCCTGATTGTTTTGCTCTCATATTTCTCCTCCGAAACGCCCTTTCGGGCGATATAGCAGTAGTGCGTGCAAAAGGGCGCAAAATGCCCATATTGCTACTATAAATATAATATACAAGAGTTAACCGAACAATGTCAAGTAAATGCGCTAAAAATCGGACGGACGGTCGCTTACAAATTAAGGAAAACGCTCAGATTGAGCGGGACGGAACCGAAAAGACGTAAGCGACAAATAAAAACGCGCTAACAAATAAAAAAGCGTCGTCATATAATGCGATATGAAACTTACGAAAATGCGGGCAGTCGAAATAAACCAGTTTGCGCTTGCGCTTGCACAAATTCTGACAGACGGACTGGACGAGAGGGAAATCGAAGTCGTGTTGCGCATACTCTGTTTTTTGCGCGACGATATCGGCCTTATCTTAACGGACAAAAGAAACGCCGCGCGGACGAAAACGCACTGCGTGTCAAAATGACATTTATTACTGTCAAAAATATTATTTTATATTTCGAACTTTCGCGGTTCTGTTTTTATTGAGACTCTTTATTGTTTTTAACGATTTTTTATAATTTGCAGGCAGTCTGTAAAGCCAGTTGCCCGTTTTCCCGCCGGGAGTATTCATCCTGCAATCGTCGCCCTCGAAAAGGTAATCCTGCATAGGCACGACGGCGTACTTCGCGCGGGAGCGCATCACGCTTTTTATCGCTTTTCGCAAAACGTCTTCGTCCGTTGCGTCAAGAACGCTTTTTACGTATTCTTTTGCGCTGTCCGACAGACTTTCGTACCAACCTTTAAGAGTATCGTTGTCGTGAGTGCCGGTATAGTACACGGTGTTATACTTTACGTTTTTCGGAAGGTGTTCGTTATCGGATTTCCCGTCAAAGGCAAACTGAAATACTTTCATCCCCGGAAAGCCCGTACGTTTTACAAGTCGGCGTACCTTATCGGTGATAAGCCCCAGGTCTTCGGCAATGATTTTGCCCTCAACGTCAATTCCTTCAAATACTTTCGTACCGGGCCCTTTTATCCATCTGCCCTTTATTGCGTTATCCGCGTCGGACGGCACCGCGTAATAACTTTCAAACGCGCGGAAATGGTCAATACGCACCATATCGAAATATTCAAGCTGTTTCGAAAGTCTTTTATGCCACCATTCGTAGTTATCCTTTTTATGCGCGGAAAAGTTGTAAAGAGGATTGCCCCAGAGTTGCCCCGTCGCGCTGAAATAATCGGGCGGCACGCCCGCGACCTCGGTCATCTTCATAGTGCGTTTATCTATTCTGAAAAGTTCGGGACGCGCCCAGACGTCGGCGCTGTCGTATGCGACGTATATGGGAATATCTCCGATAAGGCTGACGCTCTTTGACGCCGCGTAATTTTTCAGCGCGCGCATTTCCGAGTCGAATTCGAACTGCAAAAACTTCCAGAAGTCCGCCTCATTGCGAAGGGCTTCGAAATCCGCCGCGGACATACGGCTTTTCGAGCGTTCGTTTTTTGGAAATTTATCAAAAGAGACGAAATTGTTTTTGACTTTCAGCGCCATAAAATACGCATAATCGTCAAGCCAGTAAGCGTTGTTTTTTTCGAATATTAAAAATTCGTCTGATTTTTCGAAACGTGAAAAGGCAATTCGCAAAAGCGCGATTCTGTCCTTAAAGAGTTTTTCATAATTAAGCTCGGGCGTTTTTGCGCCGTCAAGCTCGCGTTTCGTCAATAAACCGCGTTTATTAAGCGTTTTTATATCGATAAAATAAGGATTGCCCGCAAAAGCGGACGGCGATTGATAAGGACTGTCGCCGAAAGAAGTGGGATTTACCGGCAAAGTCTGCCAGAAGTCCACGCCCGCATCGCTTAAAAAATCCACGAAAGAAAACGCGCTTTCGTCAAGCGCGCCGATGCCGTATTCGGACGGCAGACTGCTTACGTGCAGAAGCACGCCGTTGAATCTGTCTTTCATCTTTCAGGCGCCCCCTCGTGAGTTACCGCCTCGCCCCATACGTTCGCCCATTTTTCGCAATAAAGGTCGAAAAACACAATGTTTTTATTTTCTTTCATTTTTCAGGCGCTCCCTCGTGAGTTACCGCCTCGCCCCATCGGTTCGCCCATTTTTCGCAATAAAGGTCGAAATACGATTTATCGTTATCCTTACGATAAGCAATCCATTTTTTCGAATTGCACCAGATAAAGGACGGCAATCCTATCACAAAAAGATAAAGCGGCCCTAAAAGCAACGATTGCAAAGTATGGCCGTATTCGTGAACGGTGGCGGGCTTATACCATTCCTCTCCTCTTTTTTCGTTTACGAAAATAAACGCCCCAAGCGATATTCCGCCCCAGTCGCCCCGATGATAGGTGACGATTGCGCCGTGATAAAAAGCATGTCTGCATTTTATGTGTTTTAAAAACATAAAAAAGCCCGCCGCGTTCTGAAGAGCGCCCCAGGTAAATTGCAACACGATATAGAAAAACCTCAAAACGAATTTCATATTATCAGGCTTTGCGGATTTTATAGGTATAAACTATGGGGTTGTTAGCGTTGGTCGTATAAGCGTTGAACTGCGTGCCGAGCTCCGCCCAGTTCTTGGCCTGAAACTGATTTTTGTCGTTGTGATAACTGATAATCAGGTAATTGTTGTAATTCATATCGTCGCTGCTGTCCCTCATTACCTGAACGACGATATACGGATTTTTATTGCCCGCGGTAACGAAAGTGCTTCGTTCGGACGCCGTATAATCGGTTCCGTCGGCTTTTTTAGGCACCTTAAGGCTGTCGCCGTCGAAGTATTTAACGGGGATATCCAGCGCGATTACGGTGTCGTAAAGCCTTTTTGCCACCTGCATCGAAAAAGTAATATACCAGTTTTTATTGGTAGGTTCCGCCTCTCCGCGCGGTACGGGTTTTTCGGGCGTAATATTCTGTCCGGCAAGATAGGTGATTGCCGCAACGGAATTGCGGTACATAGTCTGCGTATCGTATTCGGCCGCGCTTTTCTGCCGTCTTTGCGTGGAGTAATAAACCGCAGGCGTAACGGCGCCGGCAAGGATAGCCATAATTGCCACGGTTGCAATAAGCTCAATCAGCGTAAAACCTTTTTTATTTCTGAGGATAGGTTTTTTCATACTTCCACCTATACGATATTATACCGCTAAAAGCAAACGGTGTCAATATAAACTTATTAAACGCGGTCTTTAAGACGGAAAACCGTTGCCTTTATCGGTTGCGATACTGCCCGAATCCGACATATATATTTTATAATACGCCTGAGCGTAATCGCGCGATTTTCCCTTGTAATACAGAAAAACCGCACCGTCGTTGAAATCGGCCGAGAACTGCCCTTTTTTATCGGGCGTGCCGTAAGTATCTTTCCAGTTAAGCGTTGAAAATCTGTTTTTCAGCGTAACGTAAGCGGCGTCTGCATAGGAATCGTCCCAAAGCGACGTAACGTCGTCGGCGGTAGCGCCCGAAATTGAAGATAAATCGAACTTGGGCGTTGCGCCCGTAAGCTCGAAAAAGTATGCCGGATTATCGTAAACTTCGCGCGCCCACTCGGCAATCTGCACGGCAATCTGACGGCCGTTATAAATATAATTTACTTCGTCGGTTTTTTTGTTCATTATGCCCACAGTCGCGCCCGCAACGGTGCCTGCAAGAATAGCCATGATGGCGATAACGACTATTAACTCGACAAGAGTAAAACCCTTTTTGTTTTTCATACCAACATTATACAACATAATTCTGCCGCACGCAATAGGTGACAGCGACAAGTCTGCCCTCCCTTTGATAATATATTAAAAAGTATTCCGTACAAAACTGATTTATATTGTCAGTTCGGAAACCGGACAAACTTTTTCAAAAACAAAAATTGCACGATGGCTTTCACGTTCTATAAAACTAAATACGGCGGTCTTTTTGCGTTTTCCGCAATAGTTTGAAATTGTTCAAAAACTTTGTGTGAAACGCCGTGTATTATTTTGCGCGGTAGTTTCTTTGAAACTCTTAAAAATAAATAAGGGGGTTAAGCGTTTTACGTCATAGTTTGAAAAACTTTGCGTAAAACGCATTTGATTATTTTGCGCAGTAGTTTCTTTGAAACTCTGTGCAAAATAAGGATTTTGCGTGAAATTTAATATTGAAATAATAAAGTGGAGGATTAACACAATATGTTAAAACTTAGAAAAAACAAAAAAGGCTTTACTCTTGTCGAGTTGATAGTCGTTATCGCCATTATGGCAGTGCTTGCAGGTACTGTCGCGGGCGTTACTGTATCTCAGTTGAATAAACAAACCGATAATGCCAACAAAACGCAAGCCAAAAAGGTTGCCGATACGATTTACGAAGAATTAGTACAAAATCCAGATATTGTCGCAAATAAAGCAGACCTCGCTACTGGAGCATCCATGCAGGAAGCCTTAGAAGAAGCATACGGCACTGCTATTACGTGGGGTGCACAAGGTACCTCCGGAGGCGCAGTTGGAATCACTGTAGACAAAGATGGCAAAACATATACCGTTACTTATGTTGGAAAACAGTCTGATACAAAAGGAAGCGTTACCTATACTGTAACATCTGAGAATGGTGTACAACCTGGAACGCCTATTGCAAAAGCATAATTTTAATCAAAAACAAAAAAAGCGAGGTAATTGCCTCGCTTTTTTAGTTATCAAAATATAATTATAAAATCATTGTATCGATTTTACTATAATTGCCTTCTTTATCTATTATATAATATTTTGTGCCGAAACTTGCTTGTTTTCCAGTATAAGCAATATAAATTGTGTCCCCTGTTTGATTGACAAAAACACTAAAATGTGCTTTTGCAGGAATTGTGCTAACAGTTTCCCAATTTATATCTGTTGCTCCAACGATTTCCGATTGTAAATAAGACTGTATTTTTGAAGCAACAAATTTTCTTGTTTGCTCATCATCACTATCATAAATATCAGGTGGATTTATAGAAAGAATAGCGACTTGAAGCGACTTTGCAAGTAACGGAGCTTGATTATTATAATAGTTATTATCGGTTTGCTTTAATAATTGCGAAACCGTTACGCCTGCAACCGTACCTGATAAAACCGCTATTATAGCTATTACAACTATAAGCTCCACAAGAGTAAAACCTTTTTTATTATACTTTATCATACTAAAAAAGCGGGGCAATTTGCCCCGCTTACATTAATAATTATTATGCAAGAATATCAGTGTAAGTATATTCAGCAGAAATTGTTCCACCGCCACTTCCTTTTTTGTTACAAGAAAATGTTACTTTTAAATCAACAATGGTGTATATGAATTTATGATCACCTGCTTTAAACGAACCAGTTGCAAATAATACCTCGGCGCCTTGCGTTCCCTTTGCTTCTTCAGCAAAAGCTGCAACAGCAGCGGTTAAGGTAGTCGCATTATTGATCTCTCCATCATAATCTAATACGAATGTTTTAAAATCGTTCATCAAGGTATTTACTTCTGATTGAGCGCTATTATTGGTCTGTTTATTCAACTGAGATACCGTTACACCGGCAATGGTACCTGCGAGAACAGCCATAATGGCGATAACGACTATTAACTCGACAAGAGTAAAGCCTTTTTTGTTTTTTCTAAGTTTTAACATATTGTGTTAATCCTCCACTTTATTATTTCATTTTAAATTTCACGCAAAATCCTTATTTTGCGACAAATTTCGTTTTGTCGTGGCGGGGAAAAACTCACGTCCCCTCTGACAATACTAATTATACTTTATAAACCCACCACCGTCAATACTTTTCGTAAAAATTGTACAAATGCTACCATTGTAAAATATTGCACGAGAGTATAAAAGTTGCCAAAAAACTACAATTTTGTACTTTTGTATGATAAGTACCGATATAAAAACCCCCTGTATGGGGGTTTTATATCATATGCTGTAAATGAGCCTGTAAAACTCGGATATAGAGGTGGCGCCGTCCTTAATAAGGCTTTTAATGCTGTCCTCGAGGAAGGTTGCGCCGTGTTCCTTTGCAAACTCGCGGATTTCCTCGGTATTTTTGCCCTCGGATATCATACGGCGAAGGTCGTTGTCGATTTCGATAATCTCGTATATTGCGGTACGGCCCTTAAAGCCCGTATTTCCGCAACGGGGACAGCCGACAGGCTCGTAAAGGTGCGTTATCGAATCGTCATGCAAAAGAGCCGCTTCCTCGGGACGGATTTCACGACGGCGTTTGCACTCGGGACAGAGTTTTTTCACAAGCCTTTGCGCGACAACGCAGTTTACCGACGAGGCAACCATATATGACGCAACGCCCATATCGATAAGACGGATTATGCTTGACGCGGCGTCGTTGGTGTGCAGTGTGGACAAAACCAAGTGGCCCGTGATAGCGGCGCGGATTGCGATTTCGGCGGTTTCGGTATCGCGAATCTCACCTATCATAACGATATCGGGGTCCTGACGCAATATAGCGCGAAGACCGCTTGCGAAAGTAAGGCCCGCCTTTGCGTTTGTCTGCACCTGATTTACGCCGAATATCTGCTTTTCGACAGGGTCCTCGACGGTGGTTATATTTACGTTTGGCTTGTTAAGTTCGCTCAATACGGCGTAAAGCGTGGTGGATTTACCGCTTCCGGTAGGGCCCGTAACCAGAATTATGCCGTTTGGCGCCTTTATTATGCGCGAGAACTGTTTGAACAAATGCTCTGGCATGCCGAGGTCGGGCAGCGTGATAAGCGCGGCGTCCTCGGTTGCGAGAAGACGCATATTGACCTTTTCGCCGTAAATGGTGGGCAAAGTATTTACACGAAGGTCGATGCTGATATCGCCGTTATCGAAGTCGATACGGCCGTCCTGCGGGATACGCTTTTCGGCAATGTTAATGCCCGCAAGAATTTTACAACGCGACACTATGCTGTTCAGCGTGGATATGTCGAGACGCATACATTCGACCAACTCGCCGTCGATACGCATACGCACGAGAATCTGTTCCTCAAAAGGCTCGATATGAATATCCGACGCTCGGCGCATATACGCCTGCGTGATAAGGCTGTTTATAAGTTTTACGACGGGCGTGTTGTCAACACGGCTTTCGATTTCGCTTAATTTCTGTTGCGTTGCCGCCGAAGTGGTTTGCACTACCTTTTGCGTAGCCTCGTCCGACACGAAGAAATTACCCGCGTTGGTATAGTACTTGTCTATCGCCGATTCGATAATCCGCTTTGGCGCAAGAACAAATCCGACGTCCATTCGCGACACCATTTTCACGTCCTCGAACGCACCTATGTCGTGCGGGTCATGCGTGGCGATAATTATCTGCCCGGCTTTTATGTCAATCGGCATTATACAATGCTTTTTAACAATCTGTTCGGGCACGTTTTTCAAAATTTCGGGACGACGTACCACAAGTTCGGTATTGAGATACGAAGTGTTGAAACGCTCCGCCATTGCGGAAAGCATGCACTCCTCGGTAATAATTCCCCTTGACAGCAATATCGCGCTTATTTTTTCGTTAGGGTGCGTTTTCTGCCAACGCTTGGCGTCTTCCAGTTGGGCTTTATTGACGTAGCCTTTCTCCAGAAGAATATCGCCTAAACTTGAACCTCTTTGCATTTTGCCTCCAAATATCTATTTCAATAAATTCTATAATCCGAATAAAGCGCGCAAGGCGTTTACGGTCATATCCCCAAGGAAAACCGTAAGCACTCCGCCAAGCGCTATAAAGGGCCCGAGCGGCAACTCGAATCCCTTTTTGACTTTCTTGCTTATCAGCAATACGCCGCCGATAAGCCCCGCCGATACTATCGCGATAAAAGCGCATATAAGCGTCTTATACAGCCCCAGCACCAGCCCGAGCGCAAAAAACAACTTGATATCGCCGCCGCCTATTCCCCCGCCCGATACGAGCGCGATAAGATAAAGCGGCACGCTGATAACCGCCGCACCCGCAAGTCTCTGCCACCAGATGACGTCGCGTGCGGTGAAAAACAGCGGGATTGAAAGTATTATTATCAGAAGGACAATCCCGTTTGGAATTTCCTTCGTATCGATATCGATAAACGTCATTACGATAAGCGCCGAAAACAGCACGTCGTAAACGAACGCGTTTGCCGTAAGCCCGAAAAAGTACGCCGATAACGTCCATAACACGGCGTTAAGCGCTTCGACGACGGGATATCGCGCGCTTATCTTCTCGTGACAGTTGCGGCAACGGCCTTTTAAAAATATCCAGCTGAACACGGGTATCATATCGTACCATTTAAGGGTCGCGCCGCATTTCGGACAGTAACTGTGTTTTTCTTTGAAAAACATCCCCTTCGGTATGCGGTAAATACATACGTTCAGAAAACTGCCCACGGCAAGACCGAAAAAGGCCGAAAAGACCGTAAATAACAAATGCCCGAGTTCCATATCAGTATCTGAAATACAAATGAGTGTATTCTTTTTCCGCGTCCGCGCCGATTATATCGACGTAAGTCGCGGTGTAAAAATTGCCGTCCACGTGAACGATATCGGTAAGCGCCGAAATGTCGTTTTTATACGTCTTGACTATATTTCCGCTGAAAGACGGGCTTTGCGATTCAAGCAGATAAACTACCGTCCCGCGGGATTCGTATTTCAACTGGTCTTTCGAATTGTAAACGTCGCAGATTATCTTTATGCCTATGGTTTTATCGGCGGCGTCAAATACTGGCGCAAACGACAGATTTATTTTGAAACTGCCGTAAAACGCGCGTTTTTCATTGTCGTCCGCTGCGAAATATTCCGAAACGGAATCGTCTGCCGGCGTTTTGTACAACACGTATCCTTTCCCCGACGCGTTGACGTCCAAAGCGGTAAGGTTACCCGAATGCACGACGTAACTCCTCTCGCCGTCAAACGGAACGCCCGATACGTTGTAGGTTTCCTCTATCTCCGCGCCGAACTCGTCGATAACTCTCCGCGTATATACTCCCGCGGGCAATTCGCCGTCCTCCAGAAAAACCTCTTTCGAACGGGTGAGAATTCTCGAAATTTCGTTTTCGACGATTGACGCGATATCCTTTGCCGAGGCGCTTTCCTTCTGACGCATATACGCCGCCGTGCCGCTGGTAACAAGTCCGCCGATAACCGTAGCGAGGACGCCCATAATAGCGACAACCGCAATCGCCTCAATAAAGGTAAAACCTTTTTTATTTTTAATTATTCCGAAGATTTTTTTCCGCATTGTAGTTATTCAAGCACCCCGTTCGTTTCCCTTTCGGTGTAAATACAGATTATTCTTTTAGTGCCCACGTCGGACGTTACCTGATAGCGACGATAGGGATATCCTCCGTCACCGTAGCGGACGTCTTCCTCTATAAGGGATATCGGAAAAGAATGCAACACTTCGCCGTACGAGGTAGTATAGCTGAATTGTGCGAAATAAGACGGAGCCGTCTGATTATTGCCTGTAACGACGTATTCGATATGCAGGACGTTTTTGCCGTATATTATAGTTTTGCCTTCGGCGTTCTTAAAGTTTTCTTTATACGCCATCTCCTGCGATTCGGCGAGTTTGGCTTCCTCTCTTTTCGCTTTCTGCATATACTTTGCCGAGGTGTTGAACATAGTAAACGCAAGCGTACCCACTATCGCAAACAATGCGATAGCGACAACGCACTCGGCAAAGGTAAAGCCCTTTTTATTGAGTTTTAATTTTTTTAAAACTTTTTTCATATCAGTCGTAATAGTATCCGCCGAACTCCCATTTATTGATTACGATAACTTCGCCCGTTTCGATAAAGTCGATATTGACGTCTTTCCCGGTGCCGCCGGCGCTTGCCGCCACGTCGAACGCCTGGAATACGAGGTTACCGATGTTACTTCCTTTAATCGATACGTCCTGCGCCACTATCGTAGCCTGGTTGTTGGACGAATATGCGTTGGGCAGAATTCCCAAAAAGCCTACCGAATTGTTGACGTATCTGCCGTTGGGAAGATAAACGAAGCCGTTGATATAGCCGCCGCGGCCCAAAGTCATTTCGTTGCCCATCGTGCCGATGATATACATATCGCCGCTTTCGACGGTGCTGATTTCCTTTGCCGCAAGTTTAAGGCTTGATTTGCCCTCTGACGTAATCGTATACGAACCCGAATAAGTCGTATAGTTGCCCGAATAGAAGTGCGTGCCCAGCATAGTATCGCTGCGGTCCGCAACGCTGCTGTTGATGCCGCCGCTCGTATTGACGGACAATTTATATGCGTTTGCGTTTATCGAAGTGTCGCCCACAAGCATAATATAGGCGTTATGTTCGCCTTTGATACGCCAGCTGCATTTTCTGAATTCGATACCGGGAACAACCGAATAATCGCCCTTTCCTTCGCCAACCAGTGCGTACGTTCCGTCGCTGTTTTTCACGTAAGCGCCCTTGCCGGCTTCGACCTGAGTGTACTTTGACGGCGCGTTGATATAAACGTAAACGTCGTGCTCGGTCGCGTCGATGGTGATATTCATACGTTTCGTATGATTGAGCTGGTTTATCGAAGCGATTATGCCGTTGTCCTTGCTTGCGCCGAATACGACGGGACTTTCACGTTCGGTATCGTAACCGCCGAATTCGCCGCCGAAATTGAGATAAATATTATCGGATATCGTATAGTCGACCTGTGTTCGAATTCCTCCGATGTCAAGATTGACAAATACACCGCCTTTATCGCCGCCAACGGGATTGCCGTCGTTGTCGTACGAGCAATACAGCGGGTCAAGTCCGAAAGTATTATCGCAAGTCCAGGAATTGTTTTTATTCTGCGTATTCCTGAATCTCATCACGCGCACGTTTTTATCGCTATCGTCACCCTGGAAAATTGCATAAAAGCGGTCGTTAGAATTAAATATAGTAGCTTTGTACCTTACGTACGTCCATACGTTAGGAATATCGTCGTTTACCCAACCCAACGTACTTAAAGTGCCGTCTATAAATGCAAGCGTATCGGCAGTATAGAAGTTAGTTACTCCCCTCGAATTGCCGCTGCTTGCCCAACTATTAAGCGTATCGATAGACGTCCAGCTATAATTACCGTTAACGCCTTCACCCAATTTTTTTAATATGCAATCGTCCTGTTTAAGTTCTTTTAACGGGTGGTCGAAGTTCGTTTTGTCGCTTGCGTCGAACAAGTCGTATTCGGTAACCGATACTTCGCCTTTGTTGATTTTTTCGCGCAAAGACGCTTCGGTAAGCGATTCCGTCTTCTGCACCGCGATTTTGACAAAGCCCGCGCTCATAATTTCGTGGAATACGTCAAGAACGGACGCATTCTTGTTAACGTTTGTAAACCTCGGGTTAGAGACGCGCAGATACATTCCGTAATAAATGCCGTCGTTCTGATTTTTATCGTAAAACGCACCGGCATTAAATGAATTTTCACCCACTGAGGTAGTCTTGTCGCCCGTAATCATATTGCCGACGGACAGATTGTTTCCCTGAACGATACCGTCAAAACTGTTCACCGCACTGTTGCTCACAAGCGCCAGTTGTTTGATATCCTTAAATAACGAAATAATTGTATCTTTAACGCTGTCATATTTCAACGACGTTTCTACAGTATCGTATTCGGTAGTGGTCTTGGTCATTCTATATGTCTCTGAACCACTATTTGTTTTTTCTTTCTTATCCCCAACATCAGGGTAAATTGCTAAAGAATGTTCTGTTTGAAAACTGATCGGGAAAGTACTTGTATTTTGTAATACATATGCTTTAATTTCTTTTTTTATTTTGTTTTCAAGTGTAGATTTGTTTAAATCTAAAAACAAACCGTCGCTAAATTTTGCGACGTTATTTTTAAATCTGGTGACAGTCGCATCATCCCATCCAAACTTTTCTTTTATCTCACTATCCTTAACTTTTTTTCCTTCTCCGTTATAAAAATCCCCATCATACATAAAATACTCTATTGCATAATTAAAGGATATATGAACGTTCCTGCCCTCTTGATAACCATAATTAGGCATTGATGCTTTTTTTGTCCATGTTGCATATCTCTTTACTTCTCCTACCTTCCATGGTTTTATATATGTACATTCATAATCAACCGTGGTAGTATAATTAACCTTATAGCTTAATATTATGCCGTCATGCTTTACATCAATTATTTGATCTTTGTATTCTCGATCTTTTACACTTATTGATAAATCACTGACCGCATTATAATAATCGTCATCGTCATCGAACTTCCAATAATCTTCCTTTATTATTTCAAGAGCTTCTTCTTCGTCGCAATTATTAATTTTCATTATAATATCCAGGATGCTTATTTCCTGATATTCGTTTGAAACAAACGCGCCAATTGTGTCTATTTCATTTGCTTTAAGCCCCGCCTTCACGTCATAGCCGAAAGCGTCCACACCCACAGCCTCGATATTGCCGTTTGCGTAAACTTTATTTACGTCAAGCGTCTGAAATTTCACCGTTACCGCTGCCTGATAGGGCACGCCGTTTACCGTGCTTGTGGAAGTATTTTTAAGCGTGCCGTCCGTCCGACATTCCTGCACGAGCGAGGAATTGTTAAGCTGACGGGTTATTTCGGTAACGCGGAACTCTTCGCTTACGTTCGCCTGCGTTTTAATTAGGGTGTCGTAATTCCAGTTGTAAATATAAAGGTTTGTGTTTTTACTGAACTCTATGGGACGAAGCACGTAGTGTTCGCCGTCGCCCGTGCCCATTCCCGTTAAATATCCGTCGCCGTTTAAAATATAATCGTTGTTATATAAATTGCCTCCGTTGTCGTTTTTTTCGCTATTAATAATACTATTAAAAAGATTTCTTAAATCGGCATACGTCTGACCATTCACACTCGTTATTTGTTCAATAAAAGGCATTAGGTTTTGGTTTATAAATTCGTTTGCACTTTTATAATACTCTCTGTTTTCAATGTTACCATTATTACTATATAATCTATAACCGCCGGTATAATCGTAATTGTAAGTTTTATTTAAATTATAATTCCATTTTTTTCCATTAAACCCAAGTAACTGTTTCACACGATCAAAGAACGTGTCGTCATCGCTGTAAACCTGAGTTTTTATCGTATTTGCGTCAAGATAGCCGTCAAATACCGAACCGTCGTAGCTTGAACCGTTCATCTTGGTGAATACAATGGCTTCATCGTGATATTTTTTGTCTGCTTTGGAAGTAAGTGCAAGGTTTTCTGGTGCGATAATCATGCGGCCGAGGCAGAATATGTCGCCTCTGATTTTGGATTTGTTGTACCCGACGGTAGCGTTATAAACTTTATTTTTTGCCGCCGTATTTTCGCTATACGAACCGTCAAGGCTGATTTTTCCTTTACCCGTGCTATCGTAAACGGACAAGTCGTGATATTGATATAACTGACTTCCACCGCCGACATTGGCGTCAAATACCCAGTTGTAGCCGTAATTAACCCTGTCGAAGATGATATCGCCGCTGCAATAGATATTGCCGCCCTGCGGATATTGCATTATCATTTCCTCGGGTTTGCATTCGGGGGTATAGTACATCGTGGCGCCGAAGTAGTTGGGGTTAGGTTCCTCTCCGATTTCTATTGCAAGAGGATTTCCGTCCGCGCCTTTAAGCACCTCGCCTTCGCCGTTGTTGATTGCCTTTCCGCCCGAAGTATAAACCTTCGTATAGAATTTGGTAATGCCGAGGTCAAGCAAAGTATAGTGCGACACTTCGTCGTAAATCTGCAAAGGCAGGAAGTCGTCGTCGCCAGCCTCGGTGGTGTATTTGAGATACATCGCCTCGTTTACATTGCCTTCTCCGATATATTCCTTATATTCGCCTGTGCCGAGAATTTCAAAACCTGCAAACGTTTTGTTGCCTATCGTGCTGTATTTGATAAACTTCTTTTTATATTCTTTTTTATAAAGCGCGGGAAGGTTTACGCCGAGGTCAAGACCGCGGATAGTCAGGTTGCCGTCGCAATAAATATTGCCCTGCACTTTAATAACGTTATCCTCCGACCCTATAATGAGGTCGCCGTTTGCGTAAATACTGCCCGTCAAGCCTTCCAGCACGATGGGATTGTAAACGCGGGTTGTCATTTTCTTTTTGGGATTACCGTCTTCATCGAGCACGGGATTGCCTGCGCTGTCAAGAATTTCGTCCCAACAGTTAATGGAGATATCGCCCTCTATTCTTCTGAATACAAGGTCTTTACGCTTTTCCGTTCCTCCAGTATCGCTGTTCATAACGAACGCGTTGCCGAACGTATCTTCAAGCGTTACGTTTCTCGTTGTGGTTTCGTTATGGTAGGTAAAGCTTACTTTGCTTGTCTGCTGACGGCAGGTTGCTATAACGTCCACGAGAACGTCCTCGAGTTTTCCGTCGCTCGCTCCTACGTTGGTAAGCACAACCTGAACTTTCGCGCCGTTTACCATCGTGTAATCGACGATTTCTTCCTCTCCGGTGAAATTTTCGTTTGACGTAAAGTATAAATACGTGCCTTCACGGGTAATCAGATCGCCTTTGTTCAGAATTATTTCTTCCATACTCTGCTGAACGTTACCCGATACGGTAAGGGCAGCGTTATAGGCGCGGGTTTGTTGCGTGTCTGCAATACTGTTCGAAAAAGACGACAGTGTGACGAACAGCATGGAAGTGCCTACGACGATAATAATCGCCATAGTCATCAGAACCATTAGCATTGCGCTCCCCCTTCGCCTGTTATAGCGTCTGTTAAACCTTTCGATATTTTGTATTATAGTCAGCATATAAAACCTCCCTTCGGCGCCGTATCCGCCCGAGAAATTCCCGCCCCACGCGTTCGGGGGCGCGTAACTTTAAAAATAGATAATCTTATATATTATATAATCATTATTATATATACGTGTCAGTCGTTATCGTTAAGGATGTACGTAAGCGTTATTGTAAATGCGCCCGATACGTTGCCGTCCCCGGCGTCCTCAATCGTAAGATAAACAAAGTTATAGGACTGCACGCGAGCAACCGCGTCTATTACTTCGTAAAGCACCTTGCGCTCGCACTCGTATGAACTGGTAACAGTATAAACTTTCTTTCCCGACGTTTCCGACGGATTGCCGACTTTCAAAACGACGTTCATTCCCTTTTCGCCGAAAAAGTTCGTAAGCGTCTTTTCGATTGCAAGAGTATCGGTGTGTCCCGGCAGATTGCTGGGAAGAACTTCCTCGTTGATGTTGTTGGACGGATTCGTCAATTGTTTCAGCGCGGATTCGTTCTGCGCGATTTCGTCAACCAGCTTGTTGTATTGCGAATTGCTTACGGCAGAAGACTGCTTCTTAGTTTTGGAAATATCCTCGTTTACGGTTTCCAGTTCCGCCTGAACGGCCTCTTTCTCGTTGTTTTTGGGCATTATTCCGAGAGTATACGTGCCGCCTACAAGCAAGAATAATATAAGTACGAAAATCAATACTTTTTCTTTTCTGTTAATAGTCATAACCCGTCCTCCTATGCCTCTTCGCCGCTTGCAAACAACATATCGTTGATAAGCGTGCAGGAAATCGTAAACGCATATTTACCTTCGTCGAGAGGCTGCGTGTTGGATATGCTTGCGCCCGAGATATAATCGGTTACCTTGCAACCCGTATAATACGATATTGCCGATTTTCCGCGAAGATAATCGTAATAACTCGTCATTGCAAACTGGGTCTCCGCCGTGAACGATACGGTAATATTCGTGCGGCTCAGCGTGAATTCGTTTACCGTGCAGGCCGCGTTCTTTGCGCTGATATAAATCATATCGAGCACCGTGGTGGTAAGGTCAATTACGCCCTTCATCTCGGTCGAAGTGGCCTGTGCGTTTGCAAGTGCGGTGGCAGTTTTCGTCGCGACGTCCGTCAGGGACTCGTATTCGTAAATGGACGAGCCGTCGCTGTTCGTGCCGATTACAATGTATTTTCCGTTTTCATCGGTCTTGATGCGGAATTCTTTGAATTTTTTCTCGTTATTCTTCAGAATGTTCTCTTCGTTTTTAAGAGTCGACTTCGCGCTGTCAAGCTCCGCCACGGCATCGTTATACTGACTGCGGGCGGCAAGATACCAGCCTACCATTGCGCAGGCCGCCACGATTACGGTAACGACCAGTATGAACTCGAACGAGGTGCTTTGCCCCGTTTTGCCCATTGCCTTCTGCGCTGCTATAAAGTTTATCTCTTTCTTTCTCTTTGCCATATTGCACCTCATTTAAGCATCGTGCCGATAAGCGGAGCGAATGAATTGAAATCGAGTTGTTCCATTCCCGTTACGCTGTCGGGAAGAGGAAGCATCTTCACGTTGAGACCCATAAACCCGTACAGGTCGTTTTCGACCGACTGGAATTTGTCAAGGTCGCCGGTGATATATACGTCGTCGAATTTGTAATCGGTATATTTCGAACGGAAGAACTGTATTGCCTCGCTGACGATACTCGAAAAATCGTTGATGAAAAACGCCATTTCGTTTGCATAGTTTTCGTTCGGCATCGAATAAATCGGCTTCGTAAGCGAGAAAACGTGTTTATAGTCGGCAAACAGATACGACGTAATCGTCGTTATGCGATAATCCACAAGAACGAAATACTGCGGCAGGTCGTCTTCCATAAACGACACCAGCTTCGACAATGCGTTCTGCGATATATCGACCGCCGTGAGTTTCATACCCACCTCCCGGCAGCATTTTCTCAGGTTTTCGATAACGAGATTGTCTATGTACGTTACCATCAGACGGGCTTTTTTTGCCTTTTTCTTTTTTTCTTCGCCGTCGGAAACATCTTCCTCGCCCTCTGCGGGTGCGTTAAGTGCGGCCGCTACTTCTTCGGGGTCGTCGATGTTTCTGTCAATCTCGACGTAATCCACCGTGTGATTGTCGGCAAGTTTTTTATCGGTAAAAAGCTCGCTCGATATTATAGGATAAAGTATCGAGGGCTTCGCGTACGGAAGAATCATCTCCCTGAAAGGAATTTTGCTGTTTTCAAGCACGAACTTTGCCGATTTTGCTTTTATTTCGTTTTTACGAATCATATCGAGCATAGCCTCGGTCAGTTGCAAATCGATATTGGTCGCGCTGGGGTCGTTAAGAAATTCGCTGGGAAAATCCATATCGAAAAATTCCTTCACCGCGACTCTCTTCCCGCTTGCGGTAGCAAACATCGCTTTGAGTTTGTCGTTGTTCAAATAGTAATAAATCATAATTCCACCTGTCGACAGATATTTATTCGGTATCGGTGCCTATCGAGTCGTACATCGAGAACATAGGCATCAGTATTGAAATAAGGATAAATCCGATTACGACGGCCATAACGACCATGAGCGCGGGATTTATCATTGCGGTAAGACTCTTGATTGCGGTATCGGCCTCGTCCTCGAAATACGCGGCGGTCTGCTCCAGTACCTCGTCGAGAGAACCCGATTCCTCGCCGACGAAAATCATCGTCGTAAGCAGAGGGTCGAAAGCGTCGACGGTCTGCAAAGCGGCCGAAATCGATTCGCCGCGTCGGATTGCTTCTATCGCATTGTCGATTTCACGCGATATATACATATTGTCCATCATTTCGGACACCATCGTAAGCGCGTCCAGAAGATGTACGCCAGAGCTCGTAAGCGTGCACAGCGAACTTGCAAATCTCGACGTGTAAATCATCTTTTGCAGTTTGCCTATCATAGGCAATTTGACTTTCATCTTGGAAAGAAACAGATTGACGGCTTCTATGCGCTTGATTATGGGAACGAAAATAACCAAAGATGCGACGACGCCGATAATGATTATGTAGTCCTTGACGATGAAATCCTTTATCGCAAGAAGTATTTTCGTCGCGACAGGCAATTTGTCCGGCGACACCATCGAAATCATCTTCGGCATAATCCAGATAAGCAATACTACGACGACGACAAGGCATATCGCAAGTACGATTTTCGGATAAGACGTCGCCGATTTAATCTGTCCTTTTCTCTTTTTCTCTTTCTCGTAATAGTCGGCCATACGGATAAGAGTTTCTTCCAGTTTGCCGCTCATCTCGCCTGCCTTGACCATACTCACGAGAAGGTTGGGGAAAACGTCGTTCAGCGCAGCCATGGATTCCGCAAGAGAATTACCTTTCTGAACCTCTTCGAAAAGCGCCGCAAGCACGTTTTTGAGTTTGGGCTTTTCGGTGCGTTCATAGAGCATTTCGAGCGATTTGATAAGAGGAAGTCCGGCGTTGAGCATTGACGCAAGTTGTCTGCAGAACTGCAATACCATGGGGGTATCGAGTTTCGAAAGCTTGCTTGCGTCGCCCTTGCCCGTGGCATGCACGTAGTAGCATTTAAGCCCGCGCGAAGCGATGACCTGATTGAAGTCGTCTTCGCTCGTCGCGGTTATGGTGCCGCTTGTGCGTTTTCCTTCCGGCGTAAGAGCCTTGTACGAATACTTGTACATACTACCTCACAAAAATTGAAATAAATATTCTTATGCTAATTTATTATAACATATTAACGGCCGATTTTCAACTTAGTTTTATAAATGAGTAATTTTTTTATAAAAAATTGTTCGAAAAAAGCACGAAAAAACGCGTTGCTGCGTCAATTTCAAAAATTTAAAAAAATTTTTTGAATATTACTCCGTAACAAATTAACAAAATTCGCCTTAATTTTCCGTTTTCTTCCGGATATTGCCAAATCGGCCGTGGACGCAAGAAGCGTGAAATTACGTTTAAAACAACCGGATTATAAGCGATAACCTATAAAAATCCCATCTTTTTTTGTTTTTTTTCGTTGCAAAATAATATACTTTATGTTTCAGATTTTATCAATAAAGTGGCTTTTTGTGCAATGATAAAAAATTCGGCCGTGCAAATAATTTTTTGTTTTCAAATTTAAAAAAAATATTGACTTATTTTATTCCTTTGATTATAATCTATATATCGTAAACGAAATTTCTGAAAAGGAGATATACTATGTCCGAAGATAAATACGTCGATAACGAAAACGTCAGCGTCTCGGAACCGCAAAACGAATCGAATACCGACGCTCAAAAACCGTTAAGTATCGAAGACGCCCTCGCCGCTGCCGAACTCGCCGCGGGCGAACTCGAAACTATGGCCGCCGCCGACGGCGAAATTCACACGGCCAAAGAAAAACCCGAAACCGGCGAAAGCGCTGCGCAGGAAATAGGCGCGGCTTCGTTCGATCCTTCCATGTACGACCCCGAAGACGCACCTTCGGAAAACAATTCCGTCGCGACGGAAGAACCGACGCAAACCGTCGTCAAAGAACCTGTTCTTACGGTCGCGCCCGAAATCAAAAAAACCGAGCCCGTCGCAAAAACGCAGGCCAAAAAAACCGCCGCGAAGCAAAACGCTCGTGCGCCTAAAGAAAAAAAGAACGTCTCCGAAAAGGTCGAACCGGCCGCAACCGCAGAACCCGCGGCCGAAACTTCGACGGACGAAACGAAAAAAACCGACGTCGGAACGGCAGCCGACAAAAAAACGAAAAACAAAAAACAACAGGAAACGCCCGCTCAGATTTCCGAAAGACTTCGCTCGAAACTCTCGCCCGAAAAGAACTTCCGTCTGCTTAAGATTCTCATTATCGTGCTGTCCGTTCTTTGCGCGGCGATAGCGGCGTACGTCTATATTTTCCATATCTACGACAACACCACGCCTTTCAACGTAAGTAAGCTCGTACCTCTTATTCCGTTTGTCGCACAGCTTCTTTTGCTTCTCATTACGCTTATCACCGCCGGAACGTCCAAACGCAGACCTATCGGCGCGACGATAAAGGAAAACATGCAGATAAAGCAGGAAGTCAAGGAAATGGAAAAAGAAGCGCAGATTACAAAGGAAATCGCAGACAATCTGCTTGTTCCCGAAGTCAATCTTTCTACCCGCAAAAACGTCGAGCTTTCCAATTTCCAGATTGACAATTATTACAAAAAGAACATCGAGGAAATCAACGGAAAATATTATATGCAGGTTGCAAAATTCGACGACAGCGTCAAGGTATTTAACGCCCTCGGCGCAACGGATATGGAACTTTGCGCGGTAAATATGGTAGGCAGCGCCAAATTCGACGAGATTCTCGACCAGCCGCGCACGAAAACGCTTTCCTCGTCCGAACTTGTTACCTACTTCCTCAGCAAACCTCACGTTTTCGCCATCAAAAAGAGAGGCGCCCTCGACTGGACGTTTAAATACAGCAGCAAATCTTTCGGTATTATCCGCGAAAACGAGGACAGTTACAAGGTTTCCGTCAAATGTTACCCCGACGCGGCAACCCGTCTGAACGACGTGTATAAAGCCCTCGAGGACAGCAACTTCCCCAGCGGACCGTTATGGTATTGCTTCAACGAATTGCGCAATCTTCCCCCGCGCGTCTGCAAATGGCTTGTCGACACGTCCTGCCAGATTTCTATGTTCCAGCAGACGAAAACCGATAAGCTTAAGGAAAACGTCAAAACGGCAAAAGACTATGACATCGACATCGCCGATATCAAAGCAAAATTCTTAGCCGGCGAAAAAGTTATCAGATTCCCGAAGTTTACGATGATTTTTTCAAAAGGCGACGACGCAGACCTTACGACTTATCTCACGCGCGAGTGCGAGGGAGTGGACGCGTCCGCGTATACAAAGGAATATTATTATAAATTTACCAATTCCGACAACGCGGTAAGCATTCTCTGCCCCACCAAAGGTCTTTCCGAAGAGGTCATCATCGCTATCTTCGACGAAATCGAAAAAATTGTCGGATAAAATCCAAAAGTCAACGAAAAAAGCGGATTGTTTTCAATCCGCTTTTTTTATTTATTTTTACTTTAAGTCAGTCGGTAAATTTTCTGTCGACGTTTATTACGTAGTAATAAGTGGTTTCCGATTTAACGTTTTCCTGCAAGGCTCGCTTTATGTCGCCAAGCGTTGTTTTGCAATCGTACGGAATTACCACGTCAAACAACACGTTCGTGTGCGTAGGGCCTTTTACAAGCCTGAAATCGTGCAACGTAAGGTCTCCGTTGAGGTTTTTAATTATGCCCGTTATTTCGCTTTTCAGATTGTCCGTTTCGGGGTCGCCGATTGTTACGGGGTCCATATGTATAACGAGATGCACGTTCATATCGTTCATAAAATCACGCTCGATATTGTCTATAGCGTCGTGCATTTCTATCACGTTTTCTTTTGCGTCGACCTCGACGTGAACCGACGCGTACGTGATTGCGGGGCCGTAACTGTGAATCATAAGGTCGTGAAAGCCGAGAACTACCTCGTATGACGACAACTTTTCGGCTATTTTCCCTACGAGCGCCTTATCCGGCACCGTTCCGAGCAGAGGATTTACGGTATCTTTTAAAAGTTTAAGGCTGAATACTATTATAACAATGGATACGACGAGACCCGCATATCCGTCGATATTGACGCCCGTAGTATCGATTACTATCGTAGATATAAGAACCGCTATCGTCGTAAATACGTCGTTACGGCTGTCGGCAGCGGACGCGCGCAACGCTTCGGAATTTATGGCTTTTCCGAAATCGCGGTATAAAAGCCCCTGCACTATTTTAAGAACTATGGCGACGGCAAGCACGACGTACGTATATACCGACACCGTTATTCCTTCGGGCGTGATTATCTTTTCTATGCTCTGTTTCAACAACAGCGCGCCGATAAGCACAACGGCAAAAGCGATTATAAACGCGGCGATATACTCGTATCTTTCGTGGCCGTAAGGGTGCTCCCTGTCTGCGGGACGATTCGAAAGTTTAAAGCCGAACACGGTAACAATCGACGACGCCGCGTCGGATAAATTGTTTACGGCGTCGGCGACAATCGCTACCGACCCCGACAAAATACCCACAAGTATCTTGAATACGCACAATACAGTATTTGAAACGATACCGAATACGCCCGCCGCTATTCCGTAACGAAAACGCACCTCCGGGTCGGAGGTGTTCTGATAATCCTTGATAAAAAGTTTTTTGAACAATTTCATATTCAGATGCTGAAATCGCCGCTGTCCTCGGACTCCTCCGCGGCCGGAATCCCGTCGTTTACAGGTTCCTTTTCATTGTATTCGGGCGTTTGCGCATCCTCGCCGCCATTGTTTCTGAAAGGTTCGGGATTTACGTCTGCGCTCTTTGAAACGGCAAAGTTTTCCGCTTGCGGTTCGGGCGGACGAAAATCGGTATTTTCGACGGAAACGGAGTTTACGCTGTCGTTTTCGTCCTTTAAACTTCTTTCTTTGATTGCTTCGGTAATATCTTCCACAAATTCCTTATCGCGCGATTTTCTTTCGTACACTCTCAGTAAATTCTCTTTTTCTTTAAGCCCGGAAAATTCCTTATAGGCCACGTAAACAACGTATACGAGAACGATGAGCATAAGCACGACGTATAAAATCCAGCTTTTGGAAAAATACGTCAGCACGGCTATCATCGCAGCGACTGCAAGCGCCAACACGAAAACGCCCCAGACCTGCACTTTCGGCTGAGCGTTGGGCATAATTTTATCCATATTGGTATAAAGGACGTATCCGACGCTTACGCCCGTTACGAGCGCCGAAATAACGACGCCGGTAATCCGCCATGCGTTTGTTCCGACGTTTGCGCAATACCCGCCGAATACAAGCGCAACAATAAAGAAAAAGGAAATAATAATATATTTTCTTACGAATTTGTCGCGCGCTTTCTTGCTTTCTTCAACCATACAATCGCGGCACTTATCCTCGAAAACCACCCTTTCGAGACTTGACAAAGTCCGACCGCATTTTCTGCAACGGGTATTAAGCGCAATTTGCTCCCTCGCTTTTTTCGGGTCGTACGAAACGCCCGCGCGTTTCAGAATCTCCGCGACCTTTTCATCGTTGGTAAAATTTTTTTTCTGTGCCATACTATCACCCTAACGATATTTTATCATATATCTTATAAAAATACAATATTTTTTTATACTGCCTTGAATTCAATAAAGTTCAGTGGTATAATTAAATACACAGGAGGCAGAAAATGTCAAAAATTCAGATTCAGTTAAAAGACGGAAGAAATATCAATCTCGAATTGTACGAGGAAATCGCGCCGATTACGGTGCGGAATTTCAAAAACCTTATCGCCGAAAAGTATTTCGACGGATTGTGCTTTCACCGTACGATCAACGGCTTTATGATTCAGGGCGGAGGTTTTTATCAGGAAGGACACGCACTGCGTGAAAAACACGGCGCAAAAACCATAAAAGGCGAGTTTTCCTTGAACGGCGTAAAAAACAATCTTCATCACGGTGAAGGAGTAATATCGATGGCTCGTACGAACATTCCAGACAGCGCGAGCAGTCAGTTCTTTATTTGTTCGGCCGATTGCGGTTTTCTGGACGGGCAGTATGCCGCATTCGGAAAAACCGTCGACGACGAAAGTCTTGCAACCGTCAAAGATATTGCGAAAGTTCCGACGCACAGTTTCAGTTACTTCGACGATATTCCCGACGAGCCTGTTGTCATTAAAACTGTTATTTTGACAGAGGAATAGTCTTTTTAATAGCGGCGTAAAACGCTGTTTTCAAAAAATTAGAATAAAATTTATCGTATTGCCCTTTTACGCAATGTTCGGCTCGCGGGAAAAATCCCGCGAGCTTTTTATTTACTTTCGTTAAACTTTTTCAAGATGAATTAGAGTATGATACAAATACGGAAACTTCGTACGGAAACGAAAGATGCCATACGGCGTTTTTCATATAATCTGTTTTATTCCGAAATATAAGCGCGGATTCGACAAAAACTTTACGGTTTTTCTTGATTTCATTATGAACGGCGGCAGTATCAGAGGAAATACCGCGGCAGGGCGCGGCGGCGGTATCTGCGTGGAATCTTACGGCGAGATTACTCTGAACGACGGCGTCATCGAAAATAACGTCGCTCACGGTAACGGCGGCGGTATTTCCGCCTGTTGGGGCGCCGAATTTATGATGAACGGCGGCGTTGTAAAAAACAACGAAAGCGATATAAACGGAGGCGGAATATTCCTGTTCGGCAACGGCGGATGGAAGGATGCCAACAGTACGTTTACAATTACGGGCGGTACGGTAACTAATAACAAGGCCGGCGGCGTCGGCGGCGGAATCTATTTCTATGAGTATACCACTTTTACGATGAACGCTACCGCTGACATAATCATCACGGATAACGAAGGCTCTAACCTCTATCTTACCGATAACAAGAGTTTCGTGATTACGCTGACAGCCCTGACGGAGGGCTCGCGCATCGGCGTGACCGCAATGCGCAATCCGTGGACTATTTCCACGGCAAACGAAGCCGACCACAGCCACAAGTTCAGCTCCGACAGCGACTATTACCACGTCGAATACAACTCGGCCGACAAAAAACTGGCTTTGACGTCTCATGTTTTGACGGAGGTTGATAGGATTGAACCCGGTTGCACTCACGACGGCAAAGAAGCTTACTGGTCCTGCGAGTGCGGCAAACACTTTGAAGACGAGGCGGCCACCGTCGTGATTACGGACATTTCAACGTGGGGTATTCTGCCCGCCTATCATACCACTTTGACTAAGGTCGATAGGATTGAACCCGATTGCACTCACGACGGCAAAGATGAATACTGGTCGTGCAGCGTTTGTAACAAACACTTTGAAGACCCCGAGGCCACCGTTGAAATCGAAAATATCGAATCATGGGGCATCCTGCCCTCTCGCCACACCGTGAGTAAGGTCAATAAGGTCGAACCCGATTGCACTCACGACGGCAAAGATGAATACTGGTCCTGCGAGTGCGGCAAATATTTTGAAGACAAAGCGGCCATCGTCGAAATCGCGGACATTTCAACGTGGGGTATTCTGCCTGCCTATCATACCACTTTGACTAAGGTCGATAGGATTGAACCCGATTGCACTCACGACGGCAAAGAAGCCTACTGGTCGTGCAGCGTTTGTAACAAACACTTTGAAGACCCCGAGGCCACCGTCGAAATCGAAAATATCGAATCATGGGGCATCCTGCCCGAACAGCATAAGTTTACGAATTTGATTGCCGAGGTTTCCGCAACTTGCGAAAAAGAAGGCGTTAAAGCGCACAAAGATTGCGAAATCTGCCATAAACATTTTGACGCGGACGGCAACGAAATTACCGACCTGACGATAGCCAAACTGACGATTTGCGAAGGTGAACCCGGCGAAGAATCCGCAAATAACGGACTTTCGGACGGTGCAATTGCGGGCATTACGCTCGGCTCCGTTGCGGTTGCAGAAATCAGCGGATTTTCTATCTTCTGGTTTGCTATCAGGAAAAAGAGTCTTTCAGACCTTATCGCGGCAATCAAAGGCATTTTTAAAAAGTAATAAGCGATAAGTCAAAATATTAAAACGAGAGCCGTTCGTGATTTTCCGAACGGCTCGATTTTTTAAAAAGAGGTAAACCGTAACAAAAGGTTCTTGTGCATAAAAAGACGCGGCACCACGCCACGTCCGACTTTGAATATGCGCCTTGCCGAAAAACCCCGTGGGAACTTCGGTAACGCCGCGTTTTTATCGCAATTATTCTTTTCGCATTTTCTGCACCGCGGCGTCCACCGCGCCCTGCATCATTCGTCCCACCCTGTGAATAAACGAATCGATTTCTTCACTCATTCCGTTTTCAAGCCACTGCACCATAAGCGCAACGTATGTAATTGTAAAATAGTTTGCGATAAACTCGATATCATCGTTATCGATTATTACGTAAACCGATTTCTGTATTACCTGGTCGTGAACGGCGTCGTAAATTGTTTCGTAAATGAACTTTTCGATATATTCGCGGCCGAGACTTCTGAACGCAGAAAGCGTCATAACCCTGTTATCGTAAAGATATCTCATAATTACGTCGATAGCATTGCTCGTCGAAAGTTTTCGGATATCGCCTACGACCTGTTGCGTTTCAAATTTATAAAGCCACTCGAAAAGTTCCTTTATATCCTTGAAATGATAGTAAAACGTCTGACGGTTAAAACCGCAATTACTGACAATTTTATCAATGGTGATTTTTGAAAACGGCATCTCCTGCATCAGTTCTTTAAGCGAATTAGCCATCATCTTTTTGGTATTTAAAGAATTACCCATTTTTAAGTCTCCCTTTTAGCGATGCTTCGCATCCGCAATAGTTTTGTCTGTAAAGACCGTATTCCCTTGAAATTTCGACGCTTCTTTTATAGCCGTCGTTTTTTTTGAAGTCGTTGACAAGATATTTTACGCCCGTACGCTTCTCCTGACGAAACCCCGCCTCGTTTATTACGGTCTGATTTTTCATCGGACTTACCGAAAGAGTCGAAGCAAAATACCCGAAACCGTTCGCCGCAGCGTAATCGGCGGTGGCCGACAGCCGCATTTCTATACAGGCCGAACAACGTGCGCCGCCTTCCGACGTGTCTTCAAACCCTTTTATCGCTTCAAAATACTCCTCGGGCCGATATCCTGCCTTTATCACGCCGACGTGCAGGCCGGCGTCTACAGCATATTTCTCAAGCGTTTCAAAACGTTTCAGATACTCGCTTTCCGGATAAGTATTCGGATTATAATAAAAAAGCGTAATTTCAAAATGCGGCAATAACTTTTCTATAACCGCCGTCGCGCAAGGACCGCAACAACAATGCAACAATAACCGGGGTTTTTCATTTAAAGGAATCCGGGCTATTTCGTCAAGCATTTCGGCGTTGAAATTACGTTTTTCCATATTCAACATACATTTTAATAAGTTAAAAAATTTTTGTCAAATGTATATTGTGTTTAATACAAAAAAATATTTTTGTAATAAAAAAAAACTACATTTTATTAAATTTGTTTAGTTTTTGGATTTCTGACTGAAAAATTCGACCGCTTTTTTATAGCTGACAAATCCCTCGCCCGAAAACGAGGCTTCGTATATTTCGTTAACTTCAAACGTCCTTTCCGACACCGGACCTTCGTCAAGTCTTACTGAAACCGCGGGAATACCGACGGCTTTAAGCGCGTCGGGAATGGCCGCGCTGGTATCACGATACGAACCGGCATTAATTATAATACCGTCGAATTTTTTGTATGCCGACTGAATTTTATCTACTATCTCGCCTTCCGAATTGCTGTGAAAATTTTCCGCTTCGATTTCATAGCTTTTCGCAACGACTTTTACGTGCTCCTCAAGGTCTTTATATGTGGCCGTGCCGTATTTTTCGGGGTCGATAACGCCCAGCATATTTACGTTGGCGCCGTTAATTACAAGCAGTTTCATATTATCTCCGAAGTTACGTTATTATGTGCGATAAATAACATAAAATGCGCTGTATATAAAAAAAGACGGCTTAATCCGTCTTTTTATCGGAATGATTTTTTTTATTTTTTCCGCCCTTTTTCCGATTATTTTTATTTTTGTCGCATGAAGCGCAGTCGTGATTGCAGTATGCCCCGCATCCTACCGACGGCCGACCCTTAACCTTCGAATATACAATATATATTATCGCCGCAATAATCCACAGCGCGCCTATTACTATCAGAATTACGTCAATCGTTTTCATATCAGCAAGCGGCGGCAATCTGATAAACAATGCACGCGGTAATCCAGGCTACGCCGCATTGATAAAGTACGACGAGCGCCGTTTTCCATACCGACCCCAACTCCTTTCTTATGGTGGCAACGGTTGCCACGCAGGGTGTATAAAGCAGCACGAACACCAAAAACGAGATATACGACGCAACCGACGTGAACAAGGTTTTAAGACCCCCGGCGCCCGCAAGCATCTCGATAGTGCTTACCACCGCTTCCTTTGCGGTAAATCCTGCAATCAGCGCCGACACGATTCTTCCGTCGTTCATTCCGAGGGGCTTGAATACGGGGGCAAGAAAGTTTCCTATATGTTCAAGCAGGCTGACGTTATCCGAAGTTTCTGCAGTTATAAATATTATACGACTGTTATACGCCTGCAAAAACCATACGATGAGCGTCGCAAGGAAAATTACGGTAAACGCCCTCGTGAGAAAATCCTTGGATTTTTCCCACATAAGCAATAAAACGCTCTTTACGGACGGCAGCCGATAATTGGGCAATTCCATTACAAACGGCACGGGCTTCCCTTTGAACACGAGTTTCCCCGATATAAACGCCGTCAGAACGCCAAGAAGTATACCGAGAAGATACAACCCGATTATTATCAGCGTCTGTTGCCACCACGCAAAGATTCCGCAACTCACCACGGCTGAATATACCACCGCTTTTGCCGAGCAACTTATAAACGGAATGATGCCTATCGTCATCTTTTTATCGCGTTCCGAAGAAAGCGTGCGCGTACTCATTATCGCAGGCACCGAACAGCCGAAACCGACTATTATCGGCACGAAACTACGGCCGGACAATCCCAGTTTTCTTAACGGTTTATCCATAATAAACGCAACTCTCGCCATATATCCGCTATCTTCGAGAAGAGACAGAAACATAAACATAACGACTATGTACGGCAAAAGAGATATAACCGCACCGAGACCTCCGAATAATCCCTTTTCGAGAAAATCGACGAGCGCAGGATTCGTTCCGAATGCCGTCAGTCCGTTCACGACGACTTCGGAAAGCTTGTCTATACCAAGACCGATGCCGAGGCTTATATATTTTCCTATTACCTGAAAAGTAAGCAGATATACCGCAAACATTATAAGAATAAACAGGGGTATTGCCCCGTATTTATTCGTAAGCACCTTATCTATCTTTTCGCTTTTTTTGCGCTCCTTGCTTTCGTGAGGTTTAACAACGCATTCGCGCGAGACTTTCTCGATAAAATCGTACGTCATCGAGGCTATGCACGCGTCGCGGTCGAGGCCGGACTCGTTTTCCATCTCGACTATACCGTGTTCGAGAAGTTCCTTTTCGTTTTCGTCGAGATTAAGTCTTTCGGCAAAATCTCCGCCGGTGGTAAGAAGGTTCATCGCCGCGAAACGGCAGGCTATGCCCGCGCTCTCGGCATGGTCTTCGATAAGATGCATCGCCGCATGCAGAGAACGGTGTACGGGACTGTCGCTTTCGCAAATGTCTTTGACTTTCGGCCTGATTTTTTCCTTTGCGGTTTTAATAACCACGTCTATCAATTCGTCGACGCCCTCGTTTTTTGCCGCGGAGATGGGCACGACCGGACAACCCGTCATTTCGGACATCTTCTTTATGTCGATAGTCCCTCCGTTGCCACGCATTTCGTCCATCATATTGAGCGCGATGACCATAGGAATATCCATTGTCATGAGTTGCGTGGATAAATAAAGATTTCGTTCTATCGTTGTTGCGTCGAGAATGTTTATAATGCCGTCGGGCTTTTCGTTAAGCAAAAAATCGCGCGTTACGATTTCTTCGTTAGTGTAAGGCCGAAGCGAATAAATACCCGGTAAATCCACGACGATGCAATCGGGATTTTTTCTGAGAGCGCCCGATTTGGAATCAACCGTAACTCCCGGGAAGTTTCCTACGTGCTGATTTGACCCCGTAAGCTGATTGAACAGAGTGGTTTTTCCGCAGTTCTGATTGCCTATCAACGCCAGTTTCATAATAAAGATACCTCTATCATGGCGGCGTCTTCTTTTCGTATCGTCAGTTCGTAACCGCGCAGTCTGATTTCAATCGGGTCGCCCATCGGCGCGAATTTTATTACGCTGACCACCGTTTTGGGGATAAGCCCCATATCGAGAAGACGACCGCGCAACGCGCCTTCGCCTCCCACCTTCGTGATTACCGCATTCTGGTTTATTTTTACTTCGTCAAGCGTCATACAATGTACTTTTAATAATCTTTTGAATACTAATAACTGTCATAAAAGATAGTTTATCTTATGTTTTTATCATCAGAAAGCCCAGTTTCCGTGCCTGAATATGGCAACGGTTTTTCCGTCGCGCGTTACCGCGTCGATATCGAGGTCTTCCGAACCTATCATAAAATCGACGTGTATCAACGAGTCGTTTATTCCTTTTTCCTTACACTCGTCGAACGTCATATTCTCGTAACCTTTAAGGCATTCGTTAAAACCTCGTCCGAGCGCGAGGTGGCAGCACGCGTTTTCGTCGAACAGCGTATTGAAGAACGTGATGCCCGAATTTCTTATGGGCGAATCGAAAGGAACCAACGCACACTCGCCGAGCATACAGGCGTTTTCATCCATTTTTATCATCGACTCAAGCAATGCCTCGTTCTTCTCCGCGCTGACTTTAATAACTTTGCCGTTTTCAAACGTTATACTGAAATTCTCGATAAGTTCTCCGCGATACGACAAAGGCCTTGTTGCCACAACCACTCCGTCGGCGTTTCCCTTCATCGGCGAAGTAAAGACTTCTTCACTCGGTATATTCGGATTGTATTCGACGCCCTCGAGCGTCTTTTCCTTGCCGCCGAGGAAGTTTGCGCCTTCGATAAGCCCCACTCTGAAATCGGTTCCGTTTGAAGATTTGTATCTCAACTCCTTAATATTCAGAGAGTTAAGATAATCGCAACGCGATTTTATATCGGCGTTATGAATGTTCCATGCTTCTATCGGGTCGGCGCCGTCGGCGCGCGAGGTTTTGAGAATTGCCTGCCATAGTTTTTCTTCGGCCAGGCTTGCGCGGATTCCCGGAAACACCTTCTTTGCCCACGCTTTACCGCTTACGGCGGCGATACACCATTGATAATGGTTATCAAGCATATCTCTATAAGGTTTGAATATCTTGTAACGCGCCTGCTGCGCTTTTGCTACTTTCTGTTGATTTACGCCTTTAAGCCCGTCGGGGTCGTCCGACTCGAGAAAAACGTATGCCGGACGCGCCTCCACGTAGTGTTTGTATTTTTCGACTTCCCAGTTCTCCACGTGCGTGAGAGTTTTTTCCGAGCGGTATTTATAATGGGATTTGTCTATAGGCTGATATTCCCATTCAACGCAGACTTTTCCCGCCCCGGCTTTATAGCATTCGTCCACAACTGTTTTAACGAATTCGGGCTGGTCGAGACACGCTCTTACCCTCACTTCCTGTCCTTTCTGAACGTTGATTCCTTTACGTACGATTAGTTTTGCATAATTTTGTAATACGGTTTTTTTCATACTTATCACCTTTCGTTTTTTCGTAGATATTTTATCAATTTTTAGTTGACTTGTAAATGTTTTGAGGCTTCGTTATTCATACGTTTTACGTGAATTTCTTTTATAAGACTATAAAAAAGGCCCGCATTAATGCGGACCCTTATCAGATAACCCTGAAAATAAGCAAGGCAAGGATTACTAAAAAAGCAATAATCAGCACGCACGGCAAAAACAGAGTATACATCGCTGCAATATACATTGCAACCCAATCCTTTTTTTCGGGTTTCACGGTTTCGGCGTTTTCTTCCTCTGTCTTTTTAATCTTCCTTTTCTTCCTCATTTTTGATTTCCGACTGTTTTACGGTTTTCTTCACCATTTTCGGCAACTCAAACAGATACTCTCCGTTTTCGCCTATTTTTCGCTCAAGGCGGTGACATGCCACAAAATGGCCGGGTTCAACTTCTACGAGAGGTGGCGGAACCCTGTCGCATTTATCGCACGCCATATAGCATCGAGTATGGAATTTACAACCTGACGGAGGCCGAATGGGACTCGGTATATTGCCTTCGAGAAGAATCCTTTCTTTCTCGAGGCTGTCTATGTCGGTAGTAGGTATTGAACTCAGAAGCGCAATGGTATAAGGATGTCTCGGGTCTGAAAAAATCGCGTCTTTATCGGCATATTCAACTATATTTCCAAGGTACATTACGCCGATTTTATCCGAAATATATTTTACAACCGACAAATCGTGCGAAATGAACAGATACGTCAGATTATCTTTTTCTTTAAGGCTTTGCAAAAGATTAATAATCTGAGACTGAATTGACACGTCAAGCGCCGATACGCACTCGTCGCAAACAACAAATTTAGGTTGCACGGCAAGCGCCCTCGCTATACAAATACGTTGTCTTTGTCCGCCCGAAAACTGATGGGGATATCTGTGCAACATATAGTCCTGCAAACCGCATTCGCGCATAACCTGAAGGATATATTCTCTCATTTTCTTCGAGCCGTGTTTAAAGAAACGGTGAGTAGTAAGACCTTCCTCGATAATCTGTCCTACCGTCATACGGGGATTAAGGCTCGAATACGGATCCTGAAAAATTATCTGTATATCGCGACGAAGAGGACGCATTTCCGAATACGTCAGACGGGCAAGATCGATTCCGTCGTCGAGCATAGCTTCGTATTTATTGAACTCCTCGTTATCGGCGTATTTTTCTTTAACGGCTTTAAGCTGCGTCTTAAGATTCGCCATACGGTCGGAAATCTGTCGCTGTAATGTTTCAAGTTTCCCGACACTCTCCTGCAGCCATTTGTATCTTTTTGTATCCTCCGGCTTGATTACTGTACCGTCTTTCTTCTTTTTAGGCTCTTTTCCGGAAAGAAAATCAATGGACGCACGGTATTTTTCCGTTTTCTCTTTCGCCTTAACGAGACGAAGATTTTCGCGGTAAATTTTCAAAAGAGGAACCGTGCCTTCTTTTTTATTGTCGATTGCAAAAAACCCGCCGATTATCTTAACTATATGCGCAAGCTCCGTCTGAGCCTCCGCAACGGCAAGATTCTTTTTCTGAAGAAGAAAGAAGTCCGCAGCGTCCTCTCCGACGTTATTAACCTCTGCCGTAAGTTTATCGGCAAGAGCTCTTTTTTTCGAATACTTTTTGCAATAAAAATTAATAAGCAGCAAGGTTTTCGCGACGTATTTGGGCGCTACGTCCGCAAGTGTGCGACCATAATACATCGTTTCGCCGGCAGTCTGGTCGTAAAGTTGCAGAATTACTCTACCGAAAGTAGATTTTCCGCAACCCGATTCCCCGACGAGTCCTATAGTCTCGCCTTCGTAAATATCGATAGTAATATCTTCGTTTGCCTTAACGTACAACTGATTTCGTTGGAAGATCGAGGACTTTGCAACGGGAAAATATTTTTTCAGATTAGAAATGGACAATAACTTCTTTTTGGTGTTCTGCACTTTTCCTCTCCTCCTTGTCGGGATAAAAACATCTTACTAACTGGCCTTCGTCGACCATTGTCAATTCAGGTTCTTCTTCTTCGCACCTTTTAGTGCAATATTTACATCTCGGCGCAAACTTACATCCCTTAGGCAAAGCAAGCGGATGCGGCACTACGCCCGGTATAGGTTCCAGTTTGTCGTTGGAATCCAGTTTCGGTATTGAATACATCAATCCTTCCGTATATGGATGACTGCGTTTGCAATTCGTAAAAATAGTTTTTGCGCTCGCTTTCTCGACAACCTGTCCGCAATACATAACGACTACGTCGTCTGCCATTTCGTTTATGACGCCAAGGTCGTGAGTAATGAATATTATCGACGTGCCGTTTTCGCGCTGCAAATCGTTCATCAGGTTGAGAATCTGTGCCTGAATAGTAACGTCGAGTGCCGTAGTAGGCTCGTCGGCAATAAGGATTTTTGGACGGCACGCAAGCGCCATTGCTATCATTACTCTCTGGCGCATTCCACCCGATAACTGATGCGGATACTGTTTCATAACGGCTTCGGGATTAGGAATCTGAACGGCTTCAAGCATCTTGACCGCATATTTTGCGGCCTCTTTCTTTTTCATCCCCTGATGAATCATAAAGGGCTCCGAAAGTTGCCTTTTAATATTAAATACGGGGTTAAGTGAAGTCATCGGCTCCTGAAAGATTACGGAAATCGCGTTGCCTCGTATTTTGTACATATCGTTTATAGAAAGCTTCGTAAGATCTTTCCCTTCAAACAGGATTTCGCCTTCGGCGATATAGCCGTTTGCGTCAAGAAGACGTAGGATACTCATCGCGGAAACACTCTTTCCCGAGCCGGATTCACCGACAATTCCTATAGTTTTTCCGGGTTCGACCGAATATGAGACTCCGTTAACGGCTTTTACGATTCCTTTCTTCGTTTTGAAATAGGTATGCAGATTTTTAACTTCTAGTAATGGCATATACAAACCTCCTACTTCTCAATCGAACTCTTCGGGTCCATAACGTCCCTGAGCGAATCACCTATGATATTGATGCAGATCGTCGTTACTAACAAGAAAATCGCAGGGAACAACCAGCGCCACCAGAACTGGCCGATAACGAGTTCGCTGTTACATCCGTCAAGCATATTGCCCCAGGTAGGTCGCGGCAATCTTACGCCGAATCCGAGATACGATAACGATGACTCAGTAAGCATACAACCGGCAAAGTCCAGAGTTACGCTGACAAGAATTACTGATATTACGTTAGGCAGAATATGTTTAAAAGCAATTCGTCCTTCTCTTACACCCATTGCTTTTGCTGCAACGACGTATTCGCTTTCTCGCGTTGCAAGAATCTGTCCTCTCACCATCCTTGCAAGACCGGTCCAACTCAATAATCCGAGAATAACCATAATCAAGAATATTCGCGTGTTTTCTTCGATGTTTTTACCTGCAAGAATCGACGAAAGAATCAACGCAAAAGGCAGAAATGGTATTGCGCCGAAAATTTCGGTAACTCGCATCAGCAGCATATCCACCCATCCTCCGAAATAACCCGAAAGACAACCGATTATTACCGCGATTATCGTAGAAATGATTACCGCTACGGCGCCTATTGTCATAGTTTGTTTTCCGCCGTGCATAATTCTCAGAAATACGTCGCGTCCCAATTCGTCTGTTCCCATAAGGTATCCTTTACAACCCCATTTCGTTTCGAGTTTGCTGTCTGATCCGATAACGTAATTCTGGAAAGCGCATGCGATAAGTTTTGAATCCGTTCCGTAAGTTTTTCCGGGTGCTTTGCATTGCTTCAGATTATTATCTCCGAAACTGTAAACATTACCCGCAGAGGTCAGCATCGAAAAATGTTTTGCTCCTCCTTCGAGCTGCAGCACCGTTTCCCCTTCAGCAAGCACGGGTTGCGCAACAGACGTTTCAGATTCGGTATTGAATACGCCTGTGATAACCAGTTCTCCGTCATCAAGAAGTGTGGCGACGGCTGATTTTGTAGCGGCAATCTGCACAGCTTTTCTGCCGTTCTGGTACTCACTTAATTTTTTAAATGTCAACGACCCGTCGGCTGCGGCTATTTCGACGATTCCGAGAGATTCTTCTGCATTGCCGAACCATACGGACCCGTCTTTAAGTAATGCCACGCATTTCGTTCCCAAAAACTGAATTTCCGCGACATCCGTACGGGCGCGAAGAGTCTTCATATTGGTTGCGCCGCTTTTATAGTTACCCCAAACGTAAACGGAACCGTTTTTCATTACTATGGCAGACACTTGGTATCCGCAAGTAAGCTGCGCAACGTCGTTAACGTTTATAGTGCCGTTAAGAAGAATATCCGGCATTGCAATTACCTGCGAAGTGCCTATAAGCGAACCTTTATCGCCGTATTGAGCGCCCTCGTATTCGCCCCAGCCGATTACTCTTCCGGATTCGGTTATGGCAATAATATGGTCATAACCGGCGGCAACAAAAGCAACCTTCGAATTTCTGACTTCGTCGGGAATGTTTTTAAGATCGGTTTTTTCCGCCGATGAAGGTATCTTCGTGTTGCCCCATACGTAAACTTTTCCGTTATTATCCAGACCGACCGAAAAATACGAGAAAGACGAAATGCTTTTTACGTTGTTTTTAAGGTCGTTAGGCACATTCATAAACGTGTAGCCGGGTTTAATGTTGACGTGATAACTTTCGTTATAGCCAAGGTCAAGTTTGTTTACCAGCGGACCTATAAGCGCAAACAGGAATATTATTATAAATATTACGAGCGCCGTTACCGCAAGCGGTTTATGGAAAAAGTTGATAAATATCTGTTTCGTGGGACTTACAATGTCCTCAACACCGAATTTATCCTCGGAAACAAGGTCTTTACTTGCGCCGATAAATGTTCTTCTCGTCCAGCGCCATAAAGTACTTCCTGTCTTTTTTACGCCGTGTTTGAAGGTTTTCCAGGCTTTTTTCTCGCCTTTAGTTTCTTCTTCGTTAGCATTCTCCTCTTCTGTTGCGACGTCATTCACCGCCTCGTCGTTAAGCGAAACCTCATTCTCCGCAACGACGTTGTCATTAGTTTCGCAGGAGAACTCTTGTTTTTCTTCGGAAAGATTCAAATCGTTGTTTTTTTCTTCCATAAAGCCCTCCTATTTATTGATGCGGATTCGCGGATCGACGAGACCGTAAATCAAGTCGATAACCAGATTGCCTACCAATCCGATAATAACGTAAAACATCTGCAACGTCAAAACGACGTCGAAATCGTTATTGTTAAGCGAAATTATGTACATTCTTCCCATACCGTTGAGACCGAAAATGTTCTCAATCATAATCGAACCCGAGAAAATGCCCAAAAACCAGCCTATTACAAGCGTTACGATAGGAATTAGCGCGTTTCTCCATGCATGACTGAAAATAACAGTTCTTTCTTTGAGGCCCTTCGCGCGCGCAGTCCTGATACAATCCATCGACAGCGCCTCAATCATCGACGCTCGTACGTATCGCGTCATACCTCCGAGAGAACAGAAGGTCATAACGATAAGAGGAAGCGCCATATAGTACAATCTGTCAAAAAATCTTGCAGCACCCGTAAGAGTACTACCCGGCGTTTCCTGTCCCGAAACGGGGAACCATCCGAAAGATATTGCAAATATGAAAATAAACAGAATTGCAGTAATAAACGTTGGCATACTATATCCGATTATACTGCCAACCTGTACACCCGTATCCAGCTTCGTACCTTTTTTAACAGCACACAGAATACCCAACGGTATGGTAATTCCCAGAGCCAAAACAGTTGCGAAAACGTTTATGAATATGGTATTCTTCATCGGTTCCTTCAACACTTCGACAACGGGTTGCTGAATATTTGTGTAGCTTACGCCGAAATTGCCCTGAAGCATTCCGTTGTATTTGCCGTTAAGCGGCATCACGCCAAGCCACATCAGATACCGTTCTACAATGTTTTTATCCAGACCCAACTCGGTTCTTTTTTCCTGATAAAGTTGTTCTAGTCCTTCGGGGTCGTACTTATATGCTTCTTTCTGTTCATCCGCAAGCCATCTTGCCCTGTCGAACGGTATGGCATTGTAAATCAGATACATTAAGAAAGATATCAAAATAAATACAAGCAGGATGTATAATAACCTTTTTGCAATATATCTTGCCATCTGCTTCTCCTTGTTTTTTCTTACTGTTGCGAAAACTTTATAAAAATAAAATTTTCGCAACAGTAAGGGACAGAAATTTGTCCCTTACGTCGTTGCGATAAAGATATTATTTATCTTCTGTTATTGAGCGTCAGCTACTGCGCAATACAAAATCGCATTTGCAGCTCCGAAGAAAGGAGTCGCTTTAAAGTTAAGGATTTTTGCATTGTAGCAATCGTAGTAGATGTTGCCGTACAGAGGAATGTCGGGCAGCAATTCGTTCCAACGGAGCATATATGCCGCAAACCATTTGTTGTATTCCTCGGTATCGCCGGTAGGAGTGGAGTAAACCATTGCGAACGAAATGTAGTTCATTCCGAGTTTTCCACCGGATTTTTTTACTGCTTCGTCATAGGTAAGACCTTGGTTCTCTTCATTCCACCAGGAGAAGGCTGCGTCGTACGGGTCGGACAGTTTGTTGCTGCTGTATGCAAAGAACGTATCATACATGGTTTTGTTGGAATTATCAATCCAGTTGTAGGCATAGTCGTACAATGCGCTGTTCCAACCGGTTGCAAGGTTGAACATCGAGTAAGTAGGAGTTCCGCCGTAACCGTAGGAAGCTCTACGATAAATTTCACCGAGAAGTTTGGTGAAAGTACCTTCGGTCTTGGTCATACCGATACCTGCCGCAGCAAGGTTGCCCGCATTGAGAAGTTTCGTGGTAAGCAAGTCGGAAACGGGATTGTTTTCGCTGCAGAACCAGTTAATTACGCAAGGCATATAGTAATCGTCGCCGACTTTTACTGTCTTGTAATCTTTTGTTTTGTCGGGAAGGTTACTGTTGGTAACGCTTACCGCTTTGTAATTGATATTAGTTTCGGTAGCTTCAGCTGCGGTGAGTTTTTTATAACGTATTCCGCCTACGGCGTCGTTATACGCACTGCCGTCTGCATTATAAATCCAGCCGGCGTCCTGCAACGCTTTTTTAGCAGCCGCAGTACTTACGGAGTAAGTTTTGAGAGTCTCGTCGAAGAGATCTTCGTTAGCGATATATGCCGCGAAGTTTACGCTGTAAGGTCCGTTAACAACCGTACCGAAACCACCGCAGAAAGTATTTGCGAAGTCCTCTCTATCAAAGCAGTATGCAATCGCCTGACGAACCTCTGCAAACATTGCGGGACTGAAGTCGCAGTCGAACTGAATCTTGCCGTAACCAGCGCGGTCGTAGTGAACTTCTTTGAAGCCTGCGTTTTCGCCTTTGGTAAGTTGCAATGCTGCGTTTACCGAGTCACCGCCGGTAAGTCCTTCAAGAATATCTATTTCGCCACTCTTAAGCTGTGCGATTTGAGTTTCTTCAACGACTTTTCTGTAAATGACTTTTTCGATATGGGGTTTTTGACCTTCAAAGTTACCGGTGAAGTTTTCGTTGATTTTGAGGATAGCTTCTTTCGAAGTTGCGTTCCATCTGTCAACGGTATAAGGTCCGGTATATTCATAGGTATAATAGTCGTAACGAGACTGCTCGAGGTGAGCCGCTTTTACGAAATCGCCGGCGACAGGATTGTTTTCTTTGTCGACGTTTACTTCATACCAATCTTCAGAAAGATATGCACCGTTGCCGTCGTCCTTTATTTCCGCTCCGCCGAGAACGAGATTAATGTCGTAAGGGCTTACTGCACCATAAGTATCGGCATAGTAATACGGATAGTAATCGGAATTGATTTCCATCGAGAATTTATAATCGCTAAGACGTCTCAATCCTGCAAATTCTTTGGTTGCCGTTTCACTGGCATTGGTTCCATCGTAAGCATTGAACTCATCGTAACCTACGAAAGACTGACCGACGTTTGCCGAACCGAAAGCTTTCTTTGCAACGGGCGTGCTCATAGCAAGAAGATATGCAAGATAGTTGTCCGATTTAATCTCGGTGCCACCGCTCATTTTAAGTCCGGAATTGATTTCAATCGTTACTTCAAACGTTTTGGTTCCGTCGGCGTGTTCGATTTCTCTTTCGGAATGAGATTTAACGGCGGTATTGTTCCATACGTATTGTCCGTACTGGTCGGACTCCATTGTCGAATAACCTACCGTAAGTCTGCTGATGTCCTGGTCAGCCGCACCTGCGGAACTTCCACCATAACCGGGCCAACGGAAATCGCCGCTGAGTTCGGTGCTACTACCGATGATAACTTGTCCACCGACTTTAAAGTCGTTATTGACCGAGCCGGCCGGTTTATCGGTATTTCCGCCGTTGCCGCCGCCGGTGGGGCCGTCATCTTTCTTGCATGCCGTGAGGACGGATACGCAAAGAACGACTACCAGCACAACTGCGATGAGCATAAGTAATTTCTTTTGCTTCATTTTGTTACCTCCTAAAATTAATATCGAATTAAAAACTATTAAAAAATAGTTATTAAAATTATATAATATGAACTTGATACGGACATTTTAATTTAGAAAACTAAACCAATAGACTGTATATTTTTAAAATTTATACAGTTTTTGACGCTTTTTGCATAAAATATGCATAGAAATTTTATACTTTTGTTTGCAAAATTAAATTTGAATTGCGCCAATCAATATGAAAATCCTGACTATTGCCCCTAAAATCCGTTGACAATCTTTTGTAAAAATAGTATATTACTGATTGTTAACCGCCGTGGGGGTGTAGCTCAACTGGTAGAGCGCTTGAATGGCATTCAAGAGGTAAGGGGTTCGACCCCCCTCATCTCCACCA
Source organism: Christensenellaceae bacterium Phil10 (assembly GCA_001940895.1). GTDB lineage: Bacteria > Bacillota > Clostridia > Christensenellales > CAG-917 > CAG-349. Next base: position 1,536 of record MSGY01000023.1, on the reverse strand, counting down.
TTAAAGGTGTACACGCACACCTTTTATATGTATTCTTATAATACATTATCAAAAGAAATAAAACGCCGTCTGAAATTGCTATGAACCCCAAAAGTTGGACAGGAAAATAACTAAATTGCTTGCAAGTGAGTTCGGTACTGTACCGGACTCATTCCGTTTAGAGTGAGAGATATTCTCTCGTTATTCCAGTAGTGTATGTACTCTTTCAGACAGTGGACGAATTCGTCCACTGTCTGAAACTTTTCGCCGTAAAACATCTCGACCTTTAACCGTCCGAAAAAATTCTCCATTACACTGTTATCCAAGCAGTTGCCTTTTCTCGACATACTTTGAATGATTTTATGTTCTTGCAGTTGTCTTTGAAACTCTTTCATTTGGTATTGCCAACCTTGGTCGGAGTGTAGTATAGGTGTTACGCCTTGCGGCAGCTTGTCAAACAGCCCTTGCAACATTTCTCGCGTTTGCTCGAAGTTCGGATTTAACGAAATAGAATAGCTTATTACTTCGTTATTATGTAAGTCTATTACAGGGGACAAATATACCTTGTCATCGCATACGGCAAATTCGGTTACATCTGTTGCCAACTTCTCGAATGGTTTACTCGTTTCAAAGTCGCGGTTTATTACGTTCGGAGCTATCTTTCCAACTTCGCCTTTGTACGATTTGTACTTGCTTTTACGGCGTTTTCCGTGTAATCCCATGCTTCGCATTAGCTTATGTACCGTTTTATGGTTAATCACAATGCCTTTTTGTCGTAATGCAAGCAATACTCGTCGGTAGCCGTATCGCTGTTTGTTCTCAGTAAAGATACTTTCTATCTCTTGCTTAACGGCTTGGTACTTGTCCGTTCCTTGTTGTTTGAGATAATAGTAATATGTACTCCGAGCCAAACCGGATAATTTCAATAAACCTCTCAGCGGAAATCTATGCCTTAGCTCGGATACTATTTCGGCTTTTTGCCGTTCCGTTCCTCTTCCGCTCGAACTAAGGCATCGAGTTTTTTTAAGTATTCAAGCTCCGCTTCCAAATACTCGTTACGTTCCCGAAGTTGCTGCACTTCGTCGAGCAGATCACTCTCCGCTTCTGGTGGCAATGGTTTTTTCCTCGGTCTGCCTTTTGCGCCTCGTCCGCGTCGTTCTACCATAAAACCTTCCGCTCCTTCTGTCAGGTATATGCGCTCCCACTGCTTTATAAAATTATAGTTCTTAGGCGGAAATTGTGGAAAATATTTTCTCATCGTCGCCTTATAACTTAATCCGTTCTCGCGCATATCTATTATAACAGATATCTTGAATTCGGGCGAGTATTTTGTGTTGAAATTTTTACTCCTTGACATAAAAAATGCACCTCCATAAGTTTGTCTAACTTCTGGGGTGCATTTCAAATAGACAGCGTTTTATTTTTGCTTTAACTATAGTATTTTTCACCTAGTTTTGTAGCCCAGCCCTCAAACCAAATGGAATCATAAGGTGGAAGTGGCTTTTGTGTTTTAGGGTACTTGTATTTCATATACCATTCTCTATACCAATATCTTAC
>MSGY01000022.1 GCA_001940895.1 Christensenellaceae bacterium Phil10 | reverse complement strand
GAGTTATCATCGTTTATTATTAGCAGGTCGTTATAATCAACTCCGTTAATGGTGTATGTTCTTGAAAGGAGTTCCTTGATAGTGCCAAGTTTTCCATACTTGATGCCGAATAATGGAACTGGAGTGTCTGCATTTCGAGTTTGAAGGAATGTTGTGTAGTAGCGGCTGTTAAAGGTTGATGTAAAGTCTACGAAATTTTCATCAAACGATTTTATAATCATAAAAAACATTTTGATAGAGTCTTGATTGTGTATAATAACATTATCAAAACTGGCACCGCCATTATATGTGTCTATAATACAGATTCCAAATAAACCTACTTGATTACTGACACTTTTATTCACATACATCGTATCCGTACCATTTGATGATTTGAACAGAATGACATCTTCGTCTTCGTATGCGTCAGCCCAAGTCAGCTCTTCTTCATCGAGAAGATATATGCCCGTATACTTGCAGGATGCTAACAGAAGAAGTGTCGTTAGAAGGATTATTTTTTTCATTAGTATATTGATGTTAAAGTTTGAAACATGTAATAAATGCCATGAGCATTAAAGGGGTCTTCATTCCTTAGGTTCGGAATGACAATGATTGTCCCGTAGGCAGTTTGAACCAAGCTTAAAAACTCACCGTCCATAACATAAGCATAAATGTGTGAAGTGTCAGACTCCCTGATGCCCAACCATTCCATAATAGGAAAACGTTCACTATAAACTGATGCGGCGTTAAATGTAATCGCGTCGCAACCAGTAACAATGCTTGCCATCGCTGCAAGTCCTCCGCCCAAAGAATGACCGACGAATGACAGAGGCACTCCCTGTCCGTCACAATAATCTTTTAAAAATATTGCTAATTGTTGTGCTCTGTAGTATTGTGCGGACATAACTCCAAAGTAATTCCATATATCATTTGACACATCATTCAGCACTTGTCTCAGTTCACTTATGTCTGTATCTGTTCCTGCAAAAGAACAAATATAGCTAATAACTTTTCCATTGCTGTCCCTTTTTTCTAAGATAGTGCATTTAAATCCAGACTCGTAGTTGTTGAGCGAGAATCCGTTCTCTTGGCATATCTGTTGCAATGTCGTTGACTCTTGGATTTTAATGTTCGTCAAATGTTGTTTGAGATTATCAAATTCCCTATCCTTGGTGTTTTGGTAAGCGATACCAGCGCAAGCGGCCGCATCCATCTTTATAGGCGTGTTTTCATTTACATTCATTTTAATATTAGTTGGGTTGTTACCTGTATAAAAACCGCCATACGTCGAATCATCGGAGTTCGATCCGTCATGTCCATCTCCTTTGCCAGAGCTATTTCCATTGGGAGAAACACCTGTGCCATCTCCACCGTCTCCTCCTCCCCCTCCTCCATAGGGGTTCCCTCCACTTCCCTTAGGATCCCATGGGTCTTCTCCTTGCTTGTGCCTTTCTGGGCAATTGTACTCATGGTCCATAATCTCACTTCCGCTGAACTGCTCATGGCAATAAGAGCATTCCGCATATGTCTTGTCAGGTTCCATGATGAGGCCGTCGCACGGAATGGGGGACTTGTACCATCCCACCACTTCATCCTCGCAGTCATATTTGCCTCCCTCTAATTCCATGTGCTGCGCCCTGATTTCTGAAGAGGACATGCGGAGCATGCAGTTGTCATCGATTACAACGCACAGGTTCAGCAGGAACAGAAAACTTATAAATAGCCTTTTCATGATGATCTATTGCTTTTTGATGATTATAGTCTGGTAAACAGTGCTTCCTGCAATGACGTGCACCACATACGTCGTCTCGCAAGGGTCAGGTACTATGGTATAAGAGTGCTCGCCCGCATTCAATGCCCCGAGGTCGTAGTTCTGCCTGTTGATGCCACCTTGCGAATACAGGCATATCTTAGCAGAAGGCACGTCCGCATCCAAC
>MSGY01000021.1 GCA_001940895.1 Christensenellaceae bacterium Phil10 | reverse complement strand
TTTACTGGAGCTGCTGGGCAGATTCGAACTGCCGACCTCATCCTTACCAAGGATGCGCTCTACCTACTGAGCTACAGCAGCAAAGTATATGCCCCGAGGAACGGGGCATATAGTGGCGACCGAGAAGGGACTTGAACCCTCGACCTCCGGCGTGACAGGCCGGCGTTCTAACCGACTGAACCACTCGGCCACGGCTCAGTTATAATAACAAATCACTTCCCGTTTGTCAACACTTTTTATAAAAATTTTCCCGTTTTTTAGAGGGACATGAAGCGCCGCACGCCCCAGCTCATCAGCAGTCTGTAGAGGGCGGCGCACAGCAGCGCGACGACGAGAGTGAACGCCGCGGCGACGGCCGTGGGCGAGAGTCCGGCCCCAAGCACGACCGGCAGCACCGGCACGGCGATCAGGCCCCATGAGCCGAACATGGTGATCATAACGCCGACGCCGCTCTTGACCGCCTGCGTCTCGCTCGTCCAGTCGAGCGCGGGATGGCGGAGATTTTCGACCAGTCCGAAAAGTCCCATGAACAGGCAGAACAGCACCGGCAGCACGATGAAGCAGACGAGCATTATGCCCGAGGGCCTGAGCAGCACGGCGGCGGCGACAGCAGCCGCCGCAATGGGCGGGATACTGAAAATGTTATGCAGACGGAGCTTCGCGCGAAGCACCTCGCGGCAGTCCACCGGCAGAGACTGGACTATCCAGATATTCTTGCCCTCGAGCGCGACGGAGGGCGTGGTGTAGAGCGCCATGGAGGCCATGACGCACAGCGCGCAAACCGCGAGCGCGTTTATAAGCTCCGCAGACTCGGGTATCATGGCGAGCAGCTGCATGACGTCGGTGCGCTTGACGATGAGCAGCACCGCCGCGGCAAGCGCCATTATCGAGCCGAGACCGGCGTTGAGCATATAGGGCGGGCAGTTGAGAAAACGGGCAATTTCGCGGCGCAGGAGAGCAGAGCGCGCGGAGCCGAAGGACGCGGCCTCGGCAGCCGGCCTGACGCGCGTGCCGCGCTTATCGGTGGCGGTCTTTATAAAGGTCGCGGACAGCAGCGCGTACATCAGCGCGAACGCGCCCAGCATGACCGCCGCCGCGCCGAGAAGGGCGGGGACGCTGCCGTCGGCGATGGCGATACCTATCCAGTACACGGGGGCCACCGCGCCGAGAGACCCCGCGAGGCCGCTCGCGTCCGCCGCAACGGAGAGCAGCAGATTATTCATGTTCATGCTGAAATACATGTACAGACCGAGAAACGCGAAGGACAGCAGCGTCGTGACGAGCGATTTGCGCTGCACCCGAGCCGTCGCGAGAGACAGCAGCCACGCGAACAGCGCGCCGACCGCCAGCGTCAGCAGCGGCAGCAGCAGGAACAGAATGATATACGCCGCCCAGCCCCACGCACTGAGCATGCCGTACTGAGAGCATACCAGAAGTCCCGGCACGGCGACCAGCATATCCAGAACAAAGTTTATGACAAAGAGCAGGAACAAGCGGCTGAGGAGTATATGACTGGGCTTTATGGGCATGCTCAGGAGAAGGTCGTTGTCCCGTGCCTCATATAGCTGAGCCTTGGCGGTAAAGACGCTGCCCACGAACATCAGCCCGAAGGACATGACCGCCGCGAGGGAGAAGTACAGCCAATCCAGCCCAAACATATGAAACGGCTGGGCAAGGGTGTCGAAAATGTGCCAGAAAAGAAAACCCAGCGCGCCGAGCGCGTAGACCATCAGCAGCGAAAAGGCGATGAGCTTGCCATTTGACTGCTTTTTATTTTTGCGCATGGCTCCGGTGAACCACACGCCCAGCATTTCGAGACGCTGGCGCAGCAGAATTTTAAGCATTGCCGCCGTCCTCCAGTTCAAGGAACACGTCCTCCAGCGAGGAGTTGCCCTTGACCTCGTCCATGCTGCCGCTGGCTATCAGCTTTCCGTTCTTTATGATGGCGACCTTGTCGCAGAGC
>MSGY01000020.1 GCA_001940895.1 Christensenellaceae bacterium Phil10 | reverse complement strand
AGCTCACGGACGGATATCCCTCCCCTGAAGCCGAACCGCCGACCTTTGAACACAACAACGAACTACAACAGAATACCCAACTGAAGAATAACTACAGCAGAAAGGAAAGACAAATAACTCTATCAAGGCAGAGTATAAGATGGAATCGGTTCGGCTTGTGCAGGTCAAAGACCGCCCTTTTTTCTCTGCTGTGGGGCAAAAAGTGTGGCTTTTATGCAAAGCCTCGTAAGAAGCAGTTGAGAAACAGACGGATTTATGCTATAATCTAATTTGAAAAGGTATACCCAAGGGTAAACAAAAACGAATGAAGGCGAAATGGGGTCTGTTTATGACCGAACAGAAAAAGAATACTATCATAACAAGCGGCATCGCTGTGCTTGCCGTGATACTGGCATATTGCTTCCGAATTGTAGGCAGGGGCAGCTTCTACCCGATGCTGTTTTCCTATCTGCGCAGCTTTATCTATATCGGCCTGTTCGCCGCCTGGGGGCTTTCTGTCCGCCAGCGGATCGTGCAAAAGCAGGTGTGCAGGTTTATGACGGTCACCGCAGTGCTGCTTATCATATGGATGGTAGTCCGTTCGGCAAAGTATTTTATATTTTGGCAGCCGGATGCCGTCCGTTACCTGTGGTATCTGTTCTATCTGCCCATGCTGTTTGTGCCTATGCTGGCACTGCTGATTGCCATGTCATTGGGAAAGCCGGACGAATACAAATTTCCCAAGGGAATGTCGGTTCTGTGGATCATCTCCGGCGTATTGCTTCTGCTCGTGCTCACAAATGACCTGCACCAATTCGTATTTACCTTTCCGAAGGACGCCGCTGTGTGGACAGACAAAAACAACGGTTACTCGGTAGGCTACTTCATTATTGTAGGCTGGCGGGTGCTGTGTGCCTTTGCCGCACTCGTAATTATGTTTTTCAAATGCCGTGTGCAAAAAGGAAGGCTCCACTTTCTGCCCATTGTTCCTATGCTGCTGGCGATTGTTTACAGCGCACTTTACTATGCGGGTGCGGATTGGCTGCTCCACTTGTTCGGCGATATTGCCGCATTCCAAAGTGTGATGTATATTCTGACCTTTGAGTTTTGCATCGCCTGCGGATATATACATTCAAACAGCCGTTATGTGGACTTATTTGCCTCCTCTGTCGGCACATCGGCAGAAATCACCGACAAGGACTTTACCGTTCGGTATGCAGCTGTAAACACTGCGCCTATCTCAAAGGAAACGATGAAAAAAGCCGAGCAAAGCCCGGTCACGATGGGCGGCTTGACCGTTCATACCATGCCCATTGACGGCGGCTATGCCGTATGGACAGAGGATGTGTCGGCTTTGCGTGACATCAAGGAGGACTCCGAGCTTCTTGCAGACGAGCTTGCCGACAGGAACGAAATACTCCGTTATGAATACAAGCGTGAAGCCAAGCGCCGCAAGGTGGAGGAGCAAAACCGCCTCTATGATCTCCTGCGTTCCGCTACGCAGACGCAGATCGACCGCATTGCGGAGCTCACTAAGGAATATCGCCGAATCTCAAGCACCGATCCCGACAGCGCCAAAACGCTCCTTGCCGAGATTGCCGTGCTGTGCAGCTATATTAAACGCCGCAAGCATCTGACGCTCCTTACCGACCGAGATATTAAAATAGCGGCAACGGAACTCCACCGTGCCTTCAATGAGTCCCTTCAAACGCTGAAGCTGTTGGGTGTCCGCAGCTCACTTTATGTGGACGAGTCTCTTTCCATGCTTTCCGGCAAAACGGCGACTGCTGTATTTGATTTTTACGAATCGGTTATTGAAGCCGATATTTTGAATTTAACAGGCATACAGGTAAGCCTCATAAAGACAGACGGCTTGCGCTTGTCGCTGAATGTGTGCTGCAAAGCCGACCTTTCCGCTTTGGTAAGCGGAGACAGTATCCGCTGTGAAAAAGAGGATGACGAGGAATACCAGCGCCTTGTATTTGAAGCGAAAGAAGGCGACAGGAAATGAGTGCATTTTCTTCCCTTTCTGAATTTTGGCAGACTATGCTGCCGCTTATCATGCTTGTGGAGATCGTCCTTGAAATCGGGCTGTTTATGTATCAGCTTCTTCGCAGCAATAAGCCGGTGCGCAGCTTGCTGAGTCTGGCGGTTATGGCTGTGATGATCCCACTGCTGTTCTCCGTTTCCCAGGCAGATCCCGATAATATCGGAGACGCATTTCTGCTGGGCGCACCGTGGCTGATATTTGCCGCTGCCATTTTCCTTGCGGCAGTTCACTTTGCCATTGCTCTGCCGCGGGAATACCGCCGTAAAAAGAACGAGCTCTCGCCGTTCTCCATTAAGGAAGCAACGGATAAGTTGCCTATGGGCATCTGCTTTGCCGACCCGAACGGCAGGATCATCCTGTGCAACAACCGTATGCGCAGGCTGTCCTTTGCCCTTTGCGGCCACGAGCTGCAAATCAAAAGCGATATGGAAAATGCCTTGAGCGGGCCAGACAGATCCGTAACCGTCAAGGATGATTGCTACATCCTGCCCGACAAGACCGTCTGGCAGTTTCGCACACAAAATATCACCGTGGACAGCGATGACCGCTGGCAGCAGATAACGGCGCACAATGTAACCGAGCTGTATAACGGCTACCAAAAGCAAGAGGAAATAAATAAAGAACTGGCAGAAGTCAATCGAAAGCTCAGGAAGATGTACGCTCGCATGGAGGACGATGTCAAAGAAAAGGAAAGCCTTGACCTAAAGGTCTATATTCACGATACCATCGGGCGAAGCCTCCTGACCATCCGTGACATCATAGACAGCGGAGAGGATACCGAGCGAAAGCTTGAGGCGCTGCAAAATGCCATCGGTATGCTGGCAAGCAACCGTGTCACCTCTGTCAGCACAATGGACGAGGTAAAAAGAACTGCCCGGCAGCTTGGCGTGGCTGTAAAAATCGACGGCTACCTGCCCCGTGATACCGCAGCCGAGGAGCTGACCGTTGCTGCCGCCAAGGAGTGCGTGACCAACTGCATCAAGCACGCAGACGGGAATGAGGTATATATCCGCATTGCCCAGCGCGGCGAACGCTATGATGTTACCATAACCAACAACGGCAAAATACCCACAGAGCCGATCAAGGAAGGCAGCGGCCTGTCAACGCTTCGCCGCAGTATTGAAAGCTCCGGCGGTGAAATGCATATTTCGCACAATCCACGCTTTGCTCTTCTGATTACGATTCCCGCAAAGGAGATCAGCCTATGATAAACACCATACTTGTAGAGGATGATTTATACAT
>MSGY01000019.1 GCA_001940895.1 Christensenellaceae bacterium Phil10 | reverse complement strand
GAATATGCTGAGCTGCGAGAACTTCGTTATGCCTGTGATGAAGACGAACTGGAGGTGGGGGTCACTGTCTTTCAGTGGGGAATAGAAGTTGTGCATCACCTGGCGCAAGTCCTCAAGCGAATCCTTCTTGTGAGCCACATCCAGCAAAGGCGCGTCGTACTCGTCGATGAGCACCACGACCTTCCTCCCTGTCTGGGCATGGGCACGCTCTATCAGTCCTTGAAGGCGCTGGTTGGGATTCACCTCATCAAGCAGTCCCTTTCCGTATATCTGCTCATACGCCGATAATTTACCGCTGAGCTCTTGCTTGAGACCTTCCACGCTGTCATGCTTGGCCGTGGCCATGCTGAACCTCAGCACGGGATAGGCCGTCCATTCCTTCTTCACGCTGTCGATATAGAGTCCCTTGAACAGTTCCCTCCTGCCCTCAAAGTAGGCTTGAAGGGTGGACACGAGCAGCGACTTGCCGAACCGCCTCGGACGACTCAGAAAGATGTATTTGCTGAGTTCCATCATCTTGCAGATGTACTCGGTTTTGTCAACGTACAGACAGTCCTGTTCTACCACTTCGCTGTATGTCTGGATGCCCACGGGCAGCCGCTTGAGTGTCTTGTTCTCCATATTGGTACGTTTTTTATTATCGAAGTTTCGTTCTTCTTGCTATTATTTTGCAAATATACGGATGTTATACGAACTGGCAAAGGGAAGCGGAAAATAAATCCGTATTTGACAAGGATAAAAGCAACAGCTATGGCTACGCCACCGCCACCAGCTGAAAAAAGACCTGTGCCAGATGAGCCTGCAATGGGTCTACAGTGGCTCTACCGTGATTCTATCATGACTCCGTTGTGACTCTAATACCCAGAAGGGGAAGCATCAGAGGCAGAACGGAGACACAAGGGAACATCCTGTTATCTCTACAATACTGAATGTAATTCCACATCTCGGAGGAGTTTACATCAGTGGATTCAATCTTCTCAATTATATTGTCTCCATTTGCTCTGGCGCATCAGCAGGAGTTTCGCCCTTCAACTGATAGTATGCAATCACCGAAATGAATATTGTCATTGTGGCAGTGAATATCGCACCTATGCAGCAGCAGATAAGGCCTCCAAGATTTATCAATAATACAACGATGCCAAGCAGGAACAGGTTCCAGAAGCTGCCCTCAGTCATTGTCCAGCTCTTCTTGAAGGCCTCGACGATTTCGGTCTCAGGCTCATCCAATACAATGATGGGCGCGAACATTAGGCGAGTGCCAATGATGATGCCTGGAATGATACAAAAACAGAGTCCGATAATCATCAGTATTTCGTAAACGATATACACGGCAATGTACTTCAAGTATGTTGCAATCGGCATCTTATAGGCTGCAGTATCAACCTTCAGGCCATTGTAGCCGTTAAGTGCCATCTTGTAAAGCCCTGCATAAATGGCATATTGTACTATGTAGCCAATGAAAGTGAACACTCCGAAACAGTTGGAAAAAGCATCCATCAGAATGCGCAGAGATTCCTCTGGCGTCATGTTGTCAGTGCTGTAAACTGTCGTTTGAGGAGTTAGGCTACCGAAAGCTGACCCAACACAGAATGCAACAAGCACTATAAGACACATGACCATGTTTTTTGTTGTGAGACTCCATGCGTCACTGACGCATTGGTTGATAGAAATTTTGTTCATAAGTTTATAATTTAAATTATTAAAATAAGTTTCTTACGACTCCCCACGCCATTGTGAGCGCCAGCATCGTGAGCACCGCGCGCCTTGAACGCCATCGTCCCGTGGCATACACCACGGCATAGATGCCTATCGCCACAAGCCAAGGGTTGCAAACAAAAGCTCGCCCAAAACGTAGGTGCAGCAGATGGTGCACAGCCCTTTGTGCTCCGCATAACGGACATTGTAATTTTGTGATTGTATATAGCGGACATTTCAGAAATCCCTCCGACGGGTTTTCTGGATTGCCCACAAAGAGCCATACGAGAACGGCTCCAATCACAACGGCTGCGAATATCTTATCTGTTTGCATCTGTTATTCATTTTTCGCTTTTAGCTCACAAAGGTAAAGAAAATCTGTGAAACATACTATTTTTTCATCTTTTTTTTAAAAGATATAAAAAAGATTGTCGTAGTTCTTGGTGAAGCGGCCGTTGTCGTTTAAATGCCCTAATGACTCTGGCGCATCTCCACAGTCGCGGTATATACAGCCAAGCAGGTATTGAGACTATATCTCCTTGGTATCTTAGTTGGATTTGGGTACTTTCCCCTCACTTCTCAATCTTCCAGTCCCCTATCGTGCGCCTCTCTGCATCAAAGCTGATGCCAACCTTGATGACGGGCAGGCCGCTGAGGGCGAACTTGGAAGCGTAGTCGTTAAGGTCTATTTGCCGCATGGCAGCCTCGGCCGACTTGTTGAGCTTCAGCTCAAAGAGGTAAAGGGACTTGTCGGTGCGCATGACCATGTCCACACGCCCCGTGGCCGTGCGGACTTCCACGTCGGTGAAGTATCCTGTGACGAGGTTGAAGATGATGTATAGCACCTGCTGGTAGTGGCCCTCAGTGTTGGCATCATTGCAGTACGGGACGGTGAGCAGGAACTGCTGCAGGAGAGCAAGCGCCCCGTCTATGTCTCCCTTGGTGAGGAACTGGGCCATCCTCCGCGC
>MSGY01000018.1 GCA_001940895.1 Christensenellaceae bacterium Phil10 | reverse complement strand
ATCTTCGTCTTCTCCTTTCCCGTTGCGTCATCCTCTAACCCATCCCAGCAGTTATAGACATACGCCCATGAGGACAGCAGCGTTTGAGTTATAAGGTATCGAGCCATGACTTACGCCTCCTTGGGGACATAGCCTCCAGATTTGGTGTACTTAAGGCCGAGTTCGTCAGTCTTGGCTTTGAGCATGGCGCGAGCTTCTTTCTCGGAAGTCAGAACGTGCTCCAGCGCAGGTATACTTGAGACGGCTGCATTGGCCGTTTCCGCATCGACGATGTTCTCAATAATATCCTGCACCTGAATCATTGTCTTGTCGTACTGCTCCCGGATAGGGGCAAACGCTTCATTCTCGGCCTCGATATTCGCCTTTGCCTTGTCGAATATCCGTGTCAGAAAATCATTGCTGTCAGCGTCGCCGAGATTGGGGATTGTGTACTTGCCGTTTATCCCGTGACATCCCTTAGCGAAGAACTCCTGCTCAGGAGAAAAGCAGATAACACGCTGATCGCCTATCATCTGCACGTAGCCGCCGAAATCGCAGGGCGTCCAGACTATGTTTTTCGCTGCGCCCTCGCACATAAGCCGCTGCTGTGCGTTGCCGTCCTTATCCTGCTGCTCCTGAGAGTGAAATACATAGATGATGTTCTTGTTCATCACGTCTTTCACCATGGAGGTAAAGCGGCTGAATTCGGACTTCACCGCACCAAATCCCTTGAGGGAGATGGCGCCGTTCTTCTGCCGGTTGACGGTGGGATTTGTCCTCATGGCCCAGTCCTGCAAAAAGGTCACGAAGCTGCCGCCAGTGTCAATAATGAGCGTCTGGCAGTCGGAGACCTCCGGGGATTTGATGTCAGTGAGGACTTCCTCATAGGTGTCACAGAAGATTGCGGTTTTGCGGTGCTGCGCCTTGACGCGGCTCATGCCGCGGTCAAAGTCGATAATGATAGGGTCAGGTGCCGATAAGGCCAGAGTGGTTTTTCCGACGCCCGGCGCTCCGTACAGCAGCATAGAGAACTTCTTGTCGGAAAATGTCATTTCTTCGGGTTTTTTAATCATTGGTGTTACCTCCATTTTTTCCTGTCATCTTCCCGAGTGGAGAAAGCCACTCGGAGATAAGCTTGTCAATATCTTCGATCATGGCGTCAACGCGCTCAGCCTCGGTCATGTCAGCCATGCGGACGGAGTCATTGACTACCATTTCAATCAGCGCCTCAGATTCTCCGTTATTTCTGAGAGCCTTTTTTACCCCGCCAATAGCATCCGTGAGATCCTGAGATAACTCATCAAGAGTACCAGCAATCTGTATCGAGCCCCTATAAACGTTAATCATTTGCGTGTTCTCCCTTTGTCCTTGTTATCACAACAGAAATTACCTCATGGCAGAAATAGCCGAAGTTTCCTTTGCACCCTGCCATTTGGGTCTTGTCGAACTGCTCTTCGGAGTAGACTGAGCTACAATTCAGCAGCCCATCGGTTTTGTCGGGATGCACCGCTCTGAATGCCGCACACGCAACATTCCTGTTTGGCGCTACAACTTCCGTCCAACCTCCGAAATAGGGCTGTCCGCTTGTGCCATAGGTAAAATAAAATTTCGCCATTATCTCTTCCTTTCTGGCCGTGTGTCGCGCCAAGCATCATATTCCATCCACCCGGCATCATACGGTTCATCGTCACTCAACAAAGCAGCTATGAATGCGCGATTTTTTATGAGCGTCCAGCCGGCGACGATCACAAACAGGACAACCGCCGCAAGAGTGATTTGCCCTTTGAGGCTCATATTGCCGACGGTCTCAACAAGCCATGGCAAATGCCTGTTTATCCAGTCACAAATCATCGTCATCCTCCTCAGATTCATCGCCTGAATAGTCCGGGTCTATCCAAGGGGGATAGCCCGTTCGTTCAATGGAACGAATAATGGGGTCGTCAGGTATTTCCATACTTGGCCTCCATCTTCTCAATGAAGCTGTCTACTTGCGCCGTTACCCAGTCCTGCGTTGTTTCGTAGCCTTCCATGCGTATGTACCGTTGCAACAACAGGTACTTCTCATCTGGAAGCCTACCGGCCACGCGACAGGTAAATAGATGGTCCTGCTTTTTGCGCTGCCTGCGTGGCTTATCTTCCTGTGCCTTTTTATCCTGCTGCGCCTCCGGTGCAGGGATGTTCAGCAAACTACGAAGGACAACATAACCGTGAGGATGCAGAACGCAGCCATACTTGTTTGGGTTCGCGCACTTTGAGAGTACCGGTTTATCCAGAGACGGGAAATACTTACTCAGGAGTATCGTCGCTTCTTTGGTGCTCAGGCCGACCGCAGCAAGCGCCGCGTTCAGGTCGTTGCGATTGACAGCGCTCTCAAATGTTGCTACAATATCTTCCGGGTTTAATGCCTTGGGGTCGTTGTGTGCCAGCACAGCGGCCTCTTCTTTTTTCGCCATCATGATGGCCCTCCTTTCTTGCTTTGCTCAGCTTTCCATTGCTGGAACTCGGCCTCGTTTTCAGGATTATCAAAAAATTCTTGCATGGCTGCAAAAAACAGTCCTGCCAATCTAAGATGTTGGCTTTCAGGCACGAGGTCGAGATTGATTTTTACATCCTGATTGCCCATTCGCATCGCCTCCTTTCTCAAATAAGTTCATTGTCAATGAACTTATTTCGCAAAAAAATATGTAGGAATATCGCTGCCAGGTATTCCGAGAAGTGTACATGCAAGCTCTATCTCGGGCTGCTTCCAATACACTTTATTGTTGAGCTTCAAAGAAAGCGTCCTCTCTGACAGCTTCATCGCCTTGGCAAATGGGGCAACCTTGCCATAAACCTCAACAATTTTACCTCTGAGCTTTGAATAATCGTAGATCATGGTTTTCCTCCTTTCTGTTATCGAGTTCATGCATAATGAACTTTTCGCTTTTATATTAATCCACGCCGCATTGAATGTCAATACGAATAATTCATAAATTTAGAACTTTCGTTCTTTTTCGCTTGAACTTTTGTTCAAGCTCGTATATAATAGGGGCAACTGAACGGAGGATAATTCATGGAAACCAGACCTTACACGACAAGCGATAGGCTTAAACAGCTTATGAAAGAACGCAACATGAAGCAGGTGGATGTTCTCGAACTTATAGAGCCATTCTGCAAAGCCTATAATGTTCATTTTGGCAAAAGCACGATAAGCCAGTACGTTTCTGGGAAAACAGAGCCTGGGCAAGACAAACTTTCAATTTTGGGGCTTGCATTCAATGTAAATGAAGCTTGGCTGATGGGGTATGCAGTACCAAGAGAAAGAAAAATGCCCACCTCGGAAAACCGAGATGGGCTTGATGCGGAAATGATGACATTATTTGCGTTGCTTACAGACCAAGAGAAAAAAATAATCATTGCGCAGACAAAAGGCGTTTTATCAAGTCGATAACCGCCTGACGATTTGCCGCCGTCAAATGTTGAAACAGTCCCGCGGCAAAAAGCATATCTAATTCTAATTCTGACTCATTCATATCGCAGCTCCCTTAACTTTTTTATGCGGTGCTGCCGGCAGTAAGTGTAACAATAATAGCAGATTTATTACAAACTGAATAGCATTCGGAAGATTATTACGTGAACAGTTAGGAGGACGTTTCATGCCTATATGCGAGAAGTGCGGTAAAAGAATTTCGGCCGCAGAAATATCCAAGCAAGGACTATGTCAAGCATGTGCAAGAGCGGCAGATCATATTTACGTTGGCGAGGAAGCTGTGCGTGTTTCGTGTGGGGAAAGTGCGGGGGCATATGCTACACACGAGAGTAAAATCCCGTCCGGAGATTTGCCCGAGCTTCCCTGCATTACGCCAAAAGCGCTAAAGTTGACAAGCAGCAGTTTGATTTTTATCGAAAAGAAAAGGAACACAACTATCCCCATTCAAAGCATCGCATCGTTCTCTAATAAAAAGCCTTCTTTTATGTCGAATGGTATGATAACCATCAAGCTCAAGAAAGGGAGCGATTCTTTCGTTGATATTGGTGGCTTTGGCGTGGGGTTCGGCAGTGAAATGACCGCAGTCTACAAGCCTGAATACGCAGAGCTCGCAGGAATCTACGAAAAGCATGTTGCCAACTGGAACAGTAATCCCGCTCCGGCTTGCCAGCCCGATACAGCGGTTCCAACAATAAATGATTTGCGCGCCCTCAAGCAGCTCGTTGATGAAGGTGTGCTTACCGAAGAAGAATTTACAGCCAAAAAGAAGCAGTTGCTCGGCATCTGAACAAGGAGGCTATATGGCTTCGCAGAAGTATAAAAAGAAGTCAGACAATTTGATAATCACCGGTGTAATATACGCGCGGTATTCTTCTCACAGCCAAAAAGAAGAAAGTATAGAACAACAGATAGAGGAATGCACGGCCTTTGCCGTGACCAACGGTATTTCTGTTGTTGGCATATACGCAGACAAAGCCATTTCTGGCCGTACTGACCGGCGCAATGAGTTTCAGCGGCTTATGCGCGATGCCGAAAAACGCAAGTTCGATGTTGTGATTGCCTATAAGTCTAACCGAATTTCCCGTAATATGCTGAATGCGTTGCAATATGAATCCCGGCTCGATAGCTTTGGCATAAAAACGCTCTATGCCAAAGAAGAGTTTGGAAACACAGCGGCAGGTCGCTTTGCTTTGCGAACAATGATGAATGTCAATCAGTTCTATTCTGAGAACATGGCCGAGGATATCAGGCGTGGGCTGAAAGACAATGCTGCCGAGTGTAAGGTGAATGGATCTCTCCCGTATGGCTATAAAAAAGGCGAGGATGGTAAGTATGCCATTGACGAGCCGCGCGCTGCAATAGTGCGGGAGATCTTTTCCAAAGTCGTGGATGATGTTCCCTATGCTGATATTATTCGTAGTCTCAACGACAGAGGGATTCTGACAAAAACACGTAAGCCTTTCAACAAAAACTCGTTTAATCGTATGCTGAGGAACGAAAGATACATCGGAATATATGAGCATTCTGGTGTACGAGTCGTTGGCGGTGTTCCCGCGATAATAAGTGAGGAGGTTTTTTACGCTGTGCAACGTAAGCTTCAGGAAGGGCTAAATAGCGAGGGCGCAAAGCGCAAATCTAATTCTGATTATCTGCTTACCGGCAAGCTATATTGTGGGGAATGCGGCTCTCCCATGGTCGGGTATGCTGGGACGAGTCGGAACGGAACTCTTCACTACTATTACACCTGTAAAAGCCGCGGGAATGACGGCTGCACAAAGCATAATGTCCGTAGGGATTTTATAGAGCAGTTCGTCGTGGATCTGACGCGCGCCTGCCTGTCGCGGGCAGATGTGACAGACTGGCTTGTTTCTGGATATATTGAGCTGAAAAAGCAGGCGCAGGAAACATCGGATGTGCCGGTGATGGAGGAAGAGCTTTCATCCCGGAAAAAGGCGCTGGATAATATCATGAAAGCAATAGAAGCCGGCATATTCAATGAGACAACATCTGCAAGAATGCAAGAGCTGGAAACGGAAATACACGACCTTGAAAGAAGCATTGCTCTCGGAAAGGCCATGTTTGAAGAGCCGGTCGATGGTGAGCGCATGCGGTTCTATTTAGAAAAGCTGCGTAATGGTACGCCTGACAACCAAGCTTATCGCAAGGAACTGCTCCGAACTATGGTAAAGGCCATCAGGCTATGGGATGACCGGATAGAGATTGAGTACAACTTCACCGGCACTGATGGAGACGGCAATAATTATCGTGTTGTCACGGAATTTCTGAAAGGGGATAGCGGCTCTGTCTCTGGTGTTCATACAGAGCCTCCACAGCCCCACCAAAAAAGACTGCACTTTTGTCTACCACGACAAGAGTGCAGTCTTTTCGTATTTCAGGGCAAAACAGGCGAAAAACGGGCAAAATACGAGTAAATCAGGGCCTCGGAGCGGTCAACACGACTGCACCGGGGCCTTTTTTTGTTTCCGGCACCCGAAAACGGACAAATAAGTTGGTGTACTTTTGGAAGGTCTTTGCTCTGCAAAGTCCTTCGGCTTATGACAAGGTGAAAGGATTTGAACCGCTAAACGCCCAGACGGTGGTCAAAAGCTTTCAACGTTTCACGATATTAGCAAAGCGAAATCTTGAAATTTATAAAAGATGTGCTATATTGTTATTTGTGTGAGTATAGCCACGGGTTTTGTATAGGAATATGTTTGATGAATATTTCAAAAATTGTTTCTATAATAATTGCCGCTGTGATGCTTATTTTGCTATGCTCCTGCAGTCGGGATGTTTCCGACCCATATCCAAACAATCCCCGGATAACTTCCGCTGATGATGCAGTCGATGACAATATGACATCTTTAGCATATGATCCGAAGATCATGGACAAAAAGGGGGAAGAATACTTAGGCGACCTTCTGCCTCTGTATCAGGCCTGTGTTGATGTGATCGTTGCTTATGAGCCCTCGGTGTCGGGATTCGCAAGCTTTGAAGATTTTGAAAAAGTCTGGCAGGTGCTTTGGATCGCTTTCTATCCGTCTTCAGCCTTGCTGATTCAAAGTTTCTCTGACAACGAAATTCCGTACGTCTTCGAGGGTGATACCGTCACGTTTAACTTTAAGCACGGCGATAAGATGAGCCACGACGAGGCTTATAACTCCTTTGCCGATGTGATAAACGAGGGTCTTTCGCTGATACGCGCCGATGACGACGACTGGACGCGCCTTGCCCGATTGTTCCGCTACGCCCACACTTCCATGGAGTATCGTGCGGATTCCGTGACGATGTATGAGCATATTACCGGTCACGTGGGCATTTGCATCGAATATGCGGAATATTTTGCGCTTCTTGTGCGTAATGCCGGATTTGATGCAATGATCTGCAATGAGACCGGTCTTGCCGAGCCTCTGCAACACGCATGGACGCTGGTCGAGGTGGATGGTGTGTGGTATCATTTTGATCCCTGCTGGGGAAGTGTCCGCGAGTTCGGCACGAGCACGCAAACGCGCCTGGATTCTCTGTGGACGTTGGTGCCGGATATGCCGCGCGGGGAATTCGATTCGGTCGTTGTTCTTTCCGGCGATTCCTGGTTTGACGTATCGGAAGAATTTCCTGATTGCCCCGAGGACATCCCGGAAAATGTGAAGGAGAATGTGATTTCTGTCATCGAACCGGAGAATATTTCAGAAGGATAGGGCTCAACCGATTTCGGCTTGTTGAAATAGCCTGAAAAAAGATACAGCTTCCATGCAAATGCACAATTTGGTGAGTTTTAGCTGCCAATCCGTACAATTTGGTGGGTCTTGCTCTGTTTTGGGGCAAAATTGGCGAAAATCAAGCAAAATATAGGTGAATCAGGGCCTTGGAGCGGTCAATACGACTGCACCGAGGCCCTTTTCTCGTTTTTGGCACCGAAAAACGCTCGAAAATGGTGGTGTACTTTTGTGAGGTCTTTGCTCTGCAAAGTCCTTCGGCTTCTGGAGAGGTGAAGGGATTTGAACCATCAAAATACCATTAAATAATGTGGATTTACGGTTTGACTTTATTGTGTTTTGTAGTATAATGTCAGCAATAACTCAACATACACTATGTCCGGAGCATAAGGGCATGTTTACGAAATGGAGTTTCATATGCTTTCAAGTTTAAGAAAAGAGAAAATAAAAATAACCCTGCTGGAGAAGAAGGAAGTCAGCGTTTCGGAGCTTGCAGAGGCCTTTTCCGTGAGTGACGAGACCATACGCAGAGATCTCCGCGTGCTGGAGGAGGAGGGCTTTGCCAAGCGCTCCCACGGCGGTGCCGTTCTTTCAAACAGGGTTAAGGCCACTGCCGACAACAATGCCCTTGCAGGACTTTTTGTTGAAAGCAAGCAGATAATCGCCCGGCAGTGCAGTGATTTCATCCATAATGGAGACTGCATCTTCCTTGACGGCTCCACCACTGCCTCCGCCATCTGCGGAATGATCCAGCAGAAGGAGATAACCGTTTTAACTAACTCCCTGCGTGCAATAAATATGCTGAGCAAATCCAAGTCCATCAAGCTCATATGTCTCGGCGGCAATTTCCTCGCCTCCCGCCAGAGCTTTGTGGGACAGTGTGCCAATGACACCCTCAGCAGATACTATGTTGACACTGCCTTTATTTCCTGCCGTTCCCTCAGCATGGAGAACGGCATTACCGACTCTGACGATGACTCCGCAAGGCTAAAGCAACTTATCACTAAGCACGCAAACCGCGTTGTCCTCATTGTTGACCACACTAAATTCGGAAAGACCTCATTTACCAAGGCCTGCAATTTCGGCGACATAAACGACATTGTCACCGATACGCCCCTGTCGGAAGACTGGCTAAACTTTGCCACCGCCCACGGTGTGAGCGTGCACGATACGCATGAAGCCGAGGACACTGAGGAAAACTAGGGATTAATCCCTTTTATGAAAAAGAAGCTCACCGACTATTTATAACAAGGTTTATAACAAGGTCGGTGAGTTTTTTATCAGTAGAAGCTTTTGGTATCGGTCCTATAATATTCAGCAATAGTGGAGTAGTACACTGTAAGTGCA
>MSGY01000017.1:1683-2231 GCA_001940895.1 Christensenellaceae bacterium Phil10 | reverse complement strand
ACTGACCGATGTCTTCCGAGCATTACATCCCGATGAACGAAGTTATACATGGTGGAGCAATCGGCTTAACAAGCGGCAAGAGGATCGCGGCTGGCGGCTCGACTATTTCCTCGTTTCCGATGAACTCATGGAGGATGTTGTTTCGTTCTCGCACATGAAGGACATTTTAGGCTCTGACCATTGTCCTATCTCGTTGGAGGTAACATTATGAGCATCGAACTCCCGGACGAGCTTCTTGAGAAGATGTGGAATGAGATCGACTGGGCTGCTGCCGAGAAGAAGCTGGCAGACTTGCAGGAAAAACTCAGCATTGCCGTCTATCGCAAGAACGATAAAGAGATTGAGGACTTGCAGAAGCGCATCGTCAGAGATACCGAAATCAAGTGTCTCGCAGTGCGTCATGTAGTCAGCTCAAGTATGAGTCCGGGCGTGGACAAGGTGAAATGGAAAACTCCTGCTGAAAAGATGAGAGCCGCAATGTCTCTGACATCAAAGGATTATCATGCCTCGCCGCTAAGACAAATATTGATTACTGCGAAGAACACGGG
>MSGY01000017.1:928-1591 GCA_001940895.1 Christensenellaceae bacterium Phil10 | reverse complement strand
CCCGGCAGATCGACGCAGGATGCACACGCCTATGTCATGGAAGCTCTCAAAGGAGCGAACGCACCGGACATCGTTGTTTGCGGAGATATAAAGGCATACTATTCCCATATTCAACATTCATGGCTTCTGAAAAATGTGCCTATGGATAAGCGTGTCCTCTCCGAGTTTTTGAATGCCGGTATAGTCTTTGCCGGTGAACTCTTTCCTGCTGAGGAAGAAGGTATTTCCGAAGGCTCAAACATATCGCCTTATCTCGGCAACTTTGTTCTCGACGGATTGCAGCGATATATCTTTCAGGAGCTTCACGGAACTGCATCACCGGAGGACTTTACCAACGGCAATTTGATACGCTTTGCCGATGACATCCTTGTCACTGTCCGCACGATGGAGGATGCGCACCGAACAGTTGAAATATTGAGAGCTTTTCTGGACGAGCGAGGACTTGTTCTGTCTGATGAAAAGACTAAGATTTGTGAAGTCAAGGACGGCTTCACTTTCCTCTCACGCACCTATGTCCGTAAAAACGGGCTTGTCGTTTGTACTCCCTCGGAGAAGGCAGTTGAACGATTTATCGACGATCTGAGACATACCATCTCGACCAACAAGAAGTCTCAGCGTGACCTGATTCTTCTCCTGAATAGAAAACTAAAAGGATGGGCTGGC
>MSGY01000017.1:330-872 GCA_001940895.1 Christensenellaceae bacterium Phil10 | reverse complement strand
TTGTTGGAGGCTGCTATTGCGAAGCATCCGAAGCTGGCTCTGCCCAAAATCAAGGCGAAGTATTGGTACAAAGAAAGTGACGGGCGGCACTGCTACGCACTCCCCGATGACAAGAGTATTCGTGTCGTTCGGCTTGCTGATACTCTGCTGCTCACGCACAATAAAGTAAAGACGAACATCAATCCTTTTACGGAAAGGGACTATGCGGAAAGCAGAACACATGAGCGCGAGATTCAAAATGTGACCGGTGCATACCGAGCTATATGGGAAAGGCAAAACGGCAAGTGCTATTATTGCGGAAGACCTATCTTAACCGATCAGCCGCGCACCACCGTTCAACTAAATCTCAGACAACCGCCTTCCATACGGAACTCGGCGTATGTCCATAAAATGTGCGTGGCAAATGAGTTTGAAATCGTTCGGACGATGGAGGACATTTCTATACTGCGCCCATACGATGTCTACTCCATTCTTGAGGGGATCATCGAGGGGAAACCGGTTGGACGGACAAAGAAAAACATCACACCGGCATGGAAACACTA
>MSGY01000017.1:0-194 GCA_001940895.1 Christensenellaceae bacterium Phil10 | reverse complement strand
TAACTGCAATATGATCGCTGAGGCGTGGATTACCGAAGGGTACTATATGCACTCACTTGATCTGAAAAAGGAGAAGATAACTCTCCGGCGCAAGGAGGAAGGTGTCTCGCGTCTCGTCGTTCCCGAAGTCCTGACACAAGGCAAGTTGCCGGACAATGCTATCTATGAGCTGGAAACCCACATGGAGTATATCA
>MSGY01000016.1:72741-75656 GCA_001940895.1 Christensenellaceae bacterium Phil10 | reverse complement strand
AGCATATGCGGCATTGAATCGAGGTCGCAGACGACGTCGTCGTTCGCGATGTCCTTGCCGAGCGCAAACGTCATTTCGGATTTACTCGTGTTGAATTTTTCGCCTTCGAGCACGCTTCTCAATACTACGGGAGTGCGCACGTCGTTTGCGATTTCGATACCGAACGCATCCTTTCCGGGGATAGGCGTTTCGAAGCGGATTGCGCCCTTTACCTGAAGTTTCATTGCGATATCGTCGGCATATTTTGTAACCGCGCTGACGGAAATGCCTGTAGGCATCTGAAGTTCGAAACGCGAAAAAGTGGGACCTTGCGTAACGCCTATAACTTTCGCGGGGATTTTGAAATCGTTGAAAACGTTTTCGAGTTTTACGATTTTTTCCGAAAAATCTTCGGCGACTATATTGCCGTTTGCGCGTTTAAGAAGGTCGACGGGGGGCGCCATATAAGGCTTTTTCTGCTGTTCGGCAAGAATTGCCTGGTCGATTGAAATCTGCTCGGACTTTTTCTTTTCGGGCTGAACGGAAACGGATTTCGCGTTTTTGCCAACGGGAAAATCGTTGGTATATGAATTATCCTTTTTCGCCGACTGCTCTCTCGGAGCGTACGGCTGACGAGGCTTTTCGGGAACAGTACGTTCGGGACGGGAAAAAGCGTCGCGCATTTCGGCTTCGGTGGGCATCGACGCGTCGCTTTTTGCGGGGGAATTTTCCGCCTGCATTTCTTCGAAACGGGTCATGGGTTTCTCGACCGGCGCGTTGTCGGAAGGATAACCCGAATTATATCCGTCGCCGTTAAGTACGGGAAGAACGGTATCGTTCGTACGAGGTTTTTCGGGAGCGGGACGTTCGTAAACTTCAGGCTTTGAAGAAGTGTCGGGTTTGACGAACTCGGCGTTTTTCACGTCGTTTTCGGGCTTGTAAGCATTTACGGGTTTAACCGTTCCGCTTGATTTTTTGTCGGGAAGACCCGCGCCGAACAGCGTGAAAATACTGCCCGTCGATTCGGATTTATCCTCTTGTCTGACGGCGGGTTCGGCAGGTTTTTCGTCCGCTCTTCCGAGAGGTTTCATAATCTCCGGTTCGGGCGACGGTTTTACTGCGTTGTCAACCGGTCTGTACGAAGATTTAATATTTTCTTCGTCTTTTTTTACGTCGTCCGTCTTTACGTTATCCGACGTTTGTTTTTTATCCTTGTCTCCGTAAAGAATATCCCTGATAAAGTAAGGCATATCCTCGGGAATGCCGTTGTCGTCCTTTTTGTTTTCGGGCTCGGGAGCGGGTTGTTCGACGGGTTTTTTGCGTTTGGGTTCGGCAATGCGTTTCGAGGCCGCGCCCCTGATGTCGTTTGCGGTGGTAGGCGTGTCGAGAATATATCCGAAACGTTCCTGAATGTCTCGCGCTTTTTCTTCGTCGCTTTCGGGAAGGTCAAACGCTTCTCTGAGAGTCTGCGGACGTCTTACGCCGTCGTTGCGAGCCGCGTCGTTGCGACTGAAAGCAAACCCCGCACCGCTAAGGGAAGGCTTGATTTCGTCCGACCGATTAACGGACGTGCCGAAAGATACTCCTGTATCCTGCCGTTTATCCTCTTCTTTTCTGGTGCCGTAGAGTTTTTCTTTTGCGCGTTTACGTTTGGCGTCCTCGGTTTCGAAAACGGGTTCCTTTACGCTGTCCTCGGTAACGCCCGCAGTATCCTGATTGGGAAATAACAGCGAAAAAGTGTTTTTGCGAGGCTTTTTGGATTTGTCGGTGCCGTTTTCGTTAAGCGTACCTACGAAAAGTTTGTTGCCTACCGATTGTTCCGTAACCTTTTCTTCCCTGCCTTCGTATCCGATATCGGTAAGAACGGGAGAGGCACCTTTTTTGTTGGCTTTGATTTTCGTGGATTTCGTGCGATAAGGAAGTTTATTGACGAGAACGGGATAGAACGACAGTATGCTGACGATTGCAAAAAGAATAATCAGCACGACCATTGCGTAAGCCGGGGTGAAAACTTTCATAAACAGCCACGCGACTATACCGCCGAGAAGCCCTGCCGCCGATTCGCCCCCGTAAAGCGCTTTGAGATAACCTCCGTAAGTGTTGTTGAAAAAGTAATTTCTGGAAAACCATACGTGGAATATAAGCACGGCGATTGCAAACATAGAAAAATATTTTACGATTTTGTTTGCGGGAAGCGTAACTCTGCGGCCGATGGTAATCATTATTCCCAGAAATACGCCGCAAATAGCATAAGCATAACTGACGTAGCCGAAAACGCCGATAAGAAATCCCGATATCATTTTGCCTACGCCGCCTATTGCGTTGAAAAGCGAAAGGCATGCGAGCAACGAAATTATGACAATAAGTATTCCGCCGGCAATCCGGTTTGCTCTGCTGTCGTAATTGCCGTAATTATTGCGATGTGCCAAGATGTCCTCCGTCGATATATAGTGCGAAAAATATAACGCATATTATCATAGATAAAAATTTATATAGGTATTATATCATAAATAATCCGTCATTACAACAGTTAAGGGGCAATATATTTTCGCGTTTATCATATTTTTGCGTCGTCATTCATAGTATTTTTCGAGGTGTTGAATGAAAAAAATCGATAATCATTTCGTAACCGACGTTTTAAAAGCGGTTCTGTACGCAGTAATTTTTTCTTTTGCGGGCGTGCTTATACTCGCAATTTTCGTAAAGTTCACGAATATTGGAGAAACGGGAATTGTAATTGTAAACTCGATAATAAAAACGCTGGCCGTTCTGTTCGGCGTTCTGAAGGGTTTTAAAGGAAACGACAAGGGTCTTATTAAAGGACTGATTACGGGAATACTTTACGTCCTTCTCGTATTCTTTATATTTGCCGCGTGCGAAAAATTCGACGGTGTAAAATTCAATTATTTCGACTTGCTGACGGGTGCTGCGGCGGG
>MSGY01000016.1:0-72671 GCA_001940895.1 Christensenellaceae bacterium Phil10 | reverse complement strand
AAAAATCCCGCAAAAATGCGGGATTTTTTTTAATAAAGCGTTGTGTTGAAATTAAAATTTGATATCTTCGTTGTTATCGATACTGACGTCTTCGTTGTTGTCGATTCTGACGTCTTCGGTATGTCCGAAAGTAATATCGTTGGTGTTTTCTTCGGTATTTTCGGCGGTAACGGTTTCGTCTTTCTGATGTTTTTTGCTCTTGATGCCGAGATTGGGTTTCTTCTCTTCCTGAACGGGGCCGTTCTTACTTTCGAGCACTACGCCGATAGCATTGCGGTCGATAACGATAAGAGTTTCGCTGTCGTCGGTTCCGACGTTTAAAGTAACTTGTTTAGTATCGTTGTCGATAGCGTAAATTTTTCCGATAAGACGACCGATTGTCATAACTTTGTCGCCGACCGCGAGATTATTCATCATATTCTGCATTTGTTTTTGTCTTTTTTTCTGAGGAATGATGGTCATAACTATCATAATCACGAAAAACACGGCGAGAATGGCTATGGCCGCCCAATTGTTTGTTGCGCTTAAAGCTTGAATAAACATATAACTACTCCTTATGAAAATTCTTGTTAATTTTATTTATACTACTTTATTTTTACGCTTTTAGCAAGCGATATTGATAAAAATATCAAAAATCATCTCAATAGGCCATTATTCGGCATTTTTTCCGAAAGCCTGTCTGTCCTGCTCACGTCTGAATTCGTAGGTTTCGAAAAATTCGTCGCGGAAGTCTTTCAGACGGTCTTCCCATATCGCCTTTTTAATGTCGTTGACAAGTCGGTTTAAAAACCTGATATTGTGTATCGACAAAAGCCTGCCGCCGAAAATTTCGTCGGTGTTTATGAGATGACGGACGTATGCTCTCGTATAATTTTTGCAGCAATAGCAGTCGCAACCTTCTTCGACCGGTGAAAAATCGTCTTTATATTTCGCGTTTCTGATTGTCAGGTCGCCCTTGTACGTCATTGCTGTGCCGTTTCTCGCTATTCTGGTGGGAAGCACGCAGTCCATCATGTCTATTCCTCTCATAAAGCCCTCGACGATACAGTCGGCGCTGCCCACTCCCATAAGATATCTCGGCATGTCTTTCGGATAATGCGGCTGAAGAACGTCAAGCATTTCGTACATTACGGGCTTGGGTTCTCCTACCGACAAACCGCCTATGGCAATACCGCATTTTGCGTACGGAATCGTGCGCTTAAGACTTTCAAGTCTTAAATCCGCAAACATATTTCCCTGAACAATAGGAAACAGCATCTGTTTGCCTTTGAAATCGAATTTACTGCAACGGTCAAGCCATCTGAGGGTGCGCTCCATCGCTTCAACAGACTTTTCGTAGTCGGTGCCTGCGGCGGTACATTCGTCGAAAGCCATGACGATATCGCTTCCCAGCTGTTGCTGAATGCGCATACTTTCTTCGGGACCGATAAAATGTTTGCTGCCGTCGAGGAAACTGTTGAAAGTTACTCCTTCCTCGGTAATTTTTCTCATACTCGACAGACTGAAAATCTGAAAACCTCCGCTGTCGGTAAGTATGGGTTTGTCCCAGTTCATAAACTTATGAAGTCCGCCCGCCCGTTCGATAAGGTCGGACCCCGGTCTCAGATAAAGATGATAGGTATTCGCTAAAATAATCTGACTGCCCATCTCGGTAAGTTCCTCGGGCGACAGACCTTTTACGCTTGCCATGGTGCCTACCGGCATAAAAACGGGCGTTTCGATTACCCCGTGCGGCGTTGTAAGTCTTCCGACCCTTGCGCCCGTCTGTTTACATTCGTGCAATACTTCGAATTTAAAATTTTCCATAATATTTTTCGTTTATCAGATAAGAAGCGTAGCGTCGCCGAAACTGAAAAATCTGTATTTTTCTTCGACGGCTACTCTATACATATTCATAACGTTTTCAAGCCCCGCAAACGCCGAAACGTACATAATCAGCGTGCTTTCGGGAAGATGAAAATTCGTTATCATTCCTTTCAGAATTTTAAAGCGATAGCCGGGATATATGAATATCCGCGTCTCGCCGTGTCCTGCTTTGACGAAACCGTTTTCGTCCGCA
Source organism: Christensenellaceae bacterium Phil10 (assembly GCA_001940895.1). Classification (GTDB taxonomy): domain Bacteria; phylum Bacillota; class Clostridia; order Christensenellales; family CAG-917; genus CAG-349. The sequence continues at coordinate 70,612 of MSGY01000016.1, read as the reverse complement.
ACGGTTTCGAGTACTCTGCCGGAGGTCGTGCCCACGGCAATTATTCTTCGTCCTTCTTCGACGGCTTTGTTGATTGAGCGGGCGGCGTCCTCGGATACTTCGTAATATTCGCTGTGCATTTTATGGTCGGTAATTTCTTCGGCTTTAACCGGTCTGAACGTTCCGAGTCCGACGTGAAGAAGAACTTCCGCAAACTCGACGCCCTGTTTTTTCAGGGATTCGATAAGTTCGGGAGTAAAATGCAGGCCGGCTGTAGGAGCGGCGGCGCTGCCGTCGATTTTGCTGTAAACGGTATTGTATCTCGTCGGGTCTGAAAGTTTTTCGTGGATATACGGAGGCAACGGTACGTTGCCGACTCTCGAAAGAATATCCTCGAATATTCCGTCAAACGAGAATCGCAACGTCCTTACGCCGCTTTCGCCTATCGAAACCACTTCGGCAGACAGTTCGTCGGAAAATTTTAATTTTGCGCCGACAACGGCCTTTCTTGCGGGACGCATAATACATTCCCAATCGGTATAGTTAATTCTTCTGAGAAGCAGCGCTTCGTATTTCGTCACGCTTTCTTTATCGCAACGGTATCCGTACAGCCTTGCAGGTATAACTTTGGTATTGTTAACGACAAGCAAGTCGCCGTTTTTCAGAAAATCGCCTATTTTATTAAAAACCGTATGAGTGAGTTTGCCGGTTTTTCTGTCCATAACGAGGAGTCTTGCGCTGTCGCGCGGTTCTGCCGGCGTCTGAGCGATAAGTTCCTCGGGTAAATCGTAATAAAAGTCGCTTGTTTTCATTATTTTTCAACGTATTCAAAACCGAGATGTTCATATGCGAGAGGCATTACCACGCGTCCTCTCGGCGTTCTTGAAATATAGCCCAATTGTATAAGGAAAGGCTCTACCACGTCTTCGATAGTCGTTGCGTCTTCTCCCGTCGCGGCGGACAGAGTATCGAGGCCAACCGGACCCCCGTTGAATTTTTTAATTGCGGTTTCGAGAACGTTGCGGTCAACCGCGTCGAGGCCTAATTCGTCGATATCCATAAGACGCAAAGCTTTTTTGGTTATGGCGGCGTTTACGCGGTCGAGGCCTTCGAATTCGGCGTAATCCCTGACTCTTTTCAGAAGTCTGTTTGCAATACGCGGCGTGCTTCTGCTGCGCCTTGCAAGCTCGAACAACGCGTCGTCGTCGATACCGACGTTCAGAATACCCGCCGAACGACTGATTATCATCGACAATTCCTCGTCGGTATAAGGCTCGAGACGGAATTTGATGCCGAACCTGTCTCTTAAAGGTCCCGTCAGCATCCCTTCTTTCGTAGTGGCGCCTATAAGCGTAAAGTGCTTTAACGACATTCTGATACTGCTGGCCATTGCCCCCGTACCCGTTACGAGGTCGAGAGAAAAATCTTCCATAGCGGGATAAAGAATTTCCTCGATGTTTCTGTTCAGACGGTGAATCTCGTCTATAAACAGCACGTCTCCTTTGTCGAGTTTCGTCAGCATTGCGGCAAGGTCGACGGCCTTTTCGATTGCCGGACCGCTGGTAACCTTAATCTGGGCGCCCATCTCGTTAGCAATAACGTGCGCGAGAGTGGTTTTGCCGAGACCGGGAGGACCGTAAAGCAAAACGTGGTCGAGCGCTTCGCCGCGTTTTTTTGCGGCGGTCATGTATACTTCGAGATTGCGTTTAATTCTGGACTGACCGATATACTCGCGTATTGATTTAGGTCTTAAAGAATTTTCTTCGACGTCTTCCGTAAGCGCGTGCGACGAAATTATTCTGTCGTCCTCGGTTTCTCCGTTAAATCTGCTGATAATTCCTTCCATAGTTTATAAGCGTTTAAGCGCTTCCCTTATTATATTTTCGGCGCCGTCGACGGTTTTAGAGATTTCTCCGACGATTTTTGCCGCGTCTGTCTGCGAAATTCCAAGCGATACGAGAGCAAACACCGCCTCGGCGCAGTCTTTGTCCGCAAAAGTCGTCTGCGACGACGAAACGTCGGCAAGGTCGGCCGCTACGCTGTCGCGCATACTCACGACGATAAGTTCGGCGGTTTTTTTGCCGAGTCCTTTGATTTTTGACAGTGTTTTTACGTCGCCGGTTGCAATTGCGGCGGTAAGCGCGTCGATAGTGGCGCCGCTCAGAATCTGCATTGCGAGTTTTGGACCTATCCCGCTGATGTCGATAAGCCTAAGGAAAAGAGTCTTTTCTTCCGTAGACGCGAAACCGTAAAGCGCGAAAGTATCTTCACGGACGTACAGATAAGTGTATATCTTTACTATTTCGCCGGTTACGAACGAGTTTGCCGTGGTATTGCTGACGCCGATTTCGTAGCCGATACCGTTGTTTTCGACAACTATCGAGTTTAAACCGACGGATACTACTTTGCCGGTAATATAATTGTACATAGTCCTCCTTTAACCGATGCGGAAACTGCCGCTCATCGCGCCAACCTGGCCGAGACACAAAGCAACCGCAAGCGCGTCGGCGGCGTCGTCGGGACGAGGCACGTCTTTAAGTCTTAAAAGCGACCGCACCATCAGTTGCATTTGCTTTTTATCGGCCGCGCCGTATCCCGTTATCGCCATTTTAATCTGGTTGGGCGTGTATTCGTAAACTTCGCTCCCGAGAAGTTTTGCGGCCGTAAGAAGAATTACGCCGCGCGCTTCCGCAACGGGGATACCCGTCGTAATGTTTTTTGAAAAAAACAATTCCTCGATGGCAAGTTTATCGGGTGAAAAAGTTCTGACGAGTGTTTCGACGCCTTTTTCGAGTTTGGCAAGTCTCACCGGAAGACGGTCTTCTTTCGGCGTGCTTACGATACCGTAATCGAGCACGGAATAAACGCCTTTTTCCAGTTTTATAACGCCGAAACCCATAGTGGCGAGTCCCGGGTCGATACCCATTATAACCATAATATCAATAATATATTGTTATAAAAAAAAAGTCAACCGCAACAATGCGCGGTTGACTCATTAAAGAAATTTTTCAGATAATTTTTTCGATTATTTCGTCTCTGAATTTCGTAAGATACGGGTCCGTCAGTCTTCTTGACGATTTGTCCTGCGCGATTTCCGTTTTGTAAACGCATTCGACGGGATTTCCAGATATAATGCTGACGTAATCCCCCATCAGAAGAGCCTCGTAAACGTCGTGAGTAACCATAATAATCGTTCGTCCGTCGATTTTCCACAAGTCGAGAAACTTGTTTATGAGTCGCGTTTTCAAAGCCACGTCAAGACCTTTGAACGGCTCGTCGATAATCATCAGGTCGGAAGAATACAAAAAGGCCCTCGCAATCTGAACTCTTTGCGCCTGCCCTCCCGAAATTTCGGTCGGCAGACGTTTACCGACGTCGCTTATTTCAAGCGTTTCAAGCGTTTCGTCTATAAGTTTTCTGCGCGTTTTTTTATCTTTATAATCGTTTTTTAAAACCAAATCGAGATTTTTATATACCGAAACCGCGTCGATTAACCTGTCATTCTGAAAAATATACGAGATTTTATCGGGCACACCGGAAATTTTTCCTTTGTAATTTATTAAACCCGTTATCGCGTTAAGAAGAGTGGTTTTTCCGACCCCGCTCGCTCCCAGAATCACGTTGATTTTTCCCGCTTTTACGTCAAATGAAAAATTCTTAAAAAGGGGTTTATCGGGATATCCGAAAGTAAAATTATCGATAACAATATCGTTCATCTTGCCGCCTCCCACGCTTTTTTAAGCAAAATCACGAATAATTCCGCAATAAAACTGATAATAACCGCAACGATTGTCCACGCCGCAAGAAGAGCTATTTCCGCCCCGAGATTGGCTTTAATCATATTGAATCCGACGCTGTTTTTCGTATAACACAAAACTTCCGCGGCGATAACGACCTTGAAAGTAAGCGAAACCGTCGATTGCGAAACATCGAAAACCGCGCCCGCTATGCACGGAATATATATTCCCGTTATGCGTCTGTAAACGGGAATCTTATATATTTCTGCCATTTCCGTCAGACCTTTGTCAACGCCGGTAATCGCGGTATAAAAGGACTGATACATTATGGGAAACGCAACGAGAAAGCCGATAAGTACGGGGGCCGAAGAATAGTCGAGCCACAGCATGCAAAGCAGTATTACTGCCATGGTAGGCGCCGAACGCAATACCGATACGACGGGCGTGAATATCTTATGCAGAGGTTCGAAAAGGGAATTCACGACCGCTAACGTAAACGCGCATATAAACGAGATTAAAAAGCTGAGTAACGAACGACCAATGCTTGAAAAAACCGCTTTGAAAAAACCGTCCTCGGCCCCGAGCGAAAAAAATATTTTAAGAGTTTCGGCGGGCGAAGGATATAAAAACGGTTTGTTTTTCACCGCGGCAAATATCGCCCATATCGCCAGCATAAGCGCAACGGCAATACAAGGATAAATAACATTCAGAAGCGGTTTTTTTAAAGATTTCAGCTTTTTTTTGCTCATTTTTAAAATAATATCAACACAAATTGTGTTTAATTAAAACGCAAATATTCCCGATACGTCGTTTATTCCCATAAGCGCAAGATAATCGGTTATCGAATTTTTAACGGCAGAGTCGGCTTTTCTGAAAACCACGTTCGCACGATTTTTACTGTCTGCAGGAAAAACGCTCGTACTGCCCGCGGCCTTGAGAACGGCGTTGACGGTTTCTGCCGAAGTGCCGTCGGAATTTACAGCGTCGATGCTCTTTTGCAGTGCTTCTGAAAGCGCGTTTACGAAATTCGCGTCGGACAGTAACGCGGTCTTTACGAAAACCGACGCCTGCGGATAATTGTCGTATCCCGATTTTTCCTTATAAAGTGCCTGCAAATCCAGTCTTTGCGTAAGCGAAAGAGGCGCGGTAAAAGCGGTGGCTGCAGGTTCGCCGACGAGAATATAACTGACTGGATTGTCTTCTCTCATCATTGCGGCGCGCGCTGCGGGACCGTCCGCAACCCATTCTATATTTTCTGAAACCGAAGCATAATCTTCGCCCAGAATATAACTGAAAACGAGTTCGGGAGTGTTTTCTTTTCCGATGCTCGCCATTTTTTTACCGGCCTTTAAGTCTGATACGAGTTTTTCAAGCGTAAGTTCGCTTTCTCCTTTACCTCTTACATACAGGCTTCCCTCTACAGCAACCGAGAAAAGTTTGTATTCGCCCGATTTTTTTGAGAAATTCGCGCCCGCGTTGGTAGGAGCGATTATTACGTCCGCTTTCCCCGAAAACTCTGTGGATACGAGAGACGGAGAAATGATTTCGGAATTGAATTTATAATTTCCGAAGGTATCGTTGCCGTTAAAAAAACCGAACAACGCGAGAGCCGGCGTGCCGTCGGGCGCTACGACGCGGATATTTTTCAGTGCGCCGTCGATTGTTTCATCGTTTCCGTTTTTGTTGCACGCCGCAAAACCGAAGACGGTTGCAACCGTAACAACAATCAACATTACTGCCGTAAACAATTTTCTTTTCATACTTTGATACTCCTTTTATTTTAAATCAACGCTCGTAAGAGCGGATTTTACCGATATATTTCTGATTTTTCCGAGCTTTCCCGTCAGAGCGGATATTTCTTCGACGCTTCCCTTTACGATAAGGGATATTGCAGATATGCCGCTTTCCCTGTCGGGTATTCCCATACGACCGAGAATTATTTCCGAAAATTCCGAAAGCAGATTCTGAACGTCCGAAACCACGTTTCTGTCCTCGACAACGATACCGATTACACCTATTCTTTTCATATTTCCTCCAAAATAAAACGGCCTTCGAAAAGAAAGCCGGTAATTGCCGTAAAGGCGGTTATACGACTTACTCTCCGTGAATACATCGATTCGGTCCGCAATTGATATTGTATTTAAATTATATTCGGAATTTTAAATTTTGTCAACGGTATTAACAGCGACAAACACCTTCGCTTTTCGCCGCTTTGAAAACCGCTTCCGAAACGGCCTGCCCGACCCGTTTATCGAAGGGTTTCGGAAGAATGTTATTTTCGTTCAATTCTTCGGGAGAAATCACGTTTGCAATTGCAAGAGCGGCGGCAAGTTTCATGCCTTTGGTAATTTTTTTTGCTTTCGCGTCAAGCGCTCCCCTGAATATACCCGGGAAAGCAAGCACGTTGTTGACCTGATTTGGAAAATCGCTTCGTCCCGTACCTACTATTCTGGCCCCGGCGGCTTTCGCCTCGTCGGGCATAATTTCGGGAACGGGATTTGCCATTGCGAAAATTATTGCGTCCGCATTCATATCCGCTATCATTTCGGGCGTAAGAAGATTTCCTTTAGAAACTCCGATAAAGACGTCCGCGCCTTTTATCGCGTCCTTCAGATTGCCTTTTACGGCGTTTTTATTAAACTTTTCGGCAAGCTCTTTTTTATGCCATTCCATATTGTCGCGTCCGGGGTAAAGTATTCCGAATTCGTCGCACGGTACGATGTTTTCCGCGCCGTAATAGTTTAAAAGCAGGGCTATGGCCGTACCTGCCGCGCCGGGGCCGTTTAAAACGATTTTAACGTTCTTAATATCTTTTTTTACGATTTTTAGCGCGTTAATCAGTCCTGCGAGCACGATTATTGCAGTGCCGTGCTGATCGTCGTGAAAAACGGGAATATCCATACACTCGTTCAGACGACGCTCAATCTCGAAACAACGGGGGCTTGCGATATCTTCAAGGTTAATTCCTCCGAAACTCGGCTCGAGATATTTTACGGTTTTTACGATTTCGTCCGAATCCTGCGTCGAAAGACATACGGGAAAAGCGTCGACGCCGCCGAACTCCTTAAAAAGCACGCATTTTCCTTCCATTACGGGCATACCGGCAAGACCGCCGATGTTGCCGAGTCCCAGAACGGCGCTTCCGTCGCTGATAACGGCAACGAGATTACCACGCGAAGTATAGTCGTACGAAGTTTCGGGATTATTGTGGATTTCGATACAAGGCGCGGCGACGCCCGGGGTGTATGCCGTTGCAAGAGCGTCGGCCGTATCGACCTTAACCTTCGATATCACTTCTATTTTGCCTTTTAAGCGTTTGTGCAATTCGAGCGATTTTTCGTTATAGTCCATAAATAAAGTCCGTCCTTAAATATTCTGACACGGCATATTCTAACATTTATCGTATATAAACGCAAATATTAACGACAAAATTATTGACTTTTGTCAAATAGTTGTATTATACTTTATTTCACTAAACACTTAAACAGGCGGATAAAACTGTGAAAAATTCACTTTCGGTTGATTTTAACGCAAACGCATCGGCTTTATACGTAATTGCCGCTTTGGTAATACTGTACGTTCTCGCGCAATCGGTATTCTTTCTGATACGCGCGTTAAAGCAGTCCAAAAAAATAGGCATGGACAAGGCCGTTATCAAACGCACCGCACGGCGTGCGGCCATTTTCTCGATTGCACCCGCAATAAGCATTTTTATAGGCGTTGCCGCTCTTGCTCCTAAACTCGGAATACCGTTGCCCTGGTTGCGCCTTTCCGTTATCGGCAGTCTGGTGTACGAAACTTCCGCGGCGGAAATCGGCGCAAAGTCGATGAACGTACCGTGGGAAAGTTTCACGGCTACTACAATTACCGCCGAACAATTCGTAACCATAGCGATGATAATGAGCATCGGTTGTCTTCTTCCGCTCGTAATGGTGGGCTTCTTTACGAAAAAGTACTCGTCGGGTATGCTTAAAATGGAAAAGAAGGACAAAAAATGGGGCGAAATTCTTTCAAACGCAATGTTTATGGGCGTTGTAAGCTGTTTTTTCGCAACAAACTTCACAAAAGTAACAACCGGACTCGCGGGGTGGATACCCGTGTTTATAATTCTTATTTCGGCAACGGTTATGATAATTTTCGGCGTAATCCAGAAAGCTACTAAATGGCGTTGGATTAACGACTACGCCCTTCCCGTGTCAATGATTGTAGGTATGGTATGCTCCGTCCCTATCTACAACGCAATCGTATAAGGAGGCGTTATTATGAAAAAAATCGACTTTAATCGCAAAAATCACACTTATTCGGAAAACACTCACTTTTACGGCAGAATATGGAGCGTCGTTTCGGTTGTAATGATGATGGTATTTCCCATTGCCGCCGGCGCGATTTTCGACGCATGGCCTACGGCGCAGGCTATCGGCATCGGCATTACGGGAATACTGATTTACTGGGCAGCCGGCGCCGTCGAATTTATCAGTTATACGCCCCTTCTCGGCGCGACTTCGGTTTACCTCGGCTTCGTTACGGGAAACCTGTCGAATCTGAAAGTACCGTGCGCATTAAGTTGTCTGGACGCCGAAAACGTTAAGGCAAGCACCGACGAAGGCGATATTATCGCAACCGTGTCAACCGCGGTGTCTTCAATCGTAACAATACTCGTTATCATATTCGGCGTTATACTGATTGCCGCTACTCCTCTTGCGGAATTACTTGCAAAACCGGCCGCACAGAAAGCCGCCGACTATCTGCTTCCCGCGCTTTTCGGAGCTCTTGCGGTAGTATATATCTCACGAAACCCGAAAATCGCTTTCCCTCCCGTAATTCTTATGGTAGTATTGTGTATAGCGATTCCCAAAATTGAAGGCGTCATTAGTATTCTCGTGCCTTTCGTCGCGATATTTACGGTTGGCGTCGCGCGCATTATGTATAAAAAAGGCTGGCTGGACGATAAAAAGCAGAAGGCCGCGCCCGTCGCCATAGACGAAGGAGAAAACGCGTCCGCAATTACGGAAGCGACGTCCGACGACGAAAACAAAGAAAACGATATCGATTAAAAGGTGAATATATGAGTAAAAAAGTGTTTTTAAACGCAAAGACGTTCGACGGATATAAGGACAGCGATATAAAAAAATGCGCGATATTCGTCGAGGACGAAAAAATCGTCGGAATATTATACGATGAAAATCCCGACACCCGGGGATACGACGTTATCGACCTTAACGGAAAGTTCGTCGTGCCGGGTCTTGTAAATCCGCACGTACATCTGTTCGGCACGGGTATGCCCAGCAAGGTTATAAGCGGAGGCAATTCGCAGAAGGCCGTAATGAAAATAGTTAACACAAAACTCGGCGACGCCATTCTCGGTATTCTCGTAAAAAGCGCCGCACGTCAGCAGCTGTTAAGCGGCGTAACGACGGTACGCGCGGTTGGCGATTTCAAATATTCGGACGTAAAACTTCGCGATAAAATCAATTCGGGCAAAGTCATCGGCCCCCGTCTTAAAGTTTCGGGGCCCGCGATAACCGTTCCCGGAGGCCACGGCGACGGAACGTTTTCAATGACGTCCGATACCGAAGACGGCTTACGCGCACTCGTAAGAAAAAACAAAGAAGCGGGCGTGGATTTTATTAAAATATGCGTAACGGGCGGCGTTATCGACGCAAAAGTCAGGGGCGAACCCGGCGAAGTCAAAATGAACGAGGCGCAGACCGCCGCCGTTGTGGACGAGGCGCATAAACTCGGACTTCGCGTCGCGTCTCATACCGAAAGTTTCAAAGGCGTCGAAATTACGGCAAAAACGGGCGTCGACACCGTCGAGCACGGCGCGCCCCTTACCCCCGAGATGGCGGAAGAAATGAAAAAAACATCTTCTGCGATGGTCGTAACGTATTCTCCCGCACTGCCTTTACAGAAACTCGACCCGTCGATTACAAAACTCGACCCGATTTGCGTTTACAACACGGGAATCGTTGTCGACAATATGACGCAGGGAGCCAAAGACTGTATCGAAAACGACATTCTCTTAGGCATGGGTACAGACAGTTCCTGCCCTTTCGCAACCCAGTACAATATGTGGCGCGAGGTATATTTCTTCCAAAAGCGCGTCGGCGTTTCAAACGCGTACGCCCTGTCGGTCGCGACTCTTAACAACGCGAAAGTGGTCGGAGTAGACGACGTTACGGGCACGATTGAAAAAGGCAAATGCGCCGATATGATTGTTATGAGCAGAAACCCGCTTGACGACCTTACGGCTTTGCGTGACCTCGATATGATTGTCGTGCGCGGCAAAATTATCGAAAACCCGCGCCCCAAACGTAACGGAAATATCGAGCGCGAGCTTGACGGAATTTCACTAAATCTTTAATATATTGCGATATACGAAAAAAATCCCGCAAAAATGCGGGATTTTATTTTATTTTTTGCTTATAGCTTATCTGAAATCGCTTATGAAGTTTTTATAAAACACGACGCCTTCGGCCAGCGCGTCGACGCCGATTCTTTCGTTATAACCGTGGCACGCTCCCATCTCCTCGAGAGTTACGAGAAAAGGAGTGAATCTCAAAGCGGTTTTGCAAATGGCCTGCATATATCTGCAATCCGTGCCGCCGGCAATCAGATAAGGCGCAAGCACGGTATCGCCGTAAGTTTTGTTTATCGTGTCGACGGTGTACTTATAACCTTCCGATTTCGTATCGGCGACGGGACTTGCGTCGCGGGAGTTGAGAACTTCGATTTCTATTTTGTATTTCGAGGCGATTTTCTCAAGTTTTTTAAGAGTTTTCTCTTTTCCTTCCTGCGGCGAATAGCGAATATTTGCAAGTACCCAGGCTGCGTCGGGAATATTGTTGCTCGCGTGGCTGCCCTCCGCCATGGTAAATACCATCGTCGTGGACAAAAACGCCTTAAGTTGTGCGGTAAGCTGTGCGGGAAGTATTTTCGAAGCAAGCGGCATAATTCTGTATGCGTTTCTGACTATGGGGCGCAACGAAGGTTTTACGGCTTTCGAAACGTCAATGAACATTTCCTTTAAAATCGGCAATACCTGCACGTCGAAAACGTTGTGCTTTTCCATATAAAGCATAAACTTCGCAAGACGGATAAACGGCGTATTTTTGGGCGGCGCGCTGCTGTGTCCGCCTTTGCTGCGCGCAATGAATCTGACGTCTGCAAAGCCCTTTTCCTGCACGCCTATTACGCCTACGTTTGATACGAGATATTTTTCAAAAGGTTTTTTCGACGTCATACCGCCGCCCTCGTCGAGAACGAGAACGGGTTTTACGTTAAGCGTTTCGCTTAAATATTTCGCTTCCGCTATCGCGCTTCCGCCCGAGTTTTCTTCGTCGTCGCCGTAGCAGAAGTAAATATCCTGCTCGGGAACAAAACCTTCCTTAATAAGTTCGTCGGCGGCAACCATACTGCCGAAAACCATACATTTGCAGTCGACCGCGCCGCGTCCCCATATTTTGTCCTCGGCGATTACTCCGCCGTACGGGGGATATTTCCAGCCTTTTTCGTCTTCTTCGGGCACGACGTCCTGATGCGCCATGAGAACAAGCGGACGGTCGTGATTTTTTCCTTCCCACTTAATTATCATCGAATTGTTTCTGGGATAAAAACGCGGAAGTTTTGCAAAATCGGGCGCGATATCCCACATAACGTCGTGCAACTCGTCGAAAACGGACTTATCGGCGCCGGTAACAGTGGGAACGCGAAGCATTCGCGCAAATTGCCGTGCATAATAATCTTTTTTTGCGTCAGCCATAAAATCTCCTTTTCGGATTACTTAACAAACTAAACCGATGAATTGTATGTTATCATTGTAGCATACGAAACGCATATATTCAAGCGTAGAAAATAAATTAATAAACAAAAGCGACCCGAAGGCCGCCTGAGAACGAAATCGTTATTTTATATCCGAAAGAGGAAGCATTTTTACGTCGAAACTGCCGTCGTCGAAAATGTCGATAACGGTGCCTCCTCGCTGACTTATCTTATTTTTAATGCCTCTGTAAGCAAGATAATCTATGCTCATGCCGTAAGTAAGTCTGATTCCCTCGTAATCGAGCGAAAGCGTATTGAGGTGATCGTGCCCCATAAACATACCTTTGCAGCTGTCAAAACGCACCATTTCCGCAAAAAAATTGCTCTTTTTGGTTTTCGGATAACCGAAATAGTTATCTTTTTCCTGAACGAAGCCGTGGCGGTACGTTACCGATTTATCGCCGCGGTACAGTTTTTCCCATGCGTCTTTGAATTCTTTTGGCGGGATATGGAAAAACGCGAGCGAGCGCGGTATTTTTCCGTCCGAAATAAAACCTTTTTCTTCATAAGTCGCGCCGATATCCGATATCGTTTTCTTATACCACCCTATCTGGTCGTCGTGAATTACGTCGAAGCCGCTGAAGAAATTCCACGAAAGATAAGCGTTGCTGTCAATCAACATCAGTACGGTATTCAGCGTCCCGTCTTCGTTTTCTATTATTACGGGATAGTTGCCTACGCCCGTAATATTTTCGTCGCCCTTTTCAAAACGGCAGGTCGGATACGAGCGATAAAAATCGGCAAGTTCGCTTTTGGAAAGTTTTGCCCAGACCTCGCTGTCGTGATTGCCGAATACGAAAGTCCATTGCACGCCGAGACTTTCCATAAGGTCGGCAAATTTTTTTGCGGATTTCCGATTATTGTGACTGCCGCCGCTGAACCACATCGGATAAACGAGGTCGCCCGTAACGATTATAAAATCGGCGTCTGCCGCTTTTACGATTTTTTCAACCGCGGACAACGCAAGCTTGTCTTTTTTTCTCGTAAAAAGCCCCGCGCCTATATGAACGTCGGTAAGCTGTAATATTCTGAAAGGTGTGCAGCTTTTTTTTGTGAAAACGGTATATTCTGCGTTTTTTTTGACGGTTTCGTACATATTATTCCCCCGTTTTGTCAGAATCGTCGTCTATATTGCCTTGCACGGCTGATACTTTCGGGCTGACTTTACCGTATAATTCGGATATGAGAGCGTCGCGCTCGGCATTTTCATCGTCGGTAAGCGTCGCGCCCTCTTTATTCTTATCGATGAAATAGCGTATTCTCGTAAGTTTTTTGCTGTCGATTTTGTATCTGAACGAAGCAAAGAAAGCAAACGCGATAAGAATTACTACAGATATGCCAAGCACGAGTTTAATTGCAAGAAGCGCCGAATCGGGCTGAGTTATATAAACCGCTACGTCTCCCGAAGTATTCGCTTTATATCCGCACCAACCGATAATCCAACCTACCATACCTACCGCAAGCGCTCCGCCGACCTTTCTCGCAAGGGTCATCATTCCGCTGTACGTTCCGGTGGGTCTTTCTCCCGTGGCAAGTTCCGCAACGTCTACGGTATCGGGGAAAATAATCCACGGCATCATCTGTGCGCCGCCGAACCCCAGTCCCATTACGAATGCGACGACGGGCACGAGAACGGGAGGCGTCCAGGACGGGTCCATAACGGCAAGCATTATTCCGCCCGCAATGTAAAACGGCAATCCCATTCTGAAAGCAAACTGTTTGCTCTTTTTATCCATCATAACGCGCGCAAGTGGAAACATAATTACGGCGGCTACCATCAAAGGCGCGATAATGAACATTGACGACATATCCATTCCGAAAAGTTTATAGCCGTGCCATACGTCGGTTGCATAGTAAACGGCAAGCGCGCTTATCATATCCATGCAAGCAAACGCCGAAACGTACATCGCAATATGCCAGCGGTACGAGCGGTTTTTATAAGGCTTTGCATAACTTCTGAAAAACTCTTTTATATTGAATTTCTCTTTAGGAACGGTCGGTTTTATACGTTCTTTTACCGCAAAAGAGCAAATAATAAGACCTCCGCCGAATAACGTGCCGAAAATTATCGCAATAGACAGCCAGAATTCCGTTGCGTTGATATGCGGCATAAACAGCCAGCCGTCGGGACTTATGAGAGCCTCAATAAATAAAAGAGGCAGAACGTACGCAAGACCGGACGCGAGCGCCGTAAATACAAGTTTTACAGTGTTTGCATTGTTTCTTTCCCTGAAGGACGGCGATATATCGCTTGACATCGAGCAGTAAGGAACCTGCGATAACGTGGAACAAGTATTCCAGAACAGATACATGATAAGCATATACGCGATAAATCCGCCCGAACTCATTCCCCATTGATATTCAAGCATATTGCACAATGTCTGCTATTACTTGCATACTCAATATTGTCTTCTTTTAATATTCAGGACTACAAAATGTTTTCAAAACCTAAACTTCACACCAAAAAAGTCTCGGGAAAAGAAAAATACGAACTCTGTTTTTATTCCAGAGTTCGTATTTTTCATCTGTGGTGGAGATAACGAGACTCGAACTCGTGACCTATGCGTTGCGAACGCATCGCTCTACCAACTGAGCCATACCCCCGTTTTGCCGAATTTCAAATCCGACAAGCAACATTATAATAAAAGTTTAAAAAAATAGCAAGCGTATAAGACAAAAACATTTTACAAATTTTGCGCGTTGTGTTAGAATATTTTTCGTTCGGAGGCATGGCTCAGCTGGTAGAGCATTCGCTTCACATGCGAGGGGTCACAGGTTCGAGTCCTGTTGTCTCCACCAAAACATCGCGTTTTCGCGGTGTTTTTTTATGCGGAAAAAGTATAACGGTATGATACGATTTTAATCGTATATTAATTAAACTTTCGGCATTAAAATTTCAGATAATGAAAACGCGCACCGAACGGTGCGCGTTTTCAAAAACAAAATGGATTATTGTTGATTATCACGTATTTTTTTCATTCTCGTAACGTAAGCCCATTCGCCGATAACGAACGTCAGCGCCGCCACGATAAACATTGCGATACCGACGCCGTAACCTACTCTGCCGGCTACGAGGAAGAAAAACGCAAGTCCTACGGACAATGCAATTACGGTGAGAATAAGCGCAACAATCATCATAGTGCCGTTGCTGGTTTCCGCAACTTTTTTCAATAAACTTTTATCGCCGTCCATACGCACCTCCTTATAAATCTGGATGTAGTATGCGTACTAACGGTAAAAATATTCAAAGCGGCTTTTTCAGTGGACAAGCGAATCGAAAAAATCCTTTGCGATTCGGTATCCGATTTTCGGGCGCACAATCGCCGTGCCGTGTCCCGCGCCTTTTATAACGGCAATTCTGCTTCCCGGTATGTTTTCGTACAGAAAAGCCGTATCGCTGTATTTAATCAGGTCGTACTCGCCCGCAACGACGAAAACAGGCGTCCGGATACCTGAAAGAGTTTCTCTCGTTAAATGCGGTTCGTCCTGCATTAACGCAAGAAGTCTGTTCTTTTTCGAACGGTTTATCAAATTCAGAAACTTAATAAAAAAATTCTGCAATCCTTCGGGCGATGAATTTGCGCCAAAAGCAACTGCCGCGCCCAACGTTTCGGGATACAATGCGGAGGCCATAACGGCAACTATACCGCCGTCGCTGTGGCCGATGACGTACGGTTTATAAAGATTAAGCGTATCGATAAAAGCCTTCACGTCCCCCGTCATAGCTTCGTAAGAAAGTTCGTCTGTTTTCTGACTTTTGCCCTGACAACGGCTGTCGAGCGCGTACACGGTGTATTCGCACGAAAAAAGTCGCATCAGTCCCATCATTTCTTTATGACTGCCACCGTTGCCGTGAATAAGAAGAAGGGGCTTTCCTTTGCCCGCTACTGTATAATGAATTTTTACGCCGTTCAGCATAACGTCGCGTTCTTCGGGTTTAAATGTACGTGTTTTTTTAATGCCTTTTACGTTTACTTTAACCGTGTTTTTCTTTTTATCGCCATTCATAAATCACCTTATGTTATCTTTATACAATATAAATCCCGCGCGGTTTTTTGTCAAAGAAAAAGACGGACGTAAAGTCCGTCCTAAAATGGATATTTTTTTATTGTAAAAGCCTTATAATATTGTCCCCGTCGCAAAATTTTCCTATCCAGTTTCCGTTGCCGTCGGTTTGCGGTCCGAGCATCCCGAGTGAGCCGGAAATTATAAGAAGAATTACGACTACCGCTAAAATGCAACCGAGTCCTATAAGCTGCCATTTTCTCGGCAGGTCGTGAATCAGAACGGCCGCGACAAAAAACGGCACGTATCCGATAAGGAAAAGAATCAACGGAAACTCAGGTTGCCACCAGGGTTTTTCCCATGTAAGTACGTTGCACTTATTGAGGAGTATTTCGATGATAACGGCGGCGATACTCCCGCCTACTATCAGCGCCATACGGGATAAAACCGCTTTGCGTTTCGTTTTTCTTTCGTCGGGAGAAAGGTTCTTACTTAAAACGTTTGCCCTGTAATAGATATTATTCGGGTCGTCAAGCCAGTTTTTGTTTGCGTCCCAGAAAACTTCACCCTCGTATCCTTCGGTGGTTTTGAGCATCCGGCAGGTCATCATACCCAGTATGAAAAACATAAACGAAATTTCGATATTATAACCTATCAGAATCTGCAGAGCGCTTCCTCCGGCCGCCGTAGTTCCCCATACGGGCTGGCCGGTAGTCGCATAGACCATCGAATTCCATGTTTCGTTGAAAACGTCCCAGAGCCAGAACGCCGCCGCGCCGAAAACGACGCTGTAACGTTTATGTTTGATTTCGTTTACGATAAGGTAAAGCCAGATTACGAAAAGCGGTATGATATACCATTTCAATCCTTGCGGATTCTGAAGAGCCTCTTCGAGCATTTCGGGGGTCGTGGTATACGGCCGCGACAAAGCAACAGACAGTAACATAATTTTCCTCCTATCATTTTATAAATAAATTATACAATGCAAAAGGAAAAGTTGCAAGATTTGCAGAATAAAAAAATGCGACAACCTTTTCAGATTGCCGCAAATTCATAATTAATTTTTGTACATACGCTTGCGCGCAGCTTCGGCCTTTTTCTTGCGTTTCACGCTGGGTTTTTCGTAAGCCTCGCGTTTTCTGAGGTCACCGATGATGCCGTCGCGCGCACATTTTCTTTTAAAACGGCGGAGAGCATTATCGATTGATTCGTTTTCACCGACTTTAACCGTAGACATCTGTTTTCACCGCCTTTTTAATTTATTTATTGCACTGCAATATAATTTATTATATGAAAAGAATAAGTTTTGTCAAGCGATTTTGCGGTTCAGGCCATATTCTCCGAAAGTTTTTCGCCGCCGAGAATATGAATGTGCAGATGAGGTACGGACTGACATCCGTCGTCCCCTTTGTTGGAAACAAGTCTGAAACCGTTTTCGAGTCCCAGTTTATCCGTTAACCCGCCAAGCGTTTTAAGCATGCGCGCAAGCGTTGCCGCCTGTTTGTCGTTCATTGCGGTAATATCGGGAAAATGCTCTTTCGGAATCATCAGAAGGTGAATTTTCGCCTGCGGATTGATATCTTTGATAATAATCATATCGTCGTCTTCGTAAAGGCGTTCCGACGGAATTTCACTGGCAATTATTTTACAAAATACGCACATATGTATTCTCCTTTAAGTCCTTTTTTATAATAATACTACTTCAAACCGTCGCGAAACAACTGTTTTGCCGCAATTTTTCTTATTTCGTCGTTAACTGCGTCCGCAGCGTAAAATTTAAGATAATTTTCGGTATATCCGCACTGATACTCTCCGTCTTTTTCCTCAAAAAGAACTTCGTGGGAAACTCCTACGTTTTTCTCGAGAAAGTCGCGTTTCAGATTTTTTTTGATATCGAGCATCGCCCTCATCCGTTCGTCGATAATCCGGGCGTCGAGCGGTTTGTATTTATTGAACGCAACCGTACCTTTTCGCGGCGAATACGGAAAACAATGTACGTCCGAAAAGCCTACCCGTCTTATAAAATCGCACGATAAAGCAAATTCAGCGTCGCTTTCGGTAGGAAAGCCGACAATAACGTCCGTTGTGATGCCTGCAAGTGGAAAATATTTTCTTATCAATCCGACTTTTTCAAAGTATTCGTCGGTAGTATAACGGCGGTTCATACTTTTAAGAACGACGTCGCTTCCCGATTGTAAAGAAAGGTGAAAATGTGGGCAGAATTTTTTCATATTCGTCAGAACGTTCAACAGTTCTTCGTCGATTACACCCACCTCGAAACTTCCGAATCTGATTCTGACGTCTTCGTCCGAAAGGCTTTCCGCAAGAGTTTTAAGACTGCAACCGATATCTTTGCCGTATGAAGAAATATCTATGCCCGTAAGTACGATTTCTTTTACGTCCGCGCTTCTGTTTTTCACTTCGGCAACGACGCTCCCGATAGCGCGGCTTCTGCTGCGCCCCCTGACGTACGGTATAAGACAATAACTGCAAAAATTATTGCAACCGTCCTGAATTTTTACGTATGCGCGGGTTCTGGTACGTTCTGCAAATCCGTTTTCTTCGTATTTGTCGGGAATGTCCGAAATATTGATACCCGTTTCGGGCAGCAATGAAACGACGTCTTTTCCTGCGGTGCCGGTAACGTACACGACCCCGTCCTTTTCAAACTGCTTTGCGTTATTTTCGGACGCGCATCCGCACACGAGTATTTTTGCATCTGGGTTGTGTTTTTTTACGCGTGCGACGCACTGCCTAGATTTTTTTTCGGCTTCAGCCGTTACGGCGCAGGTATTGATAATATAGTAATCAGCGGGTTCGAGTTCTTCGGTAACTTCATAACCTTTCTCGCGAAGTTCGCGGATGATTACGTCGCTTTCGTATCTGTTTACTTTGCAACCGAGCGTAAAAACCGAAACTTTCATACGAGACCTCCCGTAAGATACTGTATCATGGACGTCGCTACTACCGAAGCCGTCTCGGCACGAAGAATACGTTTCCCGAGCGTTATCGTCTTTAAACCTTTTTCGCGGGCATATCCGACTTCTCTTTTCGAAAAACCGCCTTCGCTGCCCACGAACAAAGCGGAAACGTCGTTTCCGATATCCGATAACGTATTTTCACATTCTCCTTCGTAAAATATAACCGCGTTCTCGCAATTGTCGACGGCACTAAAATAATCCGTAAACTCCACCTCAACCGAATCAGCGCGACCGCACTGTTTCAACGCTTCCGTTGCGATTTTTCTCAATCGTTCGACGTTAACTTCCTTTTCGGTGACGAAATCGCTTTTGAAAAACACAATGCGGCTTATGCCAAGTTCGACGGCTTTCTGCACGATAAAATCGTTTTTTCCCTGCTTGCAGCTGCCCTGATACAACGTTATTTTTTTATCGGGAGTAGCTTCGTTTTTAACGGTTTCTCTTATTTTTACCGTTAGTTTATCTTTTGTTATTTCGGATATCTCGCCTATTCTGTCGTAGCCGTCGCCAGTGTTTACGATAACCGTAAAACCCGTTTTTTGTCTTAAAACTTTAACCGCATAAGTAAATTCGTCGCCGCTGATTTCGGCAACGTCGTTCTTAATTTTATCGGAGCTTGTCAGAAAACGTCGTATTTCCATATCAAACAGAAAACATCAATGCGTTCCATTCGCCGTCGCGTACGTGCTTAACGAAAGTAAAACCTTTATTTTCATAGGCTGATTTAACCTCGTCGAGCCTCGAGTGTATGATGCCCGACAGAATTATAATACCGTCGTCGTTTAAAAACCTGCCTATGTCCGACGAAAGTCTTATAAGAATATCCGCGGTGATGTTCGCAAAAACGATATCGCCCTTTTTACCGCTTTTTTCAAGGAGGTCCGCGCGCTCTATGACGCACTTGCCCGAAACGCCGTTCAGTTTTGCGTTTTCTTTTGCGGTATCGACGGCGGTACTGTCTATATCGCACATATACGCGTTATCTGCGCCCGAAAGCACCGACGCTATTCCGAGAATTCCGCTTCCGGTGCCTACGTCGATAACGCTTTTATTATTTACGTCGACGCTACCCAGAAGGTCGAGGCACATTTTAGTCGTTTCGTGTTCACCCGTGCCGAAAGCCATGCCGGGATTAATCCACAGTATTTTTTCGGACGGAGCCTTGTTGTATTTAAGCCATACCGGAACGACGGTAACCGATTTCGTAACAATGGGTTTATAATATTTTTTCCACTCGTTTTTCCAGTCTTCGTCGTCAATACGGTTTACAATAATTTCGCCGCTGCCGAGGTCAAACGGCGAATTTTTCTTAAGAATATCGATATTTTCCTGCAATTTTTGTAAAACCGCATTCTTTTCTTCTTCGCCGATTATACCTTTTACGTAAACTCTTTCGTCAAGATTATTAACAAGGTTTTCGTCGATATAATCCCATACGACGTCGCTGTCGTACAGCGAAACTACGTCGGCTTTGTCGTAAATCGAAACGCCCGAGCACCCGACGGAAAACAAGGCGTCGGCAAAAAGGTCGGCGCCCTCGTGGGTTGAAATCAACGTTACTTCATACCATTTCATTTGTAACGTCCTCACATTTTATCTTTGAACGCGGCTTTTTTCGGATACTGTTTCATCGTTGAAGACGCGTCGAGTTTGTAAAGCAAATCGCGCTGTTCCGAAGTAACCGTTTTGGGAATTTCCACAATTACGTTGACGTATAAATCACCGTAATCTTTAAGTTTAAGATGTTTGATTCCCTTATTCTTCAGTCTGAAAACAGTGCCGCTTTGAGTTCCTGCGGGAATTTCGAGGTCGGCAGGCTCCTTAAGAGTGGGAATCTGAACGCGACAACCCAACGCCGCCTGTATCATTGTAATGGGATAATCGAGATATAAATCCGAACCCTTTCTTACAAAATACTTATGCGGTTTTACCGTTATAAAAACAACCGCGTTGCCCGAAGGACCGCCGTTATAACCGGCTTCGCCCTCGTTATAGTAAGTCATACGCTGTCCGTCGTCGATACCTGCGGGAACAATGATTTTCAGAGCGCGCTCTTTTGTAACGCGACCTTTTCCGCCGCATTTGGGGCATTTTTCTTCGCTTATTCTGCCCGTGCCGCCGCAATCGGGACAAACGGTCTGGGTAGAGAACTGTCCGAGAGGCGTACGTTTTACGCTGTTGATTACGCCGCTGCCGCCGCATTTGGGACACGATTTGGTGACTCCGCCTTTAGCGCCCGTGCCTTTGCAGTCGGGACAATTTTCGCTGCGTTTGTAGCGCGCTTCTTTTTCGCATCCGAAAGCCGCTTCTTCAAACGTCAGCGTAAGATTTATTCGGATATCCTCGCCCTGAACCGCTCTGTTGGATTTTGCGCGCCCTCTCGTACTTTCTCCGAAAGGATTTCCTCCGAAGAAACTCGAAAAAATATCGCCTATGTCAAAGTCCATTCCTCCCGAAGCGTTGCCGCCCCAGAAACCGCCTGCTCCGCCGAATCCCTGCGACGGGTCTTCCGTTCCGTAAGTATCGTAAACCTTGCGCTTTTCGGCGTCGCTTAGGACCTCGTAAGCGTGGTTAATCTCTTTGAATTTTTCTTCGGCGTTTTTCTTTTCGGCGGCGCTTGCGGTGGTATACATATCGGGATGATATTTTTTCGCAAGTTTTCTGTATGCCGACTTGATTTCGTCGGCGGTAGCCGTCTTTTCGACGCCTAATACTTTATATAAATCCGTTTCAGCCATAAGTTTTAATTTAGCGCACACTCACCTCGTCTGAGGTGAGTGTGAATAAAGATTATTTTGTTGATACACGCCTATCCATCAGTCGATGTTGTCGGCGTTACCGTCGTTGTTGCCGGCGTCGTTGCCTTGCCCGGCGTCCGCGCCGGGTTGACCTGCGCCCTGTTGATAAAGTTTACTGAATATCGGGTCGGAAACTTTGGAAAGTTCCTCGACGATTTTCTGAATTTCCGAAACGTCGTCGGTCTTTTCAAGTTTTTCACGCGCTTCTTTTACGGCGTCCTCGATAGTCTTTTTGTCGTTTTCGTCGACTTTATCGCCGTTATCTTTTACGAATTTCTCAATCGTGAAGATAAGTTGTTCGGCTCCGTTTTTAGCCTCGACGCTCTCTTTACGTTTTTTGTCCTCGTCGGCGTATTTTTCGGCGTCTTTAACGGCCTCGTCGATATCCTTTTCGGAAAGATTGCTGCTTGCCGTAAGGGTTATGGACTGACTCTTGTTGGTTGCTTTATCCACTGCGGACACCGATACGATACCGTTGGCGTCGATGTCGAAAGTAACTTCAATCTGCGGTATTCCGCGAGGAGCGGGAGCAATACCCACAAGAGAGAAACGACCGAGCGTTTTATTGTCTTTCGCAAACTCGCGTTCGCCCTGCAATACGTGGATTTCGACGCTCGTCTGATTATCGGAAGCGGTCGAGAAAATCTGCGATTTCTTGGTAGGAATCGTGGTATTCCTTTCGATAAGTTTCGTGCAGATACCGCCGAGAGTTTCGATACCGAGAGACAACGGGGTTACGTCAAGCAGTAATACGTCTTTTACGTCGCCCGCAAGAACGCCCGCCTGAATTGCCGCGCCGATTGCGACGCATTCGTCGGGGTTAATGCCCTTATAAGGGTCTTTACCGGTAATTTCTTTGACTTTGTCGATAACCGCGGGAATACGGGTGGAGCCGCCTACGAGAATGACTTTCGCAAGGTCGCTTGCTTTAAGTCCCGCGTCTTTAAGCGCGTTCATGGTGGGTCCTACGGTCTTTTCGACGAGGTCTGCCGTCAATTCGTTGAATTTGGCTTTCGTCAATTCCATATCGATGTGTTTGGGACCGTTCTGGTCTGCGGTTATGAACGGAAGCGAAATACTTGTTTTGGTAACGCCGGAAAGCTCGATTTTCGCTTTTTCCGCGGCTTCTTTTATTCTCTGCATCGCGGCAGGGTCTTTGGACAAATCGATACCGTTTTCCTTTTTGAACTGGTCGACGATATAGTCCATAATGCGCTGGTCGAAGTCGTCGCCGCCGAGACGCGTGTTGCCGTTTGTGGCAAGAACTTCGAATACGCCGTCGCCGATTTCGAGAATACTTACGTCGAACGTGCCGCCGCCGAGGTCGTAAATAAGAACTTTCTGATTTTTGTTTTCCTCTTTGTCAAGGCCGTAAGCAAGCGCCGCCGCGGTAGGCTCGTTGATTATACGCAATACTTCGAGGCCCGCGATTTTGCCCGCGTCCTTCGTTGCCTGACGCTGACTGTCCGAAAAATATGCGGGAACGGTTATTACCGCCTGAGTTACTTTCTGTCCGAGATAGGACTCGGCGTCCGCTTTCAGTTTGGAAAGAATCATTGCGGAAATTTCCTGCGGTGTATATTCTTTATCGTCGATTTTTACTTTGTAATCGCTACCCATCTCACGCTTGATGCTGCTGATGGTTCTGTTGTGGTTTGCGACGGCCTGACGTTTGGCGATATTGCCTACGAGACGCTCGCCGTCTTTAGTAAACGCCACTACCGAAGGAGTGGTGCGAGTACCTTCGCTGTTGGGGATAACCGTAACCTCTTTACCTTCGAGAACGGCTACGCAAGAGTTTGTTGTACCTAAGTCAATACCAATAATTTTGCTCATATATACCTCACTGTGCCCATAAGGGCGAAACTTTTATTTTTTATTTCGATAACCTTGCGGTTATTGTTATTCGGGTTGTTTGCCGACTGCGACTTTGGCGTATCTTAAAACCTTGTCGCCCATCATATATCCTTTTTCGATTTCGTAAATCACTTTTCCGATTTTGTCGGGACTGTCCACCTGCATGATGCATTCGTGATAAGCGGGGTCGAAATCGTTATCCGCCGCGTCGATGGGAGTAACTCCGTATTTTTTAAGGACGTTAAGAAGTTGGTCCTTTACGATTGCAATGCCGCTTTTCGTTTTATCGTCCTGCACCATCTGCTCCGCGCGGGAGAAAGAATCGATTGCGGGAAGAAATTCGCGGATTACTTCCGAAAGCGTTCTGTCGCGGACGTCCTTCGCTACGTTCTGATTGTTGCGTCTGAAATTTTCGAGTTCAGCCATGCGTCTTAAAGCAAGGTCTTTATATTCGGCAGCTTCTTTCCGCGCCTTTTCGAGTTCGGAAATTTCGGGAGTTTCTTCGACTTGTTCGGGCTGAGAATCGGAATTTTCGGTATTGACCTCGTTTTTTTCCTCTTCTTTCACCTTTTCGTCGGCTTGTTTTTTGCTTTCTTTACTCATTATCGTTTCTGTCCTTCTTGTTTTCCATTATTTCGCTTAACGCGTGCCCGACGTATTTCAATACCGAGATGACTTTTTTGTAATCCATACGGTCGGGACCGATAACTCCCGCGTGGCCTATTTCTTCGCCGTTGATTTTGTACTTCGCGCTGACAACCGCGCAATTTTCGATACCGGCCGCTTCGTCCTTTCCGATTTTAACGGTAAATTCCATATCGTCGCCGTTTTCAACAAGTTGCGCTACTCGCTGCGGAGAATTTACGACCGACAAAAACTTTTTCGCGTCGTCAACGTCGCCGCATTCGGGATAGTCGAGCATTTTAAGCGCGCCTTCGGTGTAAACCTTTCCCGTTTCTTCCATATCGTACTTGGTAAGAATTTCGATAACCTCGTCGAAAATCGTCCTGAAATCCTCGATTTCTTCCTTGATTATATCCTTCGGTTTAAGGATTTCTTTGACGGTTTTTCCCGAAAACATACGGTTTAACAGCATCGTTGCCGATTGCATATAAGCGCCGATATCGTCTTCGGTTTTTTCGATTTCGATCGTCTTGTCCCTTAACACGCCGCGGTCGGTAATAATAATTACCAGAGCCGTTTCGTCGCCGATAGGAACAAGTTTGATTTCGTTAACTTTAACCTCTTTGAAGTTTTTCACGACGACGACCGAAGTATAATTCGTTACGTCGGAGATAACCTTTGCGGTTTTTTGGATTATGTCCTCGACCTTATCCATTCTTTCGTTGAACTTATTCTTAATAAAGGCAATTTCGTTTTTCGAAAGGTTTTTCCCTTTCATTACTTTATCGACGTACAGTTTGTATGCCGCGGGAAGGGGTACGCGTCCGGCAGATACGTGAGGCTGCACGAGATAACCCATATCTTCGAGCGAGGCAAGTTCGTTTCGAATCGTTGCGCTTGAAATATCGGCAAGATACTTTTCCTTTATGTCGCCGCTCGAAACAGGCTCCGCCGTGGTGATATATTCGTCAACGACGGCCTGCAATATTTTTTGTTTACGTTCGGATAATTCTTTTTCCATAATCCTTGGCAATTAAGCGTTTTATTTGTTAGCAGTCATATCACTTGATTGCTAAAACTTATTATACACCGATTATATGTATTGTCAAGGGGGTTTGTGCATTTTTTTAAAAATTTTTAAAATTAAATCAAATCGGATATTATAGAGTTTGAAATATAGTAATATTCTTTATTAAGTTTTATATTATTATTCTCTATTTGCAGAAATCTGCGATTTTTTTCAAGAGCTTCCGCCTTATCACGCATAAAATCACAACCGAATTTTTCGTTGAAACTTTTTACGTCGAGACCCCCTTCCGTTCTCAGCGACAGCATAACGGTTTCGGTCATGGCGTCTTCTTTTGATAGAGTCGCGCGGTTTACCTCGGCAAGAATTCCACTTTCGAGTTTTTCCGCGTATAAAGTCACGTTTTCGGTATTGTTGAATCGCGAAAAACCGTCGAAAGAATAAGCGGCCGCGCCTAATCCGAGATAAGGCGTTCTTTTCCAGTAACATTTATTGTGCGCGCTTTCAAATCCCGCTTTTGCGAAGTTGCTGATTTCGTATCGGTGAAAACCTTTGTCCCGAAGACGGGCGCACACTGCGTCGTAAACGTCCGCCGCAAAATCATCGTCCGTTTCGAACATACCGGCCGTCTGCATATCGTACAGAACAGTCCCTTCCTCGATTTTCAGTCCGTAAGCGGAAATATGCGTTATTCCCTCGCCGCATAAAACGTCCACCGAGTTCAGAACCGAAAACACGCTTTCGCCCGGTACGCCGATTATCAGGTCGCACGAGACGTTATCGAAATATTTTACGGCAAGTTTTACGGCGTTTATCGCGGCCTCCCTGTCGTGTATTCTGCCGAGAAAACGAAGTATCCCGTTGTCGAGCGACTGAACGCCGACGGAAATTCTGTCGACTCCCGCGTTTTTATACGCAATCAGTTTTTCTTCGGAAACGCTTTCGGGATTGCACTCTACCGTTGTTTCGACAAGGTCGATATCGAAATTGTTTTTTATCGCGTCCGAAATTCTTAAGAATTGTCGTGCCGTCAGCAACGATGGCGTGCCTCCGCCGAAATACAGCGTTTTAATCTTAGCGTTTTTATACTCTTTGCTTCTCGCAACCGTTTCGGCTTCGAGAGCGCGCAGATATCTTTCGATAAACTCGTCCGACGAATTTAACGATACAAAATCGCAATATCTGCATTTTTTTTTGCAAAAAGGTATATGAACGTATAAAGAAATGTCCATTTTAAACGTCAGCTGTCGATTTTCAGAATACTCATAAAGGCTTCGCTCGGGACTGACACGCTTCCTACCTGGCGCATACGTTTTTTGCCCTCTTTTTGTTTTTCAAGCAGTTTTTTCTTTCTCGTAATATCGCCGCCGTAGCACTTTGCAAGCACGTCTTTTCTTACTGCTTTTACCGTTTCTCTTGCGATAACCTTGCCGCCTATGCATGCCTGCACGGGAATTTCGAATTGCTGACGAGGAATTGCGTCTTTAAGTTTTTCGGCTATCGCACGACCGCGCGCATACGCTTTGTCGCGATGCACTATCGTTGAAAGCGCGTCGCACATTTCACCGTTGAGCAGCATATCGAGTTTTACGAGGTCGGATTTTTTGTATCCGATTATTTCATAGTCGAGGCTTGCATAACCGCGCGTGCGCGATTTAAGCGCGTCGAAAAAGTCGTAAATAATTTCGTTAAGCGGAATTTCGTATAAAAGTTTGCTTCTGCTGCTGTCAAGGTATGACAAATCCTTATAAACGCCGCGTTTTTCCTGACAAAGCTCCATAATTGCGCCTACGTATTCGGGCGGCGTATAAATTTCGGCTTTCACGACGGGCTCTTCCATATATTCGATACGGTCGGGCGCCGGCAGATGCGTGGGATTGCTTACGGTAATTTCCTCGCCCGACGTGAGTTTTACCTTATAATTGACGCTGGGCGCGGTAGTAACCAGGTCGAGATCGAACTCTCTTTCAAGTCTTTCCTCGATTATTTCCATGTGCAGAAGCCCTAAAAAACCGCATCTGTAACCGAATCCGAGCGCAGTCGAAACCTCGGGTTCGAACATGAGACTGGCGTCGTTCAGCTGCAATTTTTCCAAAGCGTCCTTGAGGTCGTTGTATTTGCTGCCGTCAGCGGGATAAATTCCCGCAAAAACCATAGGCGTGATTTTTTTGTATCCGTCGTACGGGTTTTTCGTCGGATTGTCGGCAAGCGTTATCGTATCGCCTACAGCCGTATCCCTGACGTTTTTGATACTTGCCGAGATATAGCCTACCATTCCGGCGTAAAGCTCGTCCACGGGCGTTGCCGAAGGCGTAAATACGCCGACCTCGGTAACGTCGAAGACCTTTCCCGTTGAAACCATTTTAATTTTATCTCCGACTTTTACGCGGCCGTCCCCGACGCGCACCATAGAAATCGCACCCTTGTAATTATCGTAAAAACTGTCGAAAATAAGAGCGCGCAACGGTTCGTCGGCGTTTCCTTTCGGAGCAGGCAAATCGGTAATAATTCTTTCGAGAAGTTCGGAAATACCTATTCCCTCTTTTGCCGAAATGAGAGGCGCGTCGTCGGCAGGCAGTCCGATAACGTCTTCTATTTCCTGTTTGCAACCTTCGGGATTGGCGCTCTGAAGGTCGATTTTATTTATTACGGGCAGTATTTCGAGGTCGTGATCAAGCGCAAGATAAACGTTTGTAAGAGTCTGAGCCTCGATGCCCTGCGTCGCGTCGACGACAAGCAACGCGCCCTCGCAGGCGGCAAGCGAACGCGATACTTCGTAAGTAAAATCGACGTGACCCGGGGTATCGATGAGATTTAACATATATTCTTCGCCGCGGTATTCGTAAAACATACGGCAAGTCTGCAGTTTGATGGTAATCCCGCGCTCTCTTTCGATATCCATATTATCGAGAAGCTGCTCCTCCATATCTCTTTTGGATACGGTGTCCGTACTTTCAATAAGACGGTCGGCAAGAGTGCTTTTCCCGTGGTCTATGTGCGCTATTATGCAAAAGTTTCTGATTTTGGAATTATCGAACATATTTTCCTCTCGACAGATTTATTCAATTATATAAAATTAGCGACTTATTGGCAAATATTTACCCGACTTTATAAATAAAATTACTTAATAAATTTACTTTTAAAGCGGCATATTGTATAATTTATTTCATCGAGGTGATTATATGGAAATCAAAAATCTGTTAAATATTCTTGAAAACAAAGGCTTTAAAACGTATTTCACCGAAACGACGGACGAAGCATGCCGTCTCCTTGCCGGACTGATAGGAAAAGACGATACCGTCGGCGCCGGAGGAAGCGCCACGCTTGACGAAACAGGCGTCGGTAAATTCCTGAAAGAAAGAGGAAATAAAGTTTATATACGAAAACTCATGCCGGACGTCAATCCCGACGAAGTTATGAAAAACGCGGTTTTTGCCGACTGGTTTCTCACGTCGACCAACGCTCTTACCGAAAACGGCGAATTCGTCAATACCGACGGCAACTGCAACCGCATTGCGTCTCAACTCTACGGCGGCAAAAACACCGTATTCGTTCTGGGCGTTAATAAAATAGTAAAAGACGTTCCCGCCGCGCTCGAACGCATCCGCACCGTCGCGGCAAAGAAAAACTGCCTGCGGTTCGGTTATACGTCGAATCCGTGCGTTACGGGCGGAGATTGCAGAGATTGCCCGCGCGAAACGAATATCTGCCACGCGACAAGCATTATATCGTTGCCGCCGCGCAGCAAAAACGTTTACGTTATCATCGTCGACAAGGAATTAGGATATTAATTATATTTACGAGGGAATTATGCAAAGTTTCGAAAAATTTATCGGCACGCCTATCGCTCATCGCGGACTTCACGACGAAATCCGCGAAGAAAACAGCATATCGGCTTTTAAAGCCGCAATCGAACGGGGTTTCGCAATCGAAACGGACGTTCATCTTTTACGGGACGGCGTTGTCGCCGTACATCACGACAACAGTCTGAAGCGAATCTGCGGAAAGGACGTGCGCATCGAAAGCCTTACGTCGTCGCAACTTAAAGATTATCCGATGACGCTCGGCGGCGCGATTATTCCCACTCTGCCCGAAATGCTTGCGCTCGTAGACGGACGCGTGCCTATACTTATCGAACTGAAAACAATTTGCGGATGGCGCAACAACGACCTTGCGAAAGCAGTCCTGCGCGATTTGAAAAATTATCCATATAAAGACGTTATCGCACTGCAGTCGTTCGACCCGTTCACCGTCAGATGGTGCAGACGCCATCAGACCGAATATCCCTTCGGACAGCTTGCGTCGGCAGAAGGCGAAAAAGGCAAAACGCCGAAAGTTTTAAACGATTTTATGGGAAAACTTCACGTAAACGCCATAAGCAAACCTATGTTTACCTCTTATGACGTCGTCAGCAGTCCTAACAAATACATCGACGCAACGCACGAGAAAATGCCCGTTTTAAGTTGGACGGTCCGTACCGAGGAAAACCTTGCAGTCGCGAAGAAATATGCGGATAACGTTATCTTTGAAAAAATATCGCCGGACATTATCGAAAAAGAACTTCCTTTTAAATAACAATTTTATATGTTTTATAACAAAAAAACCGCAAAATTCTGCGGTTTTTTTTGCATTATGAATAAAAATTGTCAGTTGAAAATTTTGTCGAATTTTCTTTTGATTTTATCTTTGCCCTCGCTAAGCGAGTTTTTCGCTTTGACGCCCATTTCGTAAACGCCGACGGCGATAGCGCCGACAGCCATTCCTGTCAAAAATCCTTTTCCTTTCGTCATAGCACACCTCCCGATATTAGTATGTTTTGACAAAATGATTTTAAAAAGTAAAATACTGGAATTTATTTATCCTGCTTTTTGCAGGCGCATTCGCACTCGCGCGAGACGGTAGCTTCCGCCGATTCCCCGCTCGTCGCGCGGTAATTCTCGATAGCCGCCCTTATGGCTTCTTCCGCAAGCACCGAACAGTGTATTTTTTGCGGCGGCAGTCCTTCGAGCTCGGTAATTACGTCTTTATTCGTGACTTTCAGCGCCTCGTCGACGGTTTTTCCTATTATCATACTCGTTGCGACGCTCGACGAAGTAATAGCGGCGGCGCAGCCGAACGTTTTGAATTTAGCGTCTTTTATGACGTCGTTTTCGATTCTCAACGTGATTTGCATTATATCGCCGCACGTGGCGTTACCAACGGTACCGATAGCGTTGTAATTTTCGACCTCGCCGACGTTTTGGGGATTTTTGAATATTTCCATTACTTTTTCGTTATACATACAATTCCTCCAGATATAATTGCGGATTATTTATTATTTTTGAATAAAAACGGTTAAATCATCGTGATTTTTGCTTTTGCTGCGGCAAAAAGCGGACTCATCGAGCGAAGTCTTTTTACCGTTTCTTCGAGTTTGTCAACCGTATACTTAACGTCGTCCATGGTGTTTTCGCGACCGAACGTAAAGCGGATACTTCCGTGCGCTTCTTCGGGCGGCACGCCTATCGCAAGCACGGTTTTCGACGCTTCGAGACTTCCCGAACTGCACGCGCTTCCGCTCGACGCGCAAATTCCGGCAAGGTCCAGCGTGAACAATATGCTTTCGCCTTCGATATACTTAAAGGTAAAGTGAGCGTTGCCCGCAAGACGCTTTTCTCCGCCGTTGTAGCGGATATCGGGTATTCTTTCCTTCACCTCTTTCACGAATTCGTCGCGCAACGACGAAATATAAGCGTTGTTTGCGTCTATGTTTTCAGTCGCTTTTTCGATTGCGAGTCCCATACCTACTATGCCCGGCGTGTTGGTTGTGCCTGCGCGCTGATTTCTTTCCTGTTCGCCGCCCGCGATAAGTCGCTCGGGACGAATTCCGCTTTTGATATACAGGCATCCTATTCCTTTCGGGCCGTAAAATTTATGCGCCGACATTGACAGCATATCGATACCTTGCTCTTTAACGTCAATGGGGACGTTGCCAACCGCCTGCACGGCGTCGGTGTGGAAAAACGCACCGTGTTCGTGCGCGATTTTCGCAAGCTCGGGTATAGGCTGAATGGTACCGATTTCGTTGTTGGCGTACATAACGCTGACAAGAACGGTATCGTCGCGTATTGCTTTTTCAAGTTCCTCGGGACGTATATAGCCTTCCTTATCGGTTTTAAGATAGGTAACCTCGTATCCTTCTCCCTCGAGATACTTCATTGTATTGAGAACCGCGGGATGTTCGAACTCGCTTGTGATAAGGTGTTTTCCTTTCGACTTATAAGAGTGAGCGATTCCTTTTATTGCCCAGTTATCCGACTCGCTGCCACCCGAAGTAAAATAAATCTCGTTGGTTTTCGCGCCTATTGCGTCTGCTACCTGTTTTCGTGCGATATCGACAGCGGCTTCCGCCTCTCTGCCCATACCATGCTGACTGCTTGCGTTTCCGGGTTTTTCGGAAAAATACGGCAACATTCCGGCAAGAACCTCGTCGTCGACGGCGGTGGTTGCGGAATGGTCCAGATAGACGTATCTCTTTTGGTCGCGAAGCAGGTCCGCAAGAGTGATACCGTCAAGGACGAGATTCATATTCTTGTAAATCCTGTTCCAGACTTTCCTTGCCTTGCACTCGTCGGCCGCCTCGCAAGGCGTATTTATGCAATCGACTATTTCAAGTCCGTCTTCAAGCGCCCTGATGATTTCGCCGACTTTAATTTCGTCGGGCGATTTTTTAAGGTAATACCCGCCTCCCGCGCCGCGTACGCTTTCCACGATATCGGCTTTTTTCAGAAGGATTATTATCTGCTCCATATAAGCTTCGGTAACGCCGGCTTTCTCGCTGAACACCGGAAGGGCCAGCGGTTTGTTTACGTTATGATTTTCTGCCAATGCCAGACAGGCTTTAAGCCCGTAGCGTGCTTTTGATGATAATTTCATATATAACCTACCTTTTTAGTCAAGTTTATTATATGTAAACTCGGGTCTAATGTCAAGCCATAATATTAAAGTTTACTGATTTAATAGGAATTATACGAAAATTTTACACATGAATAATTAAAATAATAAAAAAAGCACGCTTTTGCGTGCCTTATATCGTAAAAACAGAAGTCATTTTCTAATCGCGCCGTCGCCTGTAACAACGTATCTTTCGGAAGTCAGCTGTTCAAGACCTATCGGTCCCCTTGCGTGAAGTTTTCCCGTCGATATTCCCATCTCCGCCCCGAAGCCGAATTCGAATCCGTCGGTAAAGCGCGTTGACGCGTTAACGTACGTTGCCGCCGCGTCGACGAGAGTCGTGAAAACGTCCGCTTCGGATTTATCGGAAGTAATTATCGCTTCGCTGTGACGCGTACCGTGCGTATTTATCTCATCGATTGCCTCGTATACCCCGTCAACCGCTTTCACGGTGAGAGTCAGCGAAAGAAACTCGGTATCGTAATCATTGTCGGAAGCGGGAAGAATTTCCTTTTCGACGGAGCGGGAAATTTCGTCGCCGAGGACGGTAACGCCGCACGCGCGCATACGCGCGTATAATTTAGGTATAAACGACTTTGCGATTTTATTATCCACAAGTATGTGTTCGACTGCGTTACAAACGCTAGGCTTACTGCATTTAGCGTTTTCGATAACGTTCAGCGCCATATTGAAATCAGCCGACTCCGCAACGAAAATATGGCAGTTTCCGCCCGCGGACGCAAGAACGGGAATACTGCTGTTTTCAAGTACGAAATGCTTTAAACCTTCGCCGCCTCGCGGAATTACGACGTCGACGTATTCGTCAAGCGAAAGAAGTTCTTTTGCTCCGTCGTGCGACGGGTCGTCGATAAATTGCAGGACGTCTGCGTCAAATCCGGCTTTTTTTAACGACTCGTACATTACCTTATAGATTGCCCTGTTGCAGTTTAACGCCTGACGACTTCCGCGCAAAATAACGGCGTTGCCGCTTTTAACGCATAATGCCGCCGTGTCGACGGTTACGTTCGGACGGGCTTCGTAAATTATCGCGATAACGCCTATGGGCGAGCGCACCTTTTTTATGCTTATACCGCTCGGACGAACCCATTCGTCGGTTACTTCGCCGACAGGGTCGGGAAGCGCCGCAACTTCTTTCACGCCTTCTACCATTGCGTCGATTCTTTTATCGTTAAGCGTAAGTCTGTCGAAAAGAGCCGACGTTTTATCGGGATAAGCGGCAAGGTCTTTCTCGTTTTCTTCAAGGATATATTTCCGGCACGAGGAAATGCTTTCGGCAATAGTCAAAAGCATTTTATTTTTGTCGTCGGTTGAATATCCCTGCAGTTTTAAAGCGGCCGATTTAGCCCGTTTTGCCTGTTCGGTAACGTTCATTCTTCGTCGTCGACAAGGTCTTTAGCGTTGTGGAAAACGTTCTGAACGTCGTCGAGTTCTTCAAGTTTATCGATAAGTTTGATGACAGACGCCTGATGTTTTTCGTCAACTTCGACCTCGTTATCGGGAATCATATCGATTTCCGAGGAAAGTATTTCTACGCCGGCTTTTTCAAGAGCCTCGCGGACTTTCGACAAATCTCCGGGCATCGTATAAATCTCATAGACGTCGTCAAGCGTAACTATATCGTCGGCGCCCGCGTCGATAGCGAGCATCATAATATCGTCCTCGGCCATAGCCGTAACGGGCACGTCGATTACGCCGCGCTTTTTGAACATATACGAAACGCATCCCGTGCTGCCGAGACTGCCGCCGAATTTATCGAAAAGATGTCTCACGTCGCCTGCCGTACGGTTTTTATTGTCGGTAAGCGTTTCGACAATCATTGCGACGCCGCCCGCGCCGTAACCTTCATAGGTAAATTCCTCGTAATTGACGCTGTCGAGTTCGCCCGCGGCTTTTTTGATGCTGCGCTGAATATTGTCGTTGGGCATATTGTTGGCTTTTGCCTTTGCGATGGCGTCGCGAAGTTTGGAATTGCTGTTGGGGTCGGCTCCGCCTTGTTTAACCGCTATGGCGATTTCGCGACCTATTTTTGTAAACACGTTTCCGCGCGCCGCGTCGCTTTTGCCCTTTTTGGCCTGTATGTTGTGCCATTTGCTGTGTCCGCTCATAAAACACTCCTACTTATTTATAAAATTGTGATTGATTACGTACATCGCTATGCCTGCGGCAACCGCAACGTTCAGGCTTTCCTGACCGTTTTGCATAGGAATTGATAAAATAACGTCGGAATTTTCAAATGAGAAATCCGATAAACCGTGCGCTTCGTTTCCGAAAAACAAAGCGACTTTCCGCCGGGGTTTAAAGCCGAAAACGTCGTCGCCCGACATATCCATCGCAACTCTGACGTAACCGTCGAGATAACCCTGAAGATTTTCTTTATCGGTAACGATAATGTTGACGCGAAGGACCGCTCCCATACTCGCCCTTACGGTCTTTGGCGAAAACGGGTCGGCACATCCCATAAGATAGACGTCGGAAAAACCCGCTCCAGCCGCCGTACGAATAATCGTACCGAGATTGCCGCTGTCGCTTACGCCGTCAAGAACGATTGCGTTAGTGCCCGAAGGGACGCAACGGGGTTTTTCGATTACGGCAAGAATCCCGCAGGGAGTTACCGTATCGGACATCGCCTTCATAACCTTCGAATCGACAGTTTCGGGCTGTACGCCGAACTTTTCCGACAATTTCTCTGCAAGGACAAGATTGTCTTCGGTAGCGAAAAGGTATCTGACCGAGAACCCTTCTTTCAGGTCGGACAGAATGTTTGCGCCCTCCGCAACGAACAAACCTTCCTCGTCGCGGAATTTTTTTTCCGAAAGTCTTTTGACGAATTTTACTTTTTCGTTTGCGACGGAAGTTATCATAAAAACAAAAAGGTAAGGACCGTTATTGAAACCGCCTTACCTTGTAATGACACGCTGTTACTCTTTATCGCTCTTGTCTTTAATAGCAACAACTTGCTCGCCGTCGTAGTAACCGCATTTTTTGCAGGCCTGATGGCTGAGTTTGAGTTCGTGGCACTGAGGGCACTCGACCAGATTAGGGGTTTCGAGTTTCCAGTTAGCCGCACGACTGTTACGTCTTGCTTTGGATACTTTACACTTTGGTACTGCCATTGGTTGCACCTCCCGGATTGTTATTCATATTTTTGAGAACGGAGAAGGGATTGAATTTATCGTCGTCCTTCCCGTCGTTAATATTGCATTCACACTCGCCTTCGTTAAGGTTTTGACCGCATCTCGGGCAAAGACCTTTGCAATCCTTCCTGCACAGCACCTGCGAAGGCGACGCAAGTACGACTCTGTCGTGAACGACGGGCGTCAGATCGACTTCCTCGTCGTCGTAGGAAAGAGAGTATTCGTCGGGAGGGTCTTTAAAGAAAGTTTCCTCGACGGGTACTTTGTATTTCACGGTTGTAGGCGCCCCGCAACGGTCGCAATCGAAAAGAACCTCGGCTTCGAGCACACAGTTTACCGCAAGGGTGTCCTCGGAAAAAGTATACCAACCTTTTAAAGTTGCGGGGGCTTTGAACCTGCCTCCGCGACTTCCCGTAAGAGCGTCGTCCAAAGGGATTGTTTCGTCGATTGTATAAAACTCGCCTTCGACGGCGTCTTTGAAATCGATAATCATTTCTTATACCCGTAAAACATTAAAATTATATATATATTAACAATGTTTGTCAATCGAAAAAGGCCAATAAACCGCCCGAAATCCACTTATTTGACGAGATTTGCGGTAAGTTCTTTGGTTTCTCTCGCAATGACGAGTTCCTCGTTGGTGGGGATAATCGCGACTTTGACTTTCGACGACGGTTTAGACAAAACGGAAACGTCGGATTTATCGGGATGTTTGTTAAGCTCGAAATCGAAATCGACGCCGAGATACTCCGTTCCCTCCATAACTCTTTCACGGATTTCGGGACTGTGTTCGCCAATTCCGCCCGTAAAGATTATTGCGTCTACTCCGCCCAGAACGGCCGCAAATGCGCCGACGTATTTTTTGATGCGGTATCCGACCATATCGAGGGTGAGTATCGCCCTTTCGTTGCCTTCTTCCGCGGCGGTCGTAACGTCGCGACAATCGCTGCTGATACCGCTTACGCCGAGCATACCGCATTTTTTATTTAAAAATTGCACCATTTCGGGCAGATTTTTGTTGAGTTTTGCGCCGATATATTCGATGGCGGCAGGGTCGATATCGCCGCTTCGCGTACCCATCATTACGCCTTCGAGAGGAGTAAATCCCATCGTGGTATCAACGCATTTTCCGTCCTTTACCGCCGAAAGAGAACTTCCGTTTCCGAGATGGCAGATTATAAGACGCTTATTGCCTCCGAGCCACTTTGCGGCCTCGCCCGTAATGTATTTATGCGAAGTGCCGTGAAAACCGTATTTTCTGACTTTGTACTGTTCGTAAAGTTCGTAAGGAATGCCGTACATATATGCTTTCTGAGGCATAGTTGCGTGGAAAGTTGTATCGAATACCAGCACCATGGGCACGTCCATAACCTCGCGACAGGCCTCGACGCAGGAAATATTGCCGGGCATATGCAGAGGACCGAGGTCGATGTTTTTCTTGCACTTCGCAATAACGTTGTCGTCCACGACCACGCTGCATTTGAAATCTTCGCCGCTGTGAAGAACGCGATGTCCTACCGCGCTGATTTCTTTTACGCTTTTAATAGCGCCGTTATCTTTGTCGAGCAGCGCTTTAAGCACGAGTTCCATTGCCTCTTTATGAGTGGGCATAGGACTTTCGATAACGATTTTTTGTTTTCCTTTTGCGGTTTGAGTAAGGAGGGAGCCGTCCATCGTAATGCGTTCGCAAAGACCTTTTGCGATTACTTCCTCGTTATTCATATCGATAAGCTGGTATTTAAGAGAACTGCTACCGGCGTTTACAACAAGAATTTTCATATCGCGCCCTCTCTTATTTTGCCTGCAAGGCTGTGATGGCGGCGGCGGCCACTATATCTTCGGCGACACAACCTCTCGACAGGTCGTTTACGGGTTTCGCAATGCCCTGCATAACGGGACCGATTGCCATACAACCGCCGAAACGCTGTGCGATTTTATATCCGATATTTCCGGCTTCGAGGTTGGGGAATACGAGTACGTTTGCCTGACCGGCAACTTTGCTTTCGGGCGCTTTCTGCGCGGCAACCGCGGGAACGACCGCGGCGTCAAGCTGCATTTCTCCGTCGACGTCAAGGTCGGGAGCCTGCTCTTTTACTATAGCCAGTGCGTTTTTAACCTTGTCGACGCGTTCGTGCTTCGCACTTCCTTTCGTCGAGAAGGAAAGCATGGCGACCTTAGGCTCGATACCTATAATGTTTCTCGCGCTTTCGGCGGCCGCAATCGCTATATCGGCAAGTTGGTTTTCGTCGGGCTCGGGAATGACGGCGCAGTCGGCAAAAATCATTGCGGGCGCGTCGGTAACGGTGTTGCCCTCGGGAGGCACGATAACGAAACAGCTCGAAACCGATTTGATTCCGGGCGCGGGTTTGATAACCTGAAACGCGCTTCTCAGGACGTCGGCGCTCGAAAATACCGCGCCGCCCACAAGACCGTCGATATCGCCCGATTTAAGCATAAGCGTACCGAAAAACATTTCATTATTCAAGGTGAGTTCTTTCGCCTGTTCGGGCGTCATACCTTTGGCTTTTCTCAGTTCGTAAAGGAGATTTGCGTATTCTTCGGTTTTATCGCACGTCGCGGGGTTGACGACGGTAACGCCGGCAAGGTCGATTTCGGGATTCTTTTTCGCGATTTCGTCGGGATTGCCTATCAGCACGACTTTGCATATTCCGCGTTTTGTCAGAAGCTCGGCGGCTTTTACCGCTCTCTTGTCGAAACCTTCGGCAAGTGCGATGGTTTTGTTTTTCTTTGACGCTCTTTCATACAATTCGTCCAAAAATTTGTTCATAAGTGCCTCTTTAATGAATTATTTTGCTTTGAAATTTTCACAGCGTAGTGTATAATTAAACAGCAATAATATTATATAATATTATGCGGAAAAATCAACTTCTTTAATGTAAAAATAACGAAAAATGAAAATAGCGGCGACGATTGCGGAATTCAATCCCATGCACAGCGGGCACGTCCGTCTGATAAACGAGGTTAAAAATACGATTAACCCCGATATTTTCGCCGTGATTTTAAGCGGTAACTTCTCCGAGCGCGGAGACGTAACGGTTAAAAACAAACACGTCCGCGCCGGGTGGGCGATAAAGGCGGGTGCCGATATCGTCGTCGAACTTCCGTTTTTTTATGCGGTAAACTGCGCCGAAAAATTTGCCGAAGGCGCAATGAAGGTATTGTCCTGTTTCGGACAGCGCCTGACCGTTGCGTTCGGGAGCGAAAGCGGCAATCTGAACGAACTCGAAAGGCTTTCCTCCACCGTGCATTCCGAAAGCGAAGAGGATAAGAAGAAAATACGCGCATATCTGAAAGAAGGCAATTCCCTTATAAGAGCGCGCGCCGGGGCTCTTGACGAAAAAGGTTTGTTCACGCCCAACAACACGCTTGCAATCGAATATATCGAAAGCGCGAAAAAATACGGTTTCGACTCCTTCACAATTAAACGCGAGTCGGGTTTCAACGACCTTTCGACTGAGAATAAATTTGCGTCCGCTCAGGCAATTAGAAATTGCATTTTTGAAGATAATTTTGAAAAAATCGACCGTTTTTTGCCCGATTTTGTGAAAAAATCTTTGAATAATTGCGTTTTTAATAACGATATGTCCGATTTGATAAAGTACAGACTGCACACAATGAAAACCGAAGAAATCAAACGACTGCCCGAAGTGACGGAAGGCCTCGAAAACCGCATAAAATCAGCGCTTGAAATCAGCGACGACTACGATTCGCTTATACGCAACGTAAAATCGAAAAGATATACGATGGCGCGTATCAAACGCATATTGCTCTACGCCCTTACCGGACTCACCGCGGATAAAATGAATTATTTTTATTCGGCGCCGCCGTATGCGCGCGTACTTGCCGTAAGGGACGACAAAAAAGACGCTTTGAAATTACTTGCGGAAAACGGTTGCCTCGTCGTTAATTTCAAAGACGTCGGCAGTCTGCCCGAAACCGTAAAAGACGCTTTGTATTTCGAAAATACCGTTGACGGCGTCTATTCCGTCTTATCGAAATCAAGAGAACCGTTCAACGCAACGTTTATTAAGTAATCAAAACACCGTCTTACGCATAAAAATTAGCGTGAAATATCGTAAACTTCTTGCGTCATTTTTGGTATTGTCGCTGATGACGGCGGTTCTTGTTAACCCGTCGCGATATCTTTTGTCGGTTAAAAACGGCATAATTCTTTTCTGGTCAACGGTATTACCCGCCCTGTTTCCGTTTTTCTTTTTTACACGTCTTTTAAGCGGTCTGGGCTTCCCCGATTCCGTCGGAAAAACTTTTGAAAAACCGGTGAAATTTTTATTTAAAACCCCGAAAATTTCGGCTTACGTTTTTTTTATGAGCGTCCTTTCGGGCTATCCGATAGGCGCGAAACTCGTTTCGGAATTTTACAAAAATAATATTATAAACGAGGAAGAAAGTAAAAAAATAATCTCGTTTTGCAGCACTTCGGCACCTCTTTTTGTAATCGGAACTATCGGAACGTTTATGCTTGAAAACATATTGCAGAGCGTCGTTATTCTGATTGCGCATTATTTGTCGGCAATCGTAACGGGACTTCTTTTCTGCAACGTAAAACCGTTAAGCGCAAAAAACGTTAAAACAACCGACGCGAGACCCGTCCCCGAAAATCTTATCGGCGAAAGCGTAAACGATTCGGTTATTTCGATTTTATCGGTAGGCGGTCTGATTGCCATTTTCGGACTTCTAATCGACGTTCTTTCCGACCTCGGCTTTTTTACGCTGTTCGGAAACGCCGCTCCGTTTGCGGCGGGAATATTCGAGATGACGAGAGGTGCGAAAGAAATAATAAAAAATCCGCCCGAAGTACATACGATGATTGCCGCGTTGACGGCACTCGTATCTTTTGGCGGAATATGCATTTTTCTGCAGGCTATGACCTTTCTTGCGGAAGCGAAAATAAAAGCGCGCTATTATCTTGCCGTAAAGACTTTTCAGGCCGCAGCGGGAGCGGGCATAGCTTATATTATATCGCTGCCGTTATTCTGATATTGCAGGCTCTCGGACGTCTGCTGAGGTGCGTTTGCCCCCGTTTGTCTTAATTCTTCCCTGTTGTTGCGGATAAGCGTAAGCGCGTCGCGCAAAGTTACCTCGCTGTCGCTCAACACCTCGTCGATTTTGCATTTTGCGTCGTACTCGACGCGTGCGCGCATTTCGTACGCCTCTTTTCTGACGCTTTCCGCCTCGGCGGTAGCCTGCTTTAAAATATCGCTTTCGTCAAGCAGTTTATTTCGCCTTGCCTCCGCCTCCTGAATAATTCTGTTGCCGTATTCAAGCGCGCGCTGTTTCTGGTTGTCGCAATCTTCGACAATAAACTGCGCCTGACGCATGACGTCGGGATACGCCTCGCGCATGCGGTCGATTATTTCAAGCATCTGCGCTCTGTTTACGATGGCGTCATTTGAAGAAAATACCGATTTTTTCGCGCCCGAAACGACCTGTTCGAGTTCGTTAAGAAGTTGCATAAAATTATCCATAAAAACTCCTCCTACTCGTGTCCGTGTTCCCTTACGAAAGTCGAGCTTACGTTTCGGTGCGAATCGTCGGAAACGAGTAATATAGTGTCTATACCTTTAAATTCGAGGTTTTGTCGTCTGAGGTCCAGCTCGTAATTCAAATCGACGGGATTTCTCACGCCGCGCAACATAACTTTCGCGCCGACCTTTATACAGTAATCGCAGGCGTAGCCGTCGTATGCGTCGACAACGACGTTATCGTATTTTCCGACGGCTTTTTTAAGCATATCCAACCTTTCCCCGACGGTCGTCAGGTACGTCTTGTCTGGATTGACGAGTATAACCATATATATGCGGTCGAAAAGCTCAAGCCCTTTTTCAAGCAGAAAAAGATGACCGCTCGTTACGGGGTTGAAACTACCCGTTATTACTGCCGTTTTTTGCATATCCGATAAAATCCAGCGCCGTAATGCCGTATTTCCGCGAATCGCGCCTTTCGAGTCCCGACGGAATTTCGACTGGAAGTTCGAAAAGTCTTTCGCAACATATTATTCCGTCCTCTTCGAGTACGCCTTCCGAAACAATCAATTCAAGCGCTTTATACGCGAGACCGCTTCTGTAGGGCGCGTCTATAAATATAATATCATATTTATCGCCCGCTTTCAATACGCGGGTGAAATCGCAATTGAAAATTTTATAATTGCCGTCGATATTTTTAAGATTTTGTTTTACGATTTCGACCGCGCCTTTATCGACGTCGCAGAAAACCGCCCTTTTTGCTCCGCGCGACAGGCACTCAATGCCGAGCGCGCCGCTTCCCGCAAACAAATCGAGCACGACGCTGTCCTTAACGCAGAACTGTATTATGTCGAAAAGCGATTCCTTTACTCTGTCGGTGGTCGGACGCGTAATTTCGCCTTGCAGCGATTTCAGAGCGCGACCTCTGTATTTTCCCGAAATAATTCTCATCGTTCCTCTCCGAGCACGCCGTTTTCGGTAAATATCAGATGCATTTTAACGTCGTGCGTTTCGGTTTCGAGCGCGGCCGTATTCTGACATCCGAATGCGAACGCGCAGATTTTTCCCGTTGCGCGGGCAAGATATCTGTCGTAATAGCCTTTTCCGTGACCGAGTCGGTTTAGTTTTTCGTCAAAAGCGACGAGGGGTACGACGTTGACGTCCGCGCCGTAAAACTCCGTTGCGGCGGATACGGGCTCGGGGATGCCGAAAGCGTTCGGCAGATACTCGGTATTATCGTTTATTTCGGCAACGAACATATCGTCTCCCGAAGTTTTCGGCACGAAAACCTTTATCCCTCGTTTTAAAAGCGCCTCGATAACGCTTTCCGTCGAAACTTCGTTTTTTACCGATTTATAAATAAAAATCGATTTAAAACCGCGGCTGACGAAATAATCGGTAAAATCAGACGCAATTTTTGCGCTCTTTATAAGTTTTTCGGCGTCGGAAAGACTTTTAACCCGTTCTTTCGCAAGATTTCTTGCCGATTTTTTATCCATATCATTCGAGAGTGCGGTCCAGCACCCTTACGTCGGCGCGCGACAGAACGTCAAGCGCTTTACCGACCTCTTTTACCTTAAAGAGAATAATCGCTTTTTGTTCTTCGGTGCGGGCGTAACTGTAAAGGTATTCTATTCCGATATCGCCGTCCGCAAGCACTTTAAGCACGTTTGACAAAGCGCCGGGAACGTCGCCGATTTCAATACCTATCAGGTCGCTTTCGGTAACGGTGAAACCCGCGTTTCTCAACGCCGAGAGCGCGCGGTCGTTATCCGTGGTGATAAATCTGACGATGCCGAAGTCCTCGGTGTCGGCAATGGACAGCGTAAGCAGGTCGATTTTCTCTTTTGCGAGAACACCCGCCAATTCTTTCAGACGGCCTTTTCTGTTTTCGAGAAATACGGCAAGTTGATTAACCAGCATAGTTTTTCCTCCTTTATTTGCGTTTATCGATTATTCTTTTCGCTTTTCCGTCGCTTCTCGGCAGCGAATGAGGCGAAACGATGGTTATTTTCGCACTGACGCCCAGCATGGACTGCATATCGTGAGCGACGCGCGCTTTAACTTTTTCGATTTCCCGCACTTCGTCCGAAAAGGCGTAATCGGAAAGTTCAACCTGAATTTCAAGCGTATCGAGACTTCCCTGTCTGTCGACGATAATCTGATAATGCGGGCCTATCATTCCGCCTATGTTAAGCAGGACGGTCTCAATCTGCGACGGGAAAATATTTACGCCGCGGATTATAAGCATATCGTCGCTGCGCCCCTCTATTCTGCCCATTTTGACGAGCGTGCGACCGCATTCGCATTCTTCGAGGTAAAGCGTGCAGATATCGCGCGTCCGGTAACGGATAAGAGGCAGACATTCTTTGTTTAAAGTAGTAAAAACGAGTTCTCCCTTTTCTCCGTAAGGAAGCGGCTCGAGCGTGTCGGGATTGACGATTTCGGGATAGAACAAATCTTCGTATACGTGTTTCCCGCGTCTTGCGGAGCATTCCATCGCGACGCCCGGACCGCTGACTTCCGAAAGTCCGTAAATATCATACGCTTTAATATGCAGTTTTTTCTCTATTTCAGCGCGCATTTCCTCGGTCCAGGGTTCGGCGCCGAATATACCCGTTTTAAGCATAAGGTCGTCGACGTCGACTCCCGCTTCTTTCATGCTTTCCGCAAGATATATCGCGTAAGAAGGCGTGCAGGCAAGCGCGGTCGCGCCGAAATCTTTAAGCAACGTAATCTGCCGCATAGTGTTTCCGCTGGAAACGGGTACGGCGGTCGCACCTAGCCTTTCAACGCCGTAATGAAGGCCGAGACCTCCCGTAAACAATCCGTAACCGTATGCGACGTGGACGGTGTCGTTTTCGTCTATACCCGCGGAAACAAGCGCGCGTGCGCAACACTCCGACCAGTCCTCGAGGTCGCGCTTGGTATAGCCGGTAACCGTCAGTTTTCCCGTCGTACCCGACGAAGCGTGCAGTCTTACAACCTGTTTTTTG
This sequence comes from Christensenellaceae bacterium Phil10, assembly GCA_001940895.1. Taxonomy (GTDB): domain Bacteria; phylum Bacillota; class Clostridia; order Christensenellales; family CAG-917; genus CAG-349. Next base: position 27,195 of record MSGY01000016.1, on the reverse strand, counting down.
TCGACTCCGAACAAGCCGAAAGGATAATTCGCGCGGATATCCGTTTTTACGGTAAAAGGCAATTTATGTAAATCGGCTATGGTTTTAATATCCGAAGGTTTAAGTTTTATCGCGTCCATCTTCGCGCGATAATACGGCACGTTTTCGTAAACGCGTTTTACGGCGTTTACGAGTCTTTCCGATTGCAACACGAACAAGCCGTCGCGGCTCATCGTTTCGATTTCTCTATTATAGTATTTCATTTAAAATTATATCCTTTCTCAAATGCCTCGAGATTTACGTTTCTGACTTTTTCGGGAACGGTTTCGATAACGGCTTTTTTAACTTCTTCATACGGTAACCCCACCGTTTTTGCGAGTACGCCCAACATCACCGTGTTAACGGTTTTTGCATTTCCCGCGCTTTCGGCTATTTCGAGCGCGGGAACCTCTATGACGAAGCGGCATTCTTTTTTCAGAACGTCCGTAACGTTTTCGGGATAAAACTCCGCGCCCGTAATTACGGGCATAGGCAATATCTTTTGCGAATTTACTATTACCGTTCCGTCGCGTTTAAGATAGTTTATGTACCGGAGCGCTTCCAACTGTTCGAAAGCAAGCACCACGTCGGCGTCGCCTTCCGAGATTATCGGGCTTAAAACCTTTTCGGCCGCTTTTACGTGCGTCACGACGCTTCCGCCTCTTTGCGCCATGCCGTGAACTTCCGAAAGCTTGCAATCGCTTCCGTCGTTTTCGGCAATTTTTCCGAGAATGCGGCTGGCAAGCAACGTCCCCTGTCCCCCGACGCCTACTATAAGCACGTTAATATTCATAATCTCACTCCTTTACAATCGCGCCGAACGCGCACATATCGCGACAGACGCCGCAACCCACGCACAATTCGTGACGGATACATGCGCTGCCGTCGGGATTTTTCTGTATCGCGGGACAGCCGATTTTCAGACATTTTCCGCACTTCTTGCAATCTCTTATTTCATAAGGTTTTTCGGCGAGTCTGATTTTAAGCGCGCACGGACGTTTTGCAATTACCACCGACACGCCGTCGTACGAGCAAGCCTCTTTAATCGCCTTTTCTACGGCTTTCATATCGTAGGCGTCCACCGTTTCGACAAAATTCACGCCCGACGCTTTTACGGCGTCTTCGAGATTAAGCGCATACGTATCTTCGCCTTTTATGGTTTTGCCCGTCGCAGGGTGCTCCTGATGCCCCGTCATACCCGTAGTGCTGTTGTCGAGTATTACGAGAGTCAGCGCGGTTTTATTGTAAACGGCGTCGATAAGTCCGGTAATACCGCTATGTATAAACGTGCTATCGCCGATAACCGCAACGACGTTTTTGGTATTTTCGCGTCCGAGCGCGTGTTCGAATCCCTGCGCCATTCCGAGGCTTGCGCCCATACAAAGTACCGTATCCACGGCAGACAGCGGCGATTGAGCGCCGAGAGTATAACATCCTATGTCCGAAATAACCCTGCAACCGAGTTTTTTCAGCACGTAAAATACGCCGCGGTGAGGACAGCCCGCGCACATTACCGGCGGCCTTACCGGAACGTTTACAACGTTATTTTTATCGGAAAAACTCTCGCCCGACAGCGCGGTTTTTATTCTGCCGACGGACAACTCGCCCTGCACGCCGAAATACTTCTTCCCCTCGCAAGGTATTCCGTTTGCCTTCAGCGCGTTTTCGATAACGGGTTCCAGCTCTTCGACAACGATAAGTTTTCCGATGCTTTCGGCAAATTTACGGATTTTTTCAACGGGTAAAGGATATACGCAACCCAGTTTAAATACGGACGCGTCGGGCAACGCTTCCCTGACGTACTGATAAACGACGCCCGATGTCACCACACCGATTTTTTTATCTCCTTCGCGAATAAAATTCAAAGGGGAATTCTCGATATCGAGTTTCAGTTCGTTTTCGCGTTTTTCTACGGCGATATGTCTTATCTTTGCGGTGGACGGCATTAAAGTATATTTCGTGATATCTTTTTCGTATTTTTTTACGCTTACGTCCGCTCTGTCGCAAAGTTCGACAAAACTCTGACTGTGCGCAAGTCTCGTAGTGGTTCTGAGAAAAACCGGCGTGTCGTACTTTTCGGACAATACAAACGCTTCTTTTACGAATTCCTTCGCCTCTTCGCTGTCGGACGGTTCCAACATAGGCACGTGCGCGCTGACGGCATAATATCTGCTGTCCTGTTCGTTCTGACTGCTGTGCATCGCGGGGTCGTCCGCAACGACAATCACCATGCCTCCGTTCACCCCGGCATATGCCGCCGAAAACAGAGGATCTGCCGCAACGTTAAGACCGACGTGTTTCATCGACACGATGCTTCTCGCGCCGGCTACCGCCGCGCCGTACGCCACTTCCATGGCAACTTTTTCGTTCGGAGACCATTCGGCGTATATTTCGTCGTATCGCGCGATATTCTCGGTAATTTCGGTACTCGGCGTACCCGGATAGGCTGTTGCCACGGTTACCCCGGCTTCGTACGCGCCGCGCGCAACCGCTTCGTTTCCCAACATCAATTTTTTCATAGTTTTACCAAAATATTTAAAATTCCTTTTTATTTCTTAAATCCGTTACCCTCTGTGCCTTGCCCTCGAAACGTTTTAGCGATAACGGCTCGACAAGTTTTACCACGGCGTCAATCTGCAACACCACGCGCAGATTGTGTTTTACCTTCTGAACGAGTTTCTGAAGATTGCCGTAATCGGAGAGAAGATTTGCGTCGGCTACTTCAACCGCCACTTCGAGAACGTCCGAAAAGTTTTCGCGTTTAACCGTAATATGGTATTGTCCGCCTATTTCGGGCATTTCCATAAGCACGCTTTCAATCTGCGACGGGAAAACGTTGACGCCGCGGATTTTCAGCATATCGTCGCTTCTGCCCTTGATTCTGTCCATACGAACGAGAGTTCTTCCGCATTTACACGGCTCGCGATTCAGTCTCGTTATGTCTTTCGTTCTGTATCTTATCATCGGCATACCGAATTTGTCGAGAGCGGTAAGCACGAGTTCGCCCCATTCGCCGTCCTTTACGGCTTCAAGCGTTTCGCTGTCGACGATTTCGGGATAAAAATGGTCTTCGTTGACGTGCATACCGTTTTTTTCGAGACATTCGCCCGATACGCCGGGACCTATAATTTCCGACAAACCGTAGTTATCGGTAGGAAATACGCCGAGACGGCGACTGATTTCTTTATGCATTTCGAGGGTCGACGCCTCGCTTCCGAGAAGAGCCCATTTAAGCTTAAAATCCTCTTTCTTATAGCCTGACGCCGCCATTACTTCGCTTATATGCAACGCATAGGACGGCGTGCATACCATACCCGTTACGCCGAGGTCGTGCATAAGCATAACCTGACGTTCGGTATTGCCGCTCGACGCGGGTACGACTGTCGCGCCCACTCTTTCCAATCCCTGATGCAGTCCTAAAGCGCCCGTAAACAACCCGTATCCGAAAGACACCTGCACGACGTCTTTTTTCGTAACGCCGCCCATAGTTACGATACGCGCCATACATTCCGTCCACGTTTCGAGGTCGTCGCGCGTATAAAAAACTACGGTAGGTTTACCGCTCGTGCCGCTCGAAGCGTGTATCCGCACGGTGTCCTCGATATCCACGGCGGCAAGTCCGTAAGGATAATTGTCTCTGAGGTCGCTTTTTTCCACGAAAGGCAGACGCTCGATATCTTTAAGCGTCTTTATATCCCCGGGTTTTACGCCGGCTGCGTCGTATTTTTTCTTATAAAAAGGAACGTTTTCATAAGCGTATTCAACGATTTTTTTCAATTTGGACAGTTGCAGACTCCGCATATCCTCCTGCGAAGCGCATTCGTGTTTTTCGTCGTAAATCAGCATTTTGCCACACCTTAAAAGTATAATTCTTTTGAATAATAACATAAAAGCGGGATAATTTCAACAAATCCCGCTTATAATTTGCGCCGATAAACGATTAAAGTACGTGAACGACGCCTTTTTTGTCGCTGTAACGATAAAGAACGATTTTGTTCCCGATTGCCGCAACGGCTTCGGCATTAAGTTTCTCTGCAAGAGTATTCACGACGGTTTTAGCGTTTTCGTCGGAATTTTTAAGTACGTTTATCTTAATAAGTTCGCGCGCGTCCAAAGCAACGGATATCTGTTCGATAACGTTATCGGTAACGCCGTTTTTCCCTATCTGAAAAACAGGTTCGATTTTTTGTGCAAGTCCCTTAAGTTTTGCTCTGTCTTTAGTCGAAATCATCTTCGTATACCTCGTTTATTCCAAAAATTCAAATTCGATATCGCCAACGACGACGGTATCGCCGTCGCGAGCGCCTTTCTGCCTTAAAGCGTCGATAATACCTTTGTCGAGAAGTACTTTCTGAAAATATCTGAAACTGTCCGCGTCGGAAATAATGACGTTTTTGGCAAGCATGTCGATAAGACCGCCGTACACCGCGAAAGTGCCGTCGTCCTCGCGTTCGATTTCGTAACTCGTGTTATCGCGACTTTCAAATTCGAAATTCTCTTCAACGTAAATGTCTTCGGGTTTGTCTGCCGTTTTAAGTTCCTCGATTACGGCTTTCAGCAATTCATCGATACATTTATGCGTATATGCCGAAACCGCAATGGCTTTCACGCCCGCTTTCTTCTCGAAATCGGAGACGGCTTTTTTCGCGTCGTCTTCTGACAGAAGGTCGGTTTTATTGACGCATACTATCTGTTTAAGTCCGGATAATTTCAAACTGTAATTATCCAGTTCGCCGTTGATTTTAACGTAATCTTCGTAAGGGTCTCTGCCCTCGCTTCCCGATATATCGACGACGTGCACGAGAAGTCTTACTCTTTCGACGTGTCTTAAAAAATCGTGTCCGAGTCCCGCGCCCTCGCTCGCACCTTCTATAAGACCGGGAATATCGGCTATAACGACGCTTTCGTCGTAGTATTTAAGTACGCCGAGATTGGGAGCAAGCGTCGTGAAATGATAATTTGCAATCTTTGGTTTTGCAGACGTCATTACAGATAACAACGTCGATTTTCCGACGTTAGGAAACCCTATAAGTCCCACGTCGGCGATTGTTTTAAGTTCGAGAATAAGAGCGTGCTCCTCGGTTTTAGTGCCCCTTTGCGCAAAAGACGGCGCGCGTCTCGTAGGCGTTGCAAACCGAGCGTTTCCGCGTCCGCCTCTGCCGCCTTTCAGAAGGACCTTTCTCATTCCTTTTTCTTTCATATCTGCTACGACGACGCCGCTTTCCTTATCCTTAATTACTGTACCTTTCGGCACTTTTATAACAAGGTCTTCGCCGCTTTTTCCGAAGCAATTTTTCGCCGCGCCGTTTTCGCCGTTTTCGGCACGGAAATGTTTTTTGAATTTAAAATCAATAAGAGTGTTAAGATTTTCGTCTACTTCAAAAACAACGTTTCCGCCGTTTCCGCCGTCGCCGCCGTCGGGACCTCCCGCCTGAACGAATTTTTCACGATGAAAGGAGACTATTCCGTCGCCTCCGTTACCCGCTTTACAAAATATCGTCACATAATCCAACATAATGTTTGTTTCCTGTCTTTTTTATTACACCGGCGACTTTGTATCGCCTCTTTCTACCGTTTTTTTTGTTGTCGTCCTTTTAATCGTTTCCCCCGTGGCGTTCGTCGCTCAAACTCTTTTGATAATTGATTTGTTTTCGCTTCCCTCTCGCCCGATTTTACTGAAAACGCCGCAGAGCGGTACACCCGATTATTATTTATCGCCGAGTTTTTCGATAATACTTTTTGCGGCAAGACGGCCCGCGCCCATTGCAAGAATTACGGTAGCCGCGCCAGTTACGGCGTCGCCGCCCGCGTAAACGTTTTCAAGAGACGTTTCACCCGTTTCGGGGTTTACGACAATCGTGCCTTTGGACGTGATTTCAAGTCCCGTTGCGCCGTCTCTCAGAAGAGGATTCGGCGACGTGCCGAGCGCAACTATGACCTGGTCGCAGATAATATCGAATTCGCTTCCTTCAATCGCGTGCGGACTGCGCCTTCCCGAAGAATCCGGTTCGCCGAGTTCCATTCTGACGCACCTGATTCCCGAGACTTTTCCGTCTGTTCCGAGGATTTCCGCGGGATTGGTAAGAAGCTCGAATTTTACGCCTTCTTCCTCGGCGTGAATAATTTCTTCCCGGCGAGCAGGCATCTCCTCACGGCCGCGCCTGTATACGAGCGTTACGTCGTCGGCGCCCATTCTGACTGCGGTGCGCGCGGCGTCCATAGCGACGTTTCCCGCGCCGACAACTACAACGTGTTTTCCTCGTTGAACGGGCGTAATCGAGTTTTTATCGTACGCTTTCATAAGATTAACCCTTGTCAGGTATTCGTTTGCGCTGTAAACGCCCGGAAGATTTTCGCCTTTGATTTTTAAAAACAAAGGAAGTCCCGCGCCCGTTCCTATAAATACCGCGTCGAAATTTTTGCGAAGTTCGTCCAAGGTAAAGGTTTTTCCTATTATCGTATCGAATCGGAACTTCACGCCCATTTCGGACAAATTATCGATTTCTTTTTTAACGATGTCTTTCGGCAATCTGAATTCGGGGATGCCGTACACAAGCACTCCTCCCGCTTTATGAAAAGCCTCGAAAACGGTAACGTCGAATCCGTGAGACTGTAAATCCGCGGCGCACGTAAGACTTGCCGGACCGCTTCCGATAACGGCCGCGGTTTTGCCGGTGGTTTTAACCTTTCTTTCCTGTTGTTTTCCCTTTTTCAAGGCATAATCCGCAACGTATCTTTCAAGCGCTCCTATCGATACGCTTCCACCCGCTTTTTCTCTGCGGACGCAAAACCGTTCGCATTGTCTTTCCTGCGGACAGACCCTGCCGCAAACGGCGGGCAGACTGTTATCTCCGTTAAGACTTGCGACCGCGCCGTCCATATCGTCGTTTTTCACATACGATATAAACGCGGGAATATTCACGCCGACGGGACAACCTTTTCGGCACGGTGCGTTTTTACAGTTAAGACATCTTTCGGCTTCCGCCTTCGCCGTCGCTTTATCGAAACCCAAAGCGACTTCGTCAAAGTTTTTTACTCTTTGTTCGGGAGATTGGTTTTTCATTTCGTGCCTTAAAAAATCGGCCATTATCTCACACCTCCCGTAAGTCTGCAAACGTGCGAGCGTTCCTCGTCGCGATAAAATCCGTTTCTCGCAATCGCTTCGTCAAAATCAACAAGATGACCGTCGAATTCGGGACCGTCGACGCATGCGTATCTGATTTCGTTGCCGACGGTAAGTCTGCAACTGCCGCACATACCCGTGCCGTCAACCATAACAGTGTTCATGCTGACTATGGTTTTTATGCCGTAACCGCGCGTAAGATTGGCAACCGCCTTCATCATCGGCAGAGGTCCCACCGCAAAAATGCAGTCGTATCTCTCGCCTCCGTCCAGTAAATTTCTGATTTTATCTGTTACGAAACCTTTTTCGCCCGCGCTTCCGTCGTCCGTCATTTCATAAAGATTGCGGGCGTACGTTTTAAACTCGTTGCGATAAATAAGAAGGCTTTCGTTTCTTGCGCCCGTTACGACGTCTGCTTTTTTTCCTTTCGAAAAAAGTTTTTTAATCTGAGGATAAATTACGGCGCTTCCGATACCGCCGCCCACAAGCAGAATATTTTCGTATTCGTCAAGGTCGGTTGCTTTTCCGAGAGGCCCCGCAAAATCGGCAATACAGTCGCCCTCTTTCAACGTCGCGAGCTTCATCGTGCTGTATCCGACCGTCTGCACGAGAATGGTTACCGTACCGGCTTCGCGGTCGAAATCGCATATTGTAAAGGGTATACGTTCGCCCTCTTCGTCTACGCGCAGAATAACGAACTGCCCGGCGTCGGCGCGTCTTGCGACGTCGGGTGCGGAAATAACGTATTCGTTAACGTTTTCCGAAAACTTTTTACGACTTAAAATCTTATTCATTTTTCAGGTCCTTATAATATGTGCAATAGTCGTTTAAATTACAATTTACGCAAAGCGGCTTGCGGCTCTTACAGGTATATCTTCCGTGAAATATCATCGTATGATGCAAAGTATACCATTTGTCGGAAGGAAACTGTCTTTTAAGGTCTTCCATAACGGCGTCCGCCGTTTTTCCTTCCGAAAGCGAAAGTCTGTGAGACACGCGGAAAACGTGCGTGTCGACCGGCAATGCTTCGCCGTGAAAAGCAACCGAGTATACGACGGCGGCGGTTTTATTTCCCACGCCTTTAAGTTTCACGAGTTCGTCAAGACATCGGGGGACTTCTCCTCCGTAGTTATTTACGATATCTTCGGACAGCTCCTTTATGGATTTTGCCTTATTGCGGTAAAAACCGCACGGTCGCACGAATTCCTCGATTTGCTCTGTCGACATTTCCGCAAAACCCTGCGGCGTATTGACTTTTTTAAACATTTCGCGGGTGACGATATTCACGCGCCTGTCCGTGCATTGCGCCGAAAGCACTACTGCGACAAGCAACTCGAAAGGCGTTGAAAACTCAAGTTCACAACGAGCCTCGGGATAGTCTTTTTCAAGTATGTCGAGAATGTTCTTATTTCTGTCCGTCATTATGTTTTTTAAACGTGCGTTCTTTCTTTGCGGGTTTTTCGCCCTCTTTTTCGGCGCGTTCGGCGCGCTTTTCCTTTATGAGTTTTGCGGTGGAATTATAAAGGCTTTCGAAAATGGGTATCGTAAGGAAAATTATCCACGTCGGATGCCATAATTTAAGCGTTACGCCTATAAGAACGTAAATCGCTATGCACACAAGCGTATATATTATAAGTCTCGTGTGTTTTATCTTCATAAGGTTATCGAATACGAAATAAAGCGGCAAAGCGAAAAACACTATCCAGCCGGGATGCCACAAATCGCCGAGCGTACCCATCAGCAGGTATGCGATAAGCACAATCGTGAACAACGGAAATCTGATTTTTCCCGTCTGAATGTAATGCTCGACTATCGAATAATAGGCGGGAATCGTAAGGAAAATTATCCAGGCGGGATGCCATGCGTTGCATACGAAACCGACGATAAGATAAATCACGACGGTAATCATCGGATATGGAAGCGACCTGAAAAAGGCCGTCCAGCCGCGCACTTCGGGAGCGGGACGTTTTTTCTGTTCCTCACTGTGAGAAACATTCGCATAGCTTTTATCCGTATGATACTGCGAATGGTTGAACGAATCGTTGTTTTTAAAACCGTACTTCTCGTAAACGTCGTTTTCGTCGTACGAAGTTTCGGCCGCGGAAATGTCGTCAGCCTCGCGGGCGGTATCCGTTTCCCGTTCTTCGGCAATACCGTTTAAGTCATTACAATTGTTTTCATTGTCGAAATCCAACATTTAATCCTCCTTTTTTGCGTTTTCGGCATAGTAGTTTATCAGCGAACCCGCAAGAATAATATCGCGTTCCGCATTTGTCAGTACGCCCGCGTCGAGCGTAATTTTTTTAATCTTGCCCTTTCGCAGAAGATAGCAGGAAAAAGAACTCTGCGCAATCAGTCTCGCTTTCGCGTCGGGCATAACGATAAGGTCGTCAAGCTCGAATTTCTCGTCGGATATAAGGGGCAACATTCCCCAGTTTATGAGATTGCTTCTGTAACGTTTCGTTGCGTATTCCTTTGCTATGTTCGCGGCCGCTCCTAAAACTCTCTGACAGGACGCGGCCTGTTCTCTTGCGCTTCCGTCGCCGGGTTTTACGGCGCAGACAACGCTTCCGAGAGCGGTCGTGCCGAAAAGTTTCAGACCCGTTTTTTCAAGAACGAATCTGACGTCTTCGGGTATGACTCCGTTTTTCACGGCGTCCGCTTCCTCTTTGATTTTTTTTGCTCTCGAAACGTAATCGGGACACTTTCGCGACAGAGTAAACTCCGCAAGGCGCAAAGGATTGCTTCTTAGACTCGACGTTTCGCCCGACGGAATGAGTTCGTCCGTGGTAGTTACGGGGTCGCTTATTGCCGCCGCGACTTTGAGTATCAGGTTATCGGGCATCGGGTCGATTTCCGGCCAGTCTCTGATATTAGGTCCGTAAACGAGGTTTTCCTCGGGTCGCGGATTTCTCCATCCGTTGTATACGCGTTTTTCGTATATTCCTTCGTCAAAGCGGAACGCTTCGGTTTTCTCGTCGTAATCGACGTCCGCGGCAGAAGTAAGAACGCCGCCGTTTTTTGCGGTCGCGGCAATGCTTCGCGCGTCCATAAGAGCAACCGCCGCAATCTGTCTTCCCGACGGTTTGCTTCCTTCCCTGTTTTCGAAATTACGAGTGGTATGACGGATGCTGAGCCCGTTGTTGCAAGGTGTGTCGCCCGCGCCGAAACACGGTCCGCAGAAACACGGTTTTATTACGGCGCCGGCCTCCGTAAGCGCGCTTAAATATCCTTTCTTTATCAAATCGAGATAAACGGGCATACTTCCGGGATAGACGCTCAGAGAGAACGCACCGTTTCCCGTATCCGCGCCTTTCAGAACATTTGCCGCCGCGGCGATATTTGCATACGTGCCGCCCGAACATCCCGCAATAATACCCTGCGATACGAAAACTTTTCCGTCGCGTATTTTGTCCGTAAGTCGCAACGCGGGTCTGTCTGCCCCGGTTACGGCAACGTAATCTTTTTCGACTTTTGAAAAAATATCGCCGGGATTTTCGATGACGTCTTTAAGTCTGTACACGTTGCTCGGATGAAACGGCAAGGCAATCATAGGCTCGATTTCCGACAAATCAACGGTAACGGCGCCGTCGTAAAAGGCCAGTTTTTCGGGACGCATTTCTTTATAATCGTCGGGTCTTCCCAACATTTCGAGATAATCTCTCGTTTTGTCGTCGGTAATCCACAGACTGGACAGACACGCCGTTTCGGTTGTCATAACGTCAATGCCGTTTCTGAATTCCATATCGAGGTTACTTACGCCGTCGCCGATAAACTCGAGCACTTTGTTTTTTACCGCGCCGCTTCCGAATACCGCGCCTATTATCGCAAGCGCAACGTCCTGCGGCCCGACGCCGTGACGGACGTTTCCCGTAAGTCTGACCGCAACGACCTCGGGATATCTGACGTCGTAAGTGCGGCCGAGAAGTTGTTTTACGAGTTCGGGACCGCCCTCTCCTATTGCCAGAGTGCCGAAAGCGCCGTAACGGGTGTGACTGTCGCTGCCGAGAATCATTTTTCCTGCGCCCGCAAACTTTTCACGCATATAAGTATGTATGACTGCCACGTTTGCGGGAACGTAAATACCGCCGTACTTTCTTGCGGCGGACAAGCCGAATACGTGGTCGTCTTCGTTTATCGTGCCTCCCACGGCGCACAGCGAGTTATGACAGTTCGTCAGCACGTAAGGCAACGGAAAACGTTTAAGACCGCTTGCTTTCGCGCTTTGAATAATTCCCACGTAAGTGATGTCGTGCGAAGCGATGGCGTCGAAACGAATATGAATTGGCTCGCCCTTATAAGCGCCCGAAACGCTGTGAGCGGACAATACCGAATAAGTCATCGTGCCTTTGAAGGCCTCGGAAATTTCCTTATCCGAAAAAGTCTGTCTTATTTCGCCGATGCTTTTGAATTTTCCTTCGTGCAGATACGCTCCGCTTTTTCTGACGTCAATCATCGAGACCTCCTTTATTACGCATTTTTATTTGATTATACAACACAAACCGCGTTTTTCAAAACGATTTAAATATATTGAACTATGTAATTTTTATTTGTATTTTTATTCGCCTTGTGATAAAATACCGACAAGGTGAAATATGAAATTCAAAATGAAATTGTCTGCGGCGGTTTACGCTCTTACCGCTTTCGTACTTGCCATAACCGTTGCTTCGACGGTAATAAACGTGCTGATTCTTACCGATAGCGGCGTTTTTTCAGGCGGAAAAAACGTGGCCGTAACCGTGACTTCACTGGTTTGCGGAATTATACTTTTCGTTATTGCGATACTTCTTATCGCAAATACGTACTATCAGTTCTGCGAAAAGTGTTTTAAAATTTCGTACGGCATCGTTTCAATCAAAATACCGTATGACTCCGTTCTCGCCTCGGCGGAAGAAAAACTGACGAAGAAACTTTATCTTCAGACCGCCGGCGACAAGAAAAAAGAATTCGGTATAATCACCGTCAACGTCAATCCGATATATAACGACGATATCGTCAAGGAATTCGAAAAAAGATGCGATAATTTCAGAAAACTCAATCTTTCCGACGATAACAAGGACTGAGCGGCGGTTTTTTTAAAGAAAAAAATCGCGATATCGTCGCGTTTTTAGACTTAAAACTGAAATTTAAAGTTTAAAACGCTTGAATATTTTTAAAAAATGAACTATTATACTAATAGTGAACAAAAGGGAGGATTTTCTATGGACTCTAAATTAGAAGCTCATATTGACGAAATATTTCAGGAAGTGCCGAAAACCGACAAAATGGTAACGATGATTAATCGTATCAAGTCGAAGGCAAACAGCAAATATCTTCAAATCCGCGAAAAAGGCTATTCCAGAAGCGTGGCTTTCAACGAAGTCGACGACTGGCTGATGAAAGCAAAAGTAATTGTCGACGAGGAAGCCGGCAAACTTACTCCCGCTGAAATCGCAGCTATTCCCAGCGCCACCGCGGCGTCTTATAACGACAATCCCGACGTCGTCGTTGCCAACGCCTCGCTCGACAACGGTGCGGAAGTCGTGGTTGAAAAGGAATTTACTCCTCCCGCTTTCGTATCCGAACCGGAAGTTGCCCCCGAAGTTGCGGCAGAAACGCCCGTGTCGGCTCCCGTCGAAGAAACTCCCGTTTCCGACGCAGCGGCAGAGACTCAAAAAACCAAAAACAAAAAGTCCAAAAAGAACCGTAAGGAAGAAGTCGAGGAAGAAGATATCGTCGTTCCCGTTCGTCCTTCGGGAAAAGCAGGCAAAATAATCGGCTCGATTTGTCTTGTGGGCGGCGTGGCGATTATCGTCGTTGCGGCTCTTATGATTGTAGGTATTATAGGCTGAAATCAATATTTGAAAAGTCGAAGAATCCGCTCTTCCCGGAGTGATTATTTCAGACGTTTATGAAAAATTAAAGCACGCTTTCGTTCAGACGAAGTAAGGCGTGCTTATTTTTATATTTTAATACTGTGTCGCAATTCGGTGTTGCAATTTTAATTTTCCGTAAGGACAAGCGACGCAACCTACGTAATAGCCGGATTTTCACTTACGGTTCGTATAGTATTCGGTTAATGTTCCATAGGCCTGATTATATCCGAAAAACGGTCTGTTTCCTGCTCATAAAACGTCAAGAGGTTTGAAAAATCCTTCGACGCAATTATCCATAAAATATTCGGCCTCGGGTAAATTCATCGCTTTTATTGCCTCGAGGGTGGTTTTTTCGGCAATGGAAAACTCGCTGTTGCCCGCAGAAGTTTCCTCCGCGCACTTAATATACGCCGAAATTTTATCGGCAGCCTTAATAATTTTGTACTCGGCGCTGTCGGACGGCAGATTGAACAGTTTTTCGTAATCTTCTCTTAAAAAATCGGGAAGCATCGAAAGCAGTTTTTCGTCGGCCATCTTTTCAAAGTCCTTGTATGCGTTTTTAAGCGAAGGATTGTTGTACTTTACGGGAGTGGGCATATCGCCCGTAATCACCTCGGAGCTGTCGTGAAACAGCGACGCGGTCGCAACGAATTCCGCGTCGACGTCGCCCGAAAACTTTTTGTTTTTAATAAGCGCGAGCGCGTGTGCGATAACCGCAACCTGAAAGGAATGCTCAAACAGGTTTTCGTCGTTATTCGAGCGCATAAGACACCAGCGTCTAATATACTTCATTCGGTTAATAAGTGCGTAAAAATTACTCATATCAGATAATATACTTTGCCGATTTCACGGGACGGGCTTCGAGTTCCGCCTTCTTGTTTTCGTAACCTTTACGGTCGAACATAGCGTAAGTGGCGTTCTTGCCCTCTTCTACGCCGGGTTGATTGTAAGTGTCGATATTCAGAAGCGCGCCTTCGTAAGCGGTCTGCAATTCGTAAAAATACAGAAGTTGCCCGATTGTGAAAGCGTTTACTTCGGGAAGAATTATGGTATTGTTTAATCTACCCGCTTTCATAAGCGCATACTCGGTTGCCTCTCTTTCGGTGTTAAGAAGTTTACCCATAGTCGCGCCGCAAAGGAAGTTCACGTCGGGATATTCCTCCGCGCCGTCGGGAATAAGCAATTCGCTTCTGAACGACTCGACGGCGATAAACGTAACCACTTTATCGTAAGGACCTTCGGTATAAAGCTGAACCTGACTGTGCTGGTCGGTAACTCCCAGAGATTTGACGGGGGTCTGTCCCGCGTTAACCCTGTTACCGTCAAGGTCGACGGCCTTTCCGAGGCTTTCGCCCCAGAGTTGGCAGTACCAGTCGGCCATATATTTCAGGCTGTCGGCGTACGGCATCATAACCGTCACGTTGCAGCCTTTCTTCATTGCAAGATATTGCAATACAGCCGCCATAAGCGCGGGATTTTTAGCGGGAACGGACTTATTGCACGTTTTATCCATAAATTCCGCACCTTTTAACATACCTTTTATGTCAATTCCCAAAACCGCCGCGGGAAGAAGTCCCACAGGACAGAGTTCGGAAAATCTGCCGCCGACGCCGTCGGGAATATAAAATGTTTTAAAGCCTTCGGCTTTTGCGATTTTAATGAGATTTCCCGATTTTGCCGACGTTGTCGCAATAACGTTGTTCTTGTAATTATCGCCGAGTTTTTCTTTAAGAATATCCGTTACGATAAGATATTGACTCATCGTTTCGGAAGTCGCGCCCGATTTCGTAATAACGTTGAACATCGTTTTAGCGGGGTCGATTATATCGAAAAGCGCGTTCATACGTTCGGGGTCGATATTATCCTCGACGTAAAACTTCGGGGCTTTTCTGACTTTTTTGGGAAGCTCGTTGTGATGCAGATGACAAAGCGCCTGATATACGGCGATGGGACCGAGCGCGCTGCCCCCTATTCCCAGAACAACAAAGTTATCGAAGTTTTTACGGATATCTTTTGCCGTTGCAAGAATATCTTCGACGATTTCGCTCTGATTGTAAGGAAGTTCGGTCCAGCCCATCCAGCCTTTACCTCTGCCTTCGCTTACCTTATCGAACGCGGCTTTAGCCGCCTGATTCATACTATGTAATTCCTTGTCGGTAAATCCTCTTTCGCCGATGAAGGCGGCCGTCATATTATTGTAGTCGAATTTCAATTTGTTTTCGGTTTTGTTGTATTTCATGATACACCTCTGTTTTTCTGAATTTATCTGACTTTCTGCAAGATATCGTTAAGATATTCAACGCATTCTTTTATTTCGTCGAATTTGTCGTAGTTTGCCGAATAAAGTTCAATCATAAGCGGGCCGTCGTATCCGATATCGTTAAGTCGCGAAAACAAATCGTAATAATCGACGACGCCTTTTCCGGGGCGCAGAATCTTTCCGTTTTCGTCGTAGTCGGTAAGATGTACGTTGTTTATACGCCCCTCCATTGCCGGCAGAAAATCCCGGTAATTGAGCCCCGCCTGCATAACCTGTTTGATATCGAGCGTGCAACGGACGCTTTTCGAAAACTCTTTAAGCGACGTGAAAAATCCGGGATAACTGAAATACGCCCAGTGCACCGTTTCATACGAAAGGGATATTCCGTATTCTTCGGCTATTGAACACAGTTCCTCGACGCGCGCGCCGAGTTTTAAAAAGTCGAAAACGTATTCGCGACGTTTAAGCCGCGTGCCTCCGTGATACGTATAAGATTTCGCGTTCAGCAATTTTCCGTTTGAAAGAACTTCGCGGAAAAATACTTCCGAATCGTCCCGGGCGCGCCTGGTCGGGTTATTGAGATTGGGTTCGTAATTCAGATTGCTCGCATGCACCGAATAAACGGTGACTCCCGCATTATCGGCGTTTTTTTTCAGAATACGACCGAACTCGGGCGTATATTCCGAAAAAGTGTTCATAAACACTTCGGCTACGTCCGCACCGGCCGCTTTGATATACGGAAAGGTTTCTTCCGTGGGCAATTTTTCAAAATAGGTCGCAGTGCTGATTCCGATTTTCATATTTGGTATTATATTATAATATTAAAATAAATTCAAGAATAAAACGGCACTATCTTGAATATCGGATAAAATATTATCCGTTTGTTCCGTCTTTTTTTAATCGGGTATTGAAATCATTTCTCAATAATGATATAATATAATCAGTCCAGAACAAGGAGGCATTTATATGCGTATTGAAATTATAGGACGAAACTATAACGTTCCCGACAGACTGAAATCGGTAATCGAGAAAAAATTCGAAAAACTCAATAAGTATTTCGACCGCAAAGATTCCGAATCCAAACTGTCAAGTTTCATCGAAAAGGACGGCGCCGTTGCCAAATTCGTCTGCACGCAGGAAAAAAACCGCGAGCGTTATACCCTCGAAGCGACTATCTATTTCGGCGACAGGATGATTCGCGCGGAGGAAACGTCGGATAATATTTACGACAATATCGACGTTGTGATTCCCATGCTCGAAAGACAAATGCGCAAAATCCGCACAAAAATCGAAAAAACCTACAAAAATCACGATGAAACGCCCTCTTTCGACGATTTTTCGGACGTCGAGGAACTGCCCGAGCTCAAGCCCGTACGTACTAAACAATTCGAACTTAAACCTTTGACGCTCGACGCCGCAATCGACCAGCTGACTTTACTCGACCATGACTTTTTCCTCTATCTCAATCCCGAAACGGGAAAGGTCAACGTCGTGTATAAACGCCATAAAGGAGACGTCGGCGTTATAGAATGCAATTATTGATTTCATATTAAAAACACGCCCGGTTTTCCGGGCGTGTTTTTTATTATATCGGATTAAAAATTTTATTTCGGTTTAAAAACGCTGTCGTCATTCGTTTTCAAAAGACAATTCGCCGTCCTTCAACGATATTTTTACAACGCTGTTTTCTTTGACGTTCCCGAGAAGTATTTCCTCCGAAAGTTTGTCTTCGACGCGACGCTGAATTGTTCTTCTCATAGGACGCGCGCCGTATTCCTTATCGTATCCCTTATCGACGAGATATGCTTTTGCTTCTTTGTCGATTTCAAGCGTAATACCGTGTTTTTCCAGCCTTTTTTCAAGATTTTTAAGCATAATATCGGCAATTTTTTCAACGTCCTGTTTTTCAAGCGGCGCGAATACGACAATTTCGTCGATTCTGTTGATAAATTCGGGTTTCATAACCTCTTTCAACGCGTTTATCTGTCTGTCGCGCACGTCGTCGTACTCGTCTTCGCTGCCGAAACCGAGCCTCTGCGTTCTGTTAAGCTCGCCTGCGCCGACGTTGCTTGTCATAATGATTATCGTGTTTTTGAAACTCACCGTCCTGCCGTGGCTGTCGGTAAGCCTTCCGTCTTCGAGAATCTGCAAAAGCATATTGAACACGTCGGGGTGCGCTTTTTCGATTTCGTCGAACAAAACGACCGAATAGGGTTTTCTCCTGACCTTCTCGGTAAGTTGTCCGCCCTCGTCGAATCCCACGTAACCGGGCGCGCTGCCTATAAGTTTGCTGACGTTGGATTTTTCCATATATTCGCTCATATCCACGCGAATCATCAGGTTTTCGTCGCCGAACATTGCCTCGGCAAGAGCTTTGGACAGTTCGGTTTTTCCTACGCCCGTAGGTCCGAGGAATATGAAACTGCCGATTGGACGTTTCGGGTCGGCAATTCCCGCGCGGGCACGTTTTATAGCGCGTGCGACCGCGGATATGGCTTCGTTCTGCCCGATAACGCGTTTGTGCAACGTTTCTTCAAGCCGCATAAGCCGTTTACTTTCGGCCTCGGTGAGTTTTGACACGGGAATGCCCGTCCAGTCTGCAACGATTTCCGCAATATCGTCCTCTCCTATCGACAATTTCGCGCTGGCTTTTTCCTTATCGTAACTTTCGCGCCCTTCGTCCACGATTTTTTTGAGTTTATCCCTTTCGGCTTTCAGTTTTTCCGCCTTTTCGAACTGCTCGTTATGCGACGCCTCTTTTATATCGTAATTCAGACTGTTGAGTTTTTCTTCGGCTTTTTTAATATCGTCGGGAAGCGTAAAGGCAAAAATGCGTTTTCTGCTTGCGGCCTCGTCGACAAGGTCGATTGCTTTATCGGGCAAAAATCTGTCGGTAATGTATCTGTCCGAAAAATTTGCGGCGGCCTCGATAGCTTCGTCGGTTATCGTAACCTTGTGGTGAGCCTCGTATTTGTCTCTCAGACCTTTAAGAATAAGGACGGTATCTTCTACCGACGGTTGCTCGACAATAATGGGTTGAAATCTTCTTTCGAGAGCGGCGTCCTTTTCGATATATTTCCGATATTCGTCGATAGTAGTTGCGCCGATAGTCTGTATCTCACCGCGCGCAAGCATTGGTTTAAGAATGTTGGCGGCGTCAACCGCGCCTTCCGCTCCTCCCGCATTGACTATCGTATGGATTTCGTCGATAAATAGTATAATGTCTCCCGCTCGTTTTACGGCCTCGAGAGCCGTTTTGAAACGCTCCTCGAATTCTCCTCTGTATTTCGTACCCGCAACGATGCCTGCCATATCGAGAGAAAATACTTTTTTTCCTTTCAACGCGTCGGGCACCTGGTCGTTTACGATAGCAAGCGCAAGTCCCTCCGATACTGCGGATTTTCCTACGCCCGGTTCGCCGATGAGTACGGGATTGTTTTTCGTACGGCGGCAAAGAATCTGAATGATTCTTTCGATTTCCTTATCGCGTCCGATAACGGGATCGAGTTTGTTTTCTCTGGCTTTCTGCGTGAGGTCCGACCCGAAACCTTCCAGCTCTTTTACCGTGCCGGCCTGATTCTGTGTTTCGTTTTTGCTTATGCGTTTTATCGCGTTATCGTCCTCGATGCCGAAGCCTCTCATTCTTTTGTTGACGTTTTCGATTGCCTGCCCTACGTCCGCTCCGACGCCGAGATTCTCGCTGCTGTTTCTCACCTCGAAATAGCCCGAGTTGTTTCGTTTTTCCTCGTTCAGAATATCTATAAGCTCTTTTTCCAGCAATGAAATATTGTCCGCGGTATTCGACAGAATGGCATAACCTATGCAATCTCTTTCGTTGATAATTGCGGCAAGAAGATGTTCGCTGCCGACTACGTTCTCACCGCTTTCGGCCGCAAAAACCTGGGCGTTTTCGAGTATTCTTTTCGTGCGCGCCGAGTAATACGGTTCGGTTTTCAGACTTACCGCGTGAAAACAATTCTGAATACGGGGTAAAGTCACGCCGTGAAGTCGCAAAAGATTATTTGCGATAGACCCGTCTATTACTACGATTCCCGCAAGAAGATGCTCGCTGCCGATTTCACCGCCGGTCTGCGTCGCCACGTTATAGGCTTCCTGTTTGATACGCTGAACGTTTTTACTGTCCTGCAACATAATTGCCTCCCGTTATTTCAATTCTTTCAGCACTTGCCTTACAAGCGCCGCGCGAACAAGGTCGCGCTGTCCCGCGTCGAGACTGTATGATTTCGCTATCTTTACAAGATTTGCGGGTTGTGCGTCAATAATAAGTTTATCAAGCGTTTTGATATCTTTAAATTCAATTACGTCCATTGCCATACCGAGTTTCAAAAACGCCACAAGTTCCATAAATTCACCGCTCGACAGTATCCTTGCGTTACTTAACACCCCGTAAGCGCGATAAGCCTTGTCGGTCAGTTCGTTCTTTTCGCGGCTTAACAACTGCCGTCTCAGACCTTGTTCGGACGCGCACATTTCAGAAACCGATTTAGATACGTTGTCGATAATCTGTTGTTCGCTAAGGCCGATTGAGCGGGCGTTTGAAAGTTGATAAAGACACCCTATGGGCTTACTGCCCTCGCCGTAAACTCCGCGAAAAGTCAGTCCGTTGTTTTTTGCGATAAGCAGGAAATTGTCAATCATATCGGTAAAAGTCATTGCCGGAAGAAACACCATAACCGACGCTCTCATTCCCGTGCCGACGTTTGTCAGACATGCGGTAAGGTAACCGAACTCGCTGTCGTACGCGACGGGAATAACCTTACTTAAACTGTCGTCGTAACGCTCGATTGCATTATAACATTCCTGCAAAGCGAATCCGCTTTTAATACACTGCGCGCGGAAATGGTCCTCTTCGTTTATCATAACCGCAATACTTTCGTCGTCGGACAAAAGCAACGCTCCCGAATCCTTTCCCGCAAGGTCGGGACTTATAAGGTGCCTTTCAACAAGCGCCTGTCTTTCGACCTCGTGAAGGTCCGACATAAAATACAGTTCGTGTTCGAAATCGGCGGCGTGCACCGCCGCGTTAACAAGATACGACACGGCGCCGGCGTCCGAGAGTTTCTGAGGAAAAGGCAATCCTTTTACGTTTCTCGCCAGTCTTACCCGCGACGATACCACTATATTATCGGAATTATCGTTTATCATCGTTTTCACCTCTCAGAAAATCCAGAAGTTCTTCGGCGTCGTCAAGTCTGCCCTCGTCCCTTGCAAGATGATATTGTTCGCGCAGATTCTCGTCGTCGGACAAACCGACGTTCTTATTTCGTCTGTCCGAGCGCGGCTTTTTGCCGACGTGTTTGCGCGTGCCGTGCATTTCGTATATATTGTTCAGTACCTGACTTCTGAAAACGTTATAACACTCGCTGCAACCGAGATATCTGCCGTCTGCGACGTCGCTTAACCGCGTGTGACATACGGGACACTCGGGCTCGGGATTCATAAAAGTCTGATATACGGGAGAGTTTGCGGCGGCCCGACGTTTGTAGCAATCGTCACAAAGCGCGACTTCGTATCTTGCGCCGTTGATTTCTATCGTGGTTACGCACGTTGCGGGACGACCGTGACAATCGTCGCAGAGTTTTCCTGAATAATTTCTCATATTACCTCTTCAATAAACGGATTATCGTTTCACGCAATATATTACTTCTTATACTGTCAGAAATGTTTGCAGGCGCGGACAATGCCTTTTCGCACGTTGCCGCGTCAAGCAAATCGCCCTCCTCGCGGGTAATCGCCGCATCCTCGACAAGATGCTGGATTATCTGTTTAGACCTGGTATAACTTACCGGTTCGGCAAGCGTTTCCAGAATTTTGTTCAGATATGGTTTTGAATTGGCGTCAAACCTCTCGATTCCGATAAAGCCGCCTCCGCCGCGACGACCCGTAACCCTGTAACCTCTTTCAAGGGTGAACCGCGTTGCGAGAACGTAGTTAATCTGACTCGGCGCGCAATGAAAATACGACGCAAGCTCGTTGCGGCTTATTTCCGCACTGTCTGCGTCTCCGATAATATCGATTATAAATTTTTCGATAACGTCGCTGATTTTCACCCGTTTTACGCGCCGCCGTCGTCCCTCACGACAAGCGGCGCTCTCCGCAATTAAATTTGACTTTCTTTGACTTTAATTATATTTTACACTATAAACGCCTTTTTGTCAATAGGTTAACAAATAAAAAATTGTCCGTATATAAAAAAATAACTTCCCTAATGGGAAGTTAAAAATATTTTTCAAATAAGCGGGCGCTATCTTTCAATAAGAGCCGCCGCGCCTAAAATTCCCGCTCTGTTTCCGAGTTCGGCAGTTCGGACCACGCAGCGCGGACCGTATTTATTTCCGAATAACCAACCCCAAATAAAGTTGTTCGCCACCCAATACGTTCCCTGCTCGCCTACCATATTTACCATACGCACAATCATAAGCATATAGGCAATATTTCTAACGAACGATTCCAAACCCGATATTCCGCCGACTTTGGCAAAATCTTTCATCCAACCGAAAGAAAGCTTTGCCTTTTGGAAGAGTACAATCCCTTCTTTTCTTAATAAGATAATCGCCGTTGCGACAAGTAAAACGTTGACGATGATATTCGAGAACGCAATACCGTTTACGCCAAGATTTAACGACACGGGCAAGGTGGAAACCATAAACGTATCGACAAGCAAACACAAAACGAGTTTTACCGTCGTAAGCGCGTAAACGTACTTTTCTTTGCCGAGCGTTACCATACCAACCATAATAAAGTTGAACGCAAGTGAGAAAATACTTGCCACGCTTTCAATTCTTATAATCAGGAACAGGACGGTAAGCATTGCCATTGTGCCGAGAAGTGCCAAAAAGAACTTGCCGACGATAGTCGATACGTTCCGTTGCGAGTTAATCATATTTTTGATAAGCGCGGCTATCGTAAAAATACAAGTAAGCCCTATCGCCAAAATGAAAATGCACCAAAATATCGTATTTACCGTGCTATCGCCCGCCAAAAATTCGATGATATTGACCTTTTCGCCTTTATACGTTACGTCCGTAATTCCCGATATTGCCGAGAATATCTCCATCAGTCCGTCTACAAGTTTTAGAAGCCACAGAAAAAGAAGCAAGCATAACTGTTGAAAAAATATAAGCATTCTGCTCCTCCTTAAAGTTAAAAATATAGGGCGGCAAATAACTCTGCCGCCCCGCGCAAAATATCCACCCTATGCGATTACGCAGTTACCCAAGCGGAAAGTCCGTTGATGAGAAGCGGTGCGCCCATAGCGATTACGAAAATAATCACGATACCGATGATAAGGTTTTTAACCATATCGCGGGCGTTAATTTTCTCTTCGTTCTTGTGTGCGATGGCGATTTTGATACCGACGTATGCACCCCAAATGACGACCACAGCCGCCAAAGCCATTACGAATAGGAATAGGTAAGTCTCTGAAATCATCTCGGACTTTTCCCCTCCTTCACACGGAACGTGCGACTTTCACCGCATTCCGCGTTCCATCGTATGTAAGATTATAATTCTATTCAATCGACCTAAAAGATTTTATTTAGCCCAGCTTTTTCACGCAAGGCATTAAGTTTTTCTATTTGGCTATGGTTCAAGCCTAACAAAGTTACATATTCTTTGACCGTATTTATATTTGTGGCGTGTATAAGTCTATGAACATTCCTATCTACCAACACAAGGTTAGCATATTCGTCGCCACCACCCATACTTCTGGGAATTTTATGATGACAATGAATTTCAGAAACGCTGTTAAACTCTTTGCCCGTAATGGCACATTTACCCCATTGAGCACAAAACAGCGACAGTCTGTTATCCGCATATTCTACACTTTCATTATTTAACTTTTGCAACATTATCTGCCGCAACAGGTTTGTATTAAGTTTCAAGTTTGCGTGTATCTTTTCTCTGTCGTGCAGAATATAGCAACTGAAACCCATTTGTATTCCGACAGGATTTTCATATTTGACGTAACTAATCGGATATAACGGCTCGCCGCAACCTTTTAGGTATTTAAGCAATTTGCTTTTGCCGTATTTATCCTTTTCGTATATCGTCAATTCCCGACCTTTATCGGCTAATTGGTAATCAATACTTTTCTGCATTCTGTTCACAAGTGTCGGCTCTATTTTGTTCCTTATGGTATTGAAATCCGCACTTACACAGCTTGCCGTGCAATAGTATTCGTGCAATCCCATAACCATTGAGTTATATAGCCGCGCCTCATCTGTCTGGCTATGACCGCTTCGGGGATTTGCCATATTCTTTATTTGGTCTTTTAATTTTTCACTTTGTCTTTGAATCTGTTTATCGCAGATATGCGAACGAATTAAGTACCTGTTCCCTTTCGGAAAAGGTTTTACCTTAAACCCAAGAAACTCCGAATACCTTTGCCTTGCATTAACTACCCTTGTCTTTTCGGGCGAAACGTCTAATCGCAATCTTTCTTTTAGCCATTGTATTGTAGCCGTTTTAATTCTCTCCGCCTCGTCTTTGTTTTTATTGAAACTTTTATCGTAGTCCGGATGAGTCATAATTTTGTCGATATACTCCCACATTGCGTCGTCGGTTATCGTTATATATCGCCGCGCTCGCCTATCCGTTACCCTTTCCCCTCTCACTTTTCCACCTCCCGAAGAAGAAGCGGGTATCCCGCTTGCTTCCGTTGTCGAAAAGCCCGTTGTGGGATTTTCCTTATCCTGCTTTGCATTTTTGGTGCAGAATACAACAACATTTTTTCAGTGGTCACTTTTCTCAAAGGCAGGTTCTTCGTCTTGCTTACCGAGCATACCGCTCAATAATTCGTTAGCAATCACGGTTTCGATAACCGATTTTAATATGGGGTTTTCTTCTTCCGTTTCGCGTTTCCTTTCGGCGATTTTCTGCCCGCCGAGTTTGCCTTTTTCACGATAAAACTTGTCCTCGTCTATCTGCTGTTTCGTGAAAGTAAAAGCCGTTTTTACGGCGGCGTCTTTGCCGCCGTAAGTCTTGCCCTCGAAAGCATAATCCGAAATTGCTTTCACATACTGCCCTGCCTGTTTGTCATCGAGATGTTTGATGACATTTGCATAGTTTTCGCTGAATTTGAAAAATTTGTTATTCATAGTTTTTTTCTCCTTAAAATGTTTTATTTTTTGTTTTTATCTTTTTGAATTGACGCCGACTTTACTTTTCGTCGCGCCCGAAGATACGGTTGCAGCCGTAACCGATTCCCTCATCCTTTGTATCGACTTCATACTCTCGCTTGCTATTTTCATATAGTAGGCGTTCGGTTTTTCATCGCGGAATTGTCCTGACGATTTGAATAAGCGAAGAAGTTGCTCTTCGTCGTTTCCGCAGAACATCGCAAGTCGAAGCATTAAACCCGATTCGCTTTTTTCTTCGCTCCCCAACACGGTTTTCCCGTTGTAGAGATCGGAAAACTTTGCGTCCGTTCCGAAATGTTTTTCTGCTCTGTCAAGCGTTTCTCTGTCGCTCATCCGCGTAAGGCTCGCCTTGCCTCTGCCGTCCATACTGACGGGCAATGCTCGCGCCGCGACTTCCGTCGCTACAAGTTCAGACGGTCGTATGTATTCCGTTGACTTCTCTTGCTCCACCTTGCCCGCCACGCCTTTTTCTTTGAGTTCTTCGATACTCACTTCTTCAAATGTCTTGTCTTTCCAAAGGTCGAGTTCCTTAAGTTTGTCCAACTCTTTTTCGAGCGCGTCGCGGTCGGCAAACCCGTAATTGATAAGCGGTTTCACTCTGCCTTCTTCGTCGCAGATACAGCATTTGTATACCTGTTCCGAATAAGCGTTCGTTTCTTCAACGATTGCGTAAAACTGAATATCTTTGGCCTGCCTATATGCTTGTTCTTTCCCTGAAATGTACTTTGCGATTTTATCCGCGTCGGTGATTGCCGTAAACAGCGCGTTCGGGTTTTCTTTGATTTCCTCTTTCCACGATTGAATATACGCCGCGTTGTTCTGAAGCCTGCCTTCGCTCGCTTCGATACCAACGTCCTGTTCCATAAAGATAGACGCGATTTCGGCGCGGAGTTCTTCCATTGCGTATTTCTCGCTCCCGAATCCGCCCGACAAATCTCGGTTCAGTCTTGTTTCGTGTCCCGTGCTATGCCCGATTTCGTGCAGCGCCGTCGAGTAAAATTCCTGCATACTCTTAAAGTCCGCACGCTTAGGCAAATGCACTTCGTCGTTACTCGCCTTGTAATACGCCTGACTGCCGCCGTATACGATTTTCGATTCGTTCTGATCCCAATACGAAAGAATCGCTTCGGCTCGCTCGTTTCGGTCGTTTATATCGATTAGCGGTTTTTCCTTGGCCGGAACGCCGTCCATCAACGAGCAGTTGAACACGCGGTAGAACTTCCTCAACCAATACACGTTTTTATCCATGTATTCCTGCTGTTCGCTCGCCGTCATGCCGTCCAACACACTTCTATCGAAACGCTTTTTTGTTTCTTTGTCGCGCATTTCATAGTATTCGACGGTTGCACCCTTGCCTTTCGCCGCGCTTTTGCCCTCTTCGTCCTTTTTGAACGTCCAGCCCTTTTCTTCCATCTGCTTAAACGTTGCCCAACGGTTATCTCCGTAGTTCTCGCTCATTGCAATAAGCGAGAGAAAAAGGTTGTTGATTCCACGATATTTTTTACCTGTAATTGCAGACTCCGGCGCGCCCGACGATACCCACCCTTGCGTCCAAAAGAGATTGCCTTTTTCAAGGTTTTCCATAACCTTGTCCACGAGTTGCTTTCTCTGCGGCGTTAGTTTTTCATACGCCGTGTTCTTTTCTTCGTTATTCAAAGACAACTTTCACCTCCTCGCACCTGACCGGCTCGCCGTTGGCGTAGCCCTCGTCATCGAAGTCCATAAGGTCGTCTATCGTATAACCTTTCGGAATTACGATAACAGGGGTATCTCGTATATTGTTTTTCTTCATTTTTTACCTCCTAAAAAAATTTTTTGTTTTTGACATTCGTTTTACTATTGATTGCTCTTGTTTTTTCTTTCCGTTTATGATATAATTTATATATGGAAAAACTTGAAATACAGCAAAGAAAATTATTCGACGATTTACGCCATATCGATGAAAACGGCAATGAATATTGGTTTGCAAGAGAATTACAGTCCGCATTGAATTATGCCAAATGGGAAAATTTCCATAAAGTCATAAAAACCGCGCAAATTGCTTGCAAAATCAGCCAACAAAACGTTGCAGATCATTTTCCCGAAGTCAGGAAAATGATAACTATCGGAAAAGGCGGTCAACGTCCTCAAATCGACTATAAACTGTCAAGATATGCTTGTTATCTTATAGTGATGAACGGTGATCCCCGTAAAAACGTTATTGCTTGGGGACAAACCTATTTTGCCGTAAAAACACGACAGCAAGAACTTGCCGAACTATTCGATCGTCTTTCGGAAGATGAAAAACGCTTATTTATTCGCGGAGACATCAAACAGAAAAACATGCTTCTTGCCGAGGCCGCTCACAATGCGGGAATTATTACCGCTCATGAGTACGCTATATTTCAAGATGCCGGCTATCGCGGATTATATGGTGGTCTTACCGCACAAGACATTGCCGATCGAAAAGGGTTAAGCAGCGGCGATGAAATCCTTGATTTTATGGGCAGCGAAGAACTTGCCGCAAACTTGTTCCGCATTACACAAACGGAAGCTAAAATGCGGCGTGAAGGCACATCCTCACCATCAGAAGCAAACGCAACGCACTACCAAGTCGGAAAAGCTGTAAGAGAAACCATCGCAGGACTCGGAGGCTCCATGCCCGAAAACTTGCCAACTCCCGATAAAAGCATCAAAGAACTCGAATCCGAACATCGCAAATCGCTAAAACCTAAAGATAAGAAATAAATGGATCTTGTTTCGGCTACGGCTACACGCCGTAGCCTTTTTCTATACTCT
>MSGY01000015.1:157082-178004 GCA_001940895.1 Christensenellaceae bacterium Phil10 | reverse complement strand
CAAATCTTCTCACCCAGACCACTTTAAATCATTGACGACCAGAATATACGGGTCGTCTTTTTTCTTTCTTCCGTCCTTGCTACTCGCTTTGCTCGTAGTGGCCGAAACTGACGCTCATTCTTCGCTATTTCGCTCGTTTCTCGCTGCAAATCTTCTCACCCAGACCACTTTAAATCATTGACGACCAGAATATACGGGTCGTCTTTTTTCTTTCTTCCGTCCTTGCTACTCGCTTTGCTCGTAGTGGCCGAAACTGACGCTCATTCTTCGCTATTTCGCTCGTTTCCCGCTACAAATCTTCTCACCCAGACCACCGGAAAGTCCGATGAACACTGACTTACAGCGTTATCGGACATTTTTATTTTTATTAATAATTTCACGTCTGACACTATTTTGACACTAATTATTTTACACGATTTTCACCGGGTATTTATTACTTTCCCCTACCTGACTACCCCTTCCTTCGCAATTTTTTCATAAAAAAAGGAGGTTAGTCTATTATGTTGCTTACTCTACCCCCAATTAGTTTCAGTATCTTATAATCTGTATTTTTATTTATTACTTTTATTCAATTTATAAAAATATAATATTGCCGTTTTTGCCTGTTTTTCGCCCATTTGTGCCAAAAATCAAAAAAACGTATTTATTGTGTTATATTTTTATCGTAGTTTTAGTGAGGGAAAATATGAAAAAAAGATTATCATTCAAGAAAATTATCAGTTTGATTCTCGTCGCAACGATTGCAGGCGCTTCGCTTTGCTTATTAACCGCTTGCGGCAATAACAAAACCATTAACGACACTTACGCAAACGACGGCGAAATATTATATTGTCGCTCTTATAAATTGGAAAAAGACAAAAATTACGTAATAAACATTACCGATAATTTTGTATGCACACATACTTTGAGTGTTAAAGTCGACATCGAGAATCAAGGAATAACAATCGAATCCGGCAATTATTTAGAGTTCAACGATATAGGCAAAGTTGTTTGGGACAACAAAGCTACGGTTACTCTTAATAAAGGAAAATATTATAATTACGAGAAAAAGCATCAATCGGTATACAGAATCAAAATCACGCCGAAAAGCAATTGCACGTTATCTTATAGCTTCATGAGATATTTTGAAGCAAAAGAAAACATCAATTTAACCAGTACAAGCAGCAGTTCTTACAGTTGGACCGCATCTTATACCCCCGGCGGAACTCCTGCGGTCACGAAGGTAAGACTTTTCCTTACGAAGGCCGACGCAAAAAAACTCGGAAACATCTTTGCTAACGAATCAGTCCTGAATTGCATTAAAACCATTTCCGAGTC
This sequence comes from Christensenellaceae bacterium Phil10, assembly GCA_001940895.1. Taxonomy (GTDB): domain Bacteria; phylum Bacillota; class Clostridia; order Christensenellales; family CAG-917; genus CAG-349. Next base: position 176,687 of record MSGY01000015.1, on the reverse strand, counting down.
TCAGTCAAAAGATGTGATATATTCAAAAATCGAAGACGCTATAAGCGCCGCGGCAAAATCGGAGCCCACGTCGGGAACAGAAGTGGTTGTAGGCGCACTCACTGCATTATCGAAACTGATAAGCGATCACGTCAACTTAAGCAAACAACTTAAAACAGCCTCTAAGAGTTTGCTTAACGCAACCCAACCGATGGGATTGGACTTTGAAGTCGGAACACCGGAGTACAACAACTATTTGTCCTACGTTACCGCGTATTCGTTGCAATCAATGAAAGATACATCTACAGGAAAATACTATCTTTTCGCGCCGGTCGGTCATGAAGGAACGTTCGCAAAAGCGAAATTTTAATGATTGACTCAGATTTATACGACAAAAACGGCAGACGTTTGTCTGCCGTTTTTTACGCCGGCTACAGAGTTATCGGGCGTTTTTATTATAATATTGATTAACACAAATCAGACGTAAGTTTTTTAGGATTAAAGTTTTTCAAACCAAAAAACAGTTACCCTGTTCTCACGTCGTTTTTCAACGACTTTGCTTATAGTATTGTCGTTTTACTTTAATTTCTTTTACATTAAAAAATCCGGATTTTTGTTGACAAATTTTAATTTTTGATGCATAATAATAGTAATAAGTCCTATTATTAAAATGAACAAACAAAGATATTCAAGACAACGCGAAATAGTATTAAATGCTGTAAAAGCAAGACGCGACCATCCGACCGCCGACCAGATATATCTTGACGTACGCTCCGTCGACGAAAAGATAAGTCGCGGCACGGTTTATCGCAATCTGAATTTACTTGCGGAAAACGGCGACATATCCACGGTAAACTCTCCGTCTGCGGAGCGATACGATTTACGTTGCGATAAACATTATCACGTTATTTGCAGAACGTGTAAAAAAGTCTTTGACGCACCTGTTGAATATAATCGGGATTTGGACAGTTACGTTTCGGACGAAACGAATTTTAAAATTGAAAATCACGTTATGATTTTCGAAGGGGTCTGCCCCGATTGTCAAAAAGAAAATAAATAATATTTATAATATAGCGGAGGTAACAGAATGAAACAATACAAATGCAAATTATGCGGAGAAATCTTTGAAGTAAAAGAAGGCGAAACACCCGTCTGCCCTCGTTGCAAGGCAACCGGCGATAACGTTGTTCCCATAGCCGAGGCAAAAACCAAATATGCCGGAACTCAAACCGAAAAAAACCTGCAGGCGGCTTTTGCGGGCGAATCGGGCGCAAGAAACAAATATACGTATTTCGCTTCGGTCGCAAAGAAAGAAGGATACGAGCAGATTTCGGCCATGTTCTTAAAGACTGCCGATAACGAGCGCGAACATGCCAAAATGTGGTTTAAAGAACTTAAAGGCATCGGCGACACCAAAGAAAACCTTGCGGCTGCCGCCGACGGCGAGAACTACGAATGGACGGATATGTACGAAGGTTTCGCAAAAACCGCCGACGAGGAAGGCTTCCACGAACTTGCGGAAAAATTCCGTCTTGTAGGCGCAATCGAAAAACACCACGAGGAACGCTATCGCGCCCTGCTTAAAAACGTCGAAACCGCAAGCGTATTTGAAAAGATCACCGTTTCGGTATGGGAATGCCGCAACTGCGGTCATATAGTAGTAGGCACGAAGGCCCCCGAAGTATGCCCGGTATGCGCTCATCCGCAAAGTTATTTTGAAATTAACAACGCAAATTACTAAAAATCTTTAATCCGATATTAAAGCCGATATAGCGATATATCGGCTTTCTTATACGAATAAAAAGCACCGGATATCCGGTGCTTTTATTATTGATTGATAATACTATCAGTGTCCGCGAGCCACGTATTGCGTATGCAGAATTTCGTGCGCTTTATGACTGTTGGGTTTTTCGAAGTAACTGTCGTAAAGCTCCTTAATATAGACGTTTTCGTGGCACTTGCGAAGTTCCATACCTGCGTCGGTATCGTAAATGGCTTTTGCGCGGATTGCGCGGATATCTTCGGTATTTCTGGTATAAGCGTCCTTGATAGGCTGACCGCCGCCGTTTACGCAACCGCCCGGGCAGGTCATTATCTCGATAAAGTGATAATCCGCTTTGCCCTCTTTAACGAGGTCCATAAGTTTTCTCGCGTTGGCAAGGTTAGAGGCAACCGCAACTTTCACAACGGTATCTTTGCCGTTTACGGGAAGGGTATAGCTTGCTTCTTTGATTCCCTCGATGCCGCGAACGGCCGTAAAGTCGAGGTTTTTGAGTTCCTTACCCGTAAGAACTTCGGCAAGAGTACGCAACGCCGCTTCCATAACGCCGCCGGTAGCGCCGAAAAGAAGACCCGCGCCCGAACCGATTCCGAAGGGAGCGTCGTACTGTTCGTCGGGAAGGCTGTTGAACATAATGCCCTTACGTTTGATAAGTCTTGCAAGTTCTCTTACCGTAAGAACGTGGTCGATATCGGGAACGCCGGCCGCGCTCTGGAAGGGACGACCTTTTTCGAATTTTTTAGCCGTGCAAGGCATAATCGTAACTACGCTGATTTTTTCTGCGGGGATACCGAGTTTCTGCGCGTAATAAGTTTTGCATACCGCGCCGAACATCTGTTGCGGAGACTTACAGGTCGAGAGGTTGGGAATAAGCTCGGGATAATAATGCTCTACAAACTTAATCCATCCGGGCGAGCAGGACGTCATCATGGGAAGAACGCCGCCGTTTGTCAAGCGGTCGAGGAATTCGTAACCTTCTTCCATAATGGTAAGGTCGGCCGTGAAATCAACGTCGAACACGTTATCGAATCCGAGTCTTCTTAAAGCGGCAACCATTTTACCTTCGACGTTGGTACCCATAGGATAACCGAATTCTTCGCCGATGGCAACGCGCGTTGCGGGAGCGGTGCCGACGATAACGTATTTATCGGGATCGGCGATATCGCGGATAACGTCGTCGATTTCGTCTTTTTCACGAAGCGCGCCGGTGGGACATACGGTGATGCATTGTCCGCAACCTACGCAGGGATTGTTTGCGAGCGTCGTTTCGAAAGCGCATCCGATATGCGTATCGAATCCGCGCGCATTGGCGCCGATAACAGCAACCGACTGATATTCTTTGCAGGCGGCGACGCAACGACGGCACAAAACGCATTTGTTGTTGTCGCGGATGAGATACGAAGCGGAGTCGTCAACGGGATAATTGCTCTTTTCTCCCTTGAAACGCTCGGCGTTGCATCCGAGTTCGTATGCAAGCGCCTGCAATTCGCAGTTCTGATTTCGCACGCAACTCGGGCAGTTATACTCGTGGTCGCTCAGAATAAGTTCGACCGTGGTTTTTCTGTATTCGAGAATTTTGGGAGTGTTGGTGAAAACCTCCGTGCCTTCTCTGTCGAGGGGATACACGCAAGCCGCTACGAGAGCGCGCGCACCCTTCACTTCGCAAACGCACACGCGGCAGGCGCCGATTGCGTTGATGTCTTTAAGGTAGCACAACGTGGGGATTTTGACTCCTGCGAGTCTTGCAGCCTCCAGAATCGTGGTGCCCTTTTCGACGGTAACGGGGATATTATCGATTTTAACGTTTATCATTTCACTCATATTTGTCACCACCTTATTTCTTTACGATAGCGTTGAACTTGCAGGATTCCATACATACGCCGCACTTGATACATTTGGATTTATCAATAGTGAACTTCTGTTTGATTTCGCCGCTTATTGCGCCTACGGGGCATTTTCTCGAGCAAAGCGAGCAACCGCGGCAGGTATCGGTTATTTCGTAACTGAGCAACGCCTTGCAAACGCCCGCGGGGCATTTTTTGTCGACGATGTGGGCGACGTATTCGTCGCGGAAATAACGCAGAGTGGAAAGAACGGGGTTAGGAGCCGTCTGTCCGAGACCGCAGAGGCTGTTTGCCTTTATGTAGTAGCAAAGTTTTTCCATCTCGTCGAGGTCCTCGAGAGTGGCTTTACCGTCGGTGATTTTTTCGAGGTATTCCAGCAGACGACGGTTACCGATACGGCAAGGCGTGCATTTTCCGCAGCTTTCGTCAACCGTGAATTTCAGGAAGAACTTCGCGATATCGACCATACAGTTGTCCTCGTCCATAACGATCATACCGCCCGAACCCATCATCGAACCTATCGAAATGAGGTTATCGTAATCGATGGGAATATCGTAATGTTCGGCAGGAATGCAACCGCCCGAAGGACCGCCCGTCTGAGCCGCTTTGAATTTTTTGCCGTTGGGTATGCCGCCGCCGATATCTTCGATAACCGTGCGGAGCGTGGTGCCCATAGGAATTTCGACAAGACCGGTGTTAGTGATTTTTCCGCCGAGTGCGAAAACTTTCGTTCCTTTGGATTTTTCGGTACCCATCGACGCAAACCAGTCGGCGCCCTTTAATATAATCTGTGCAATATTTGCATAAGTTTCCACGTTATTTAAAATCGTGGGTTTTCCGAACAGACCTTTAACGGCGGGGAAAGGAGGACGGGGACGAGGCTCGCCGCGGTTGCCTTCGATGGATGTCATCAAAGCGGTTTCCTCACCGCAAACGAACGCGCCCGAACCGAGACGGATATCGATGTCGAAATCGAAACCGGTTTCGAGAATGTTTTTACCGAGAAGACCGTATTCCCTCGCCTGTTTGATTGCAATCTGCAAGCGCTGAACGGCGATAGGATACTCCGCTCTGACGTAAATATATCCCTGATGACCGCCGATAGCGTAACCGGCGATTGTCATTGCTTCGAGTACGGCGTGAGGGTCGCCTTCGAGAACGGACCTGTCCATAAACGCGCCGGGGTCACCTTCGTCGGCGTTGCAGCAAACGTATTTGACGTCGCCGGGCTGGTCTTTGGCGAACTGCCATTTCATACCGGTGGGGAATCCGCCGCCGCCTCTTCCGCGCAGTCCCGAAGCCTTGATAACGTCGATGACTTCCTGAGGTTTCATCTCGGTAAGCACCTTGATTAATGCCTGATAGCCGTCCGCTCCGATATATTCGTCGATTTCCTCGGGATTGATAACGCCGCAGTTTCTCAAAGCGACGCGGGTCTGTTTTTTGATGAAGTTGCTGTCGGACAAAGCCTTTACCACTTCGGCGGTTTTGTGGTCCTTATACAGCAATCTGGTTACGAGACGACCCTTAACGAGATGTTCCTCGACGATTTCTTTGACGTCTTCGACCTTGACTTCGCTGTAAAACGCGCCTTCGGGATAAACTATGCACACGGGGCCTACCGCGCAGAGTCCGAAACAACCGGTTCTTACGACCTGCACCTCGTTTTCGAGATGCGCTTCTTTGATCTGAGCTTCGAACTCGGCAATAAGTTCTCCGCTGTGGTTGGAAGTACAGCCTGTACCGCCACAAATTAAAACGTGACTTCTGAACATAATTCCTCCTATTCGTTCACAAGATATTCGGTGCAGACCTGACCGCCTATAATGTGCCTGTTGATAATTTCGCGAGCCTTGTCGGCATCCACTTTGACGTAGGTTACTTTATCCTCGCCGGGAACGATAACTTCAACGATGGGCTCGAGCTTGCACATACCTATGCAACCCGAACGGGTAACGCGTACGTTTTCGAGTTTCTTGGTGGCAACCTCGTCGATAAGCGCGTTGAATACGGGTCTTGCGCCCGCCGCTATACCGCACGTTGCCATACCGACTATGATATGAGTATCACCCTCGTGCGAAGCTTCGCGCGTGGATTTATCGGCCTGCATTTTATCTCTGATTGCCTTGATATCGGCTATTGATTTCATAAAATTGTTCCTCCGTTTACAATATCGAAATTTTCAGTTAATAAATCGCGTACAAATAAAACGATTTCGGGACTGTCCATAGGTACTCCGTCCAGTTGACGGCGAAGTTCGCGCGTGTCGAATACGAATTCGCGGCCGTCTACTCTGTAAGTCCATACAAAGTCGGGCGCGTCGTCCCCGAGTTCGGAAACGATTGTCGAAACAAGGTCTCCGAGAGGCGCTCTGTCAATATTGTCCGTTTCGAAACTTGCGGTTACCCGCGTACCTTTCCCTTCTGTCGATTGAATATCGAATTTTCCCCCTGCCGTTTCCGCCGCCATTTTGAAAAGCGGCAATCCCATGCCGACTTTGCGCGTCGTGCGGGTAGTAGTGAACGGGTCTGTAACGGTTCTGAGAAATTCTTCGCTCATTCCCCTTCCGTCGTCGTCTATCGTGACCGTAATCATTCCGTTTTCGGCAACGACGTCGACTTTTATAAGCGACGCGCCCGCTTTTACGGAATTTTCGACGATGTCGAGGATGTGAAGCGACAGTTCCCTCATTTCGGTTTATTTATACTTTGCAAGAATGCCGGGAATATCGGCGGGAACGAGTTTGCCGTAAACGTCGTCGTTCACCGTCATTACGGGAGCAAGTCCGCAACAGCCGATGCACCTGGTTTCGAGAAGCGAAAACTTACCGTCGGACGTGCATTCGTCGTGTTTGATGTTAAGGTCTTTTTCGATTGCGGTAAGTACGTCGCCGCTGCCCTTGACGTAGCAGGCGGTGCCGAGGCATACCGAAATCTGATACTGACCTCTGGGGTTTAAGGTGAATTGCGAATAGAACGTCGCCACACCGAATACCTTTTCAAGCGAAACGCCGAGAGTATCGGCTATTTTCTTTTGTACTTCCACGGGAAGATAACCGTAGATTTCCTGCGCAGCCTGCATCGCCGGCATAAGCGCGCCGGGCAAATCTTTGATGGCGGCGAGTTTTTCGGTAAGCAATGCGTCCTGCTCAGGCGTACCCGCAAAGGGTACTTTCGTGAGTTTGATTTTTGCCATAGAGCCCTCCTTATATTTTCCTATCTAAAAGAAACGCGAAACACGCATCTCTTTAATTGTGAAAAAATTAACTAAAGCTATTATAGTATATATATTTTTTTTTTGCAATTGTTTTGCCCTTTCGACAGGATTTTTCTTTGTAAGTTTTTTCCTATCGGAAAGGTAGGGATTTCGGGCGCGCCGAAAAGCCACGCGCAAAAAAAACCGCCTTTCGGGCGGTCTTTAATCATATCCGTTTATACACCTCGGCAGGCTTTCTTTTATGCTCCGTCGCGGCTATTCTTTTTTCGATTGCTAAGACGGAAGCGGGGTCTCCTTTTCCTTCGAGCAGATAATCGTCGATTGCGGCGTAGGTTATCCCCATTTCTCCTTCGTCGGTCTGCCCTTCGTACAATCCCGCCGACGGGGCTTTCGTTATTATTTCTTCGGGCGCGCCGAGATAGGCAAGCAGTTCGTACACCTCGCGGACGGTCAGGTCCGAAATAGGATTGAAATCGTACGCGCCGTCTCCCCATTTTGTAAAATATCCCATCATACCTTCGCTGCGGTTACCCGTGCCCGCCACAAGATATCCGTTTTTGTAAGCGTATGCGTACAGCGCCGTCATTCTGAGTCTCGGATTGATATTTGCATACGCCATATCGCATTCGCCCACCTCATCTTTCAGGACTTCCCTGAAAGCCTTCTTTACGGGAGTCAGGTCGATTTCAATCTGATTTATTCCGAAACGGTTTCCGACAAGATACGCGTGGTCGCGGTCGATACCGAAATTTCTGCTGCTTTCGCACGGCATTATAATCCCCGTTACGTTATCGGTCGCCATCTTCGACAGGATACCCGTAAGAGCGCAGTCCTTGCCTCCCGAATTGCCGTAAACAATACCTTTCGCACCGGTTTTTTTAAGCAGATTCTTAATCCATTCGACGCGGTTATTTACTTCCTGTTCGCAATTTAACATATTTTATTCTCCTTTAAGGTACGATAAAAGCGCATTTATGCTTCTTTCTTTCAAATCAATCAATTTTCTTCCTTTCCCTATATCGCAGAGAGTATGACTGTCGCTGTCGAAAATCAACCTGAATTTTTTACCGTATTCTTTTGCCGTCTCTTCGCTGCAATCGGACGACAGTTCGACTGCGGTATAATAATCGGGCACCGCGCCGAGTATCGCGACTATACCGTTTGCGTCGCGGTCGACGTGCGCGGGAACGACTACTCCCGAAAACTTTTCCGCAAGGGACTTTACGTCGGTTTCGGAAATAAGGGCTCCTGCAAGCAACAACCTCTTCTCTATGCCGGTGATTTCGTCGTCGCTGTCGATGAAATACTGTTCGCCGAAGACGTCGGGGTCGTTGAGAATATCAGGGAACGCGATACTGTCGTAAAAACCCTTAAGCGATTCGAAATTCTCAAACAGACAAAGCAGATGTATATCCTCGGCAGTCTGCAACTCGACGGCGGGCACAACAAGCACGTCGAGAGCCTCTCCCACCTCTATCGCCGCAGGGACGTTTCCTATCGCGTTATGGTCGGAAACGGCAATTATTTCAAGTCCCTCGGCAGACGCCCGCGCAACTATATTGACGGGTGTGTTTTCGTTATCGGCGCACGGCGAAAGAGCGCTGTGAATATGCAAATCGTAAAGGAATTTCATCGGCCGTTTACGTACGCCTTTACCGCGCCGAAGATATCTGAATCGGTTTCGAAAAGCGCGATGTTCTGCGTGCGCACCCTGTCGATTAACGCGGCGTCGCATTTACTGCCCTCGCACACCACGACGACGGCAACCTCCGTAAGAGACGCGACCGCCGCCACGTTTACGTTAGTCATTACGGTAAACCAGGCGGACTTTTCGGGCGCGCGTTGCATCACGAAACTCAAAAAATCGCCGCAGTAACCGCTTTCGGCCTCGGCGTTCGGGTCGGGCAGATTTACAATCTTTGCATTTAAAATTTTTGCCAGTTCAGCAAGTTTCATATCTTACCTCATTTATCGCGGCGTACGCATTCGTCCATCGTCGCTTCTCCCGACGCTATATCCTCGGCAAACGCCATACAGCTGGGCGCGCCGCAGGCTCCGCAATCGAGGCCGGGCAAAGTGCTGACGGCGCTTTCTATCGCGGCAAGTTTCTGCATTGCGATTTTTCTGTCCTCGTCAAGACGGAATACGTCCTTGACCTCGGGCAATCTGTCCCATTCGTAAAACCATTCGTCCTTGTCGGCGTACACCGACCTTTCGCCGGTATAGTTCAACGATTTTCTCAAAGCCCTGATGCGCGCTTTCGCCACGAACGGGTTTTCGACGTTCAGCACGCCTCCGACGCATCCGCCGTTACAGGCGTTGAGTTCCACAAAATCGAGATACTGCAACTTGTCGTCCTCGAGTTCTTTAAGTACGTTTATGACGTTTTCAATTCCGTCGGCGGCAAGGAATTTATCGTCGCTGACGCCCGCCGCCTCGCCTCCGCTCGACGCCCACGACAAACCGAGACTTCCCGATTTGGCAAGCGGCTTAAGTTCTTTCAGATTTTTCATGGCGGATAAAAGTCTTACGTAAACGTCTTTAATCGCGAGAACGCCGTCGGCTTCGGGTTTATCGAGCCCCATACCCGTTTTCAGCGCGAAAACTTTTGCGGGACAGGGAGATATGAAGAAAACTCCTATGTCCTCTTCGGGGATTCCTTTTGCGATTGCCTCTTCCCTCGCGAGCCTCACCGCGATGTCAACGGGCGCTTTAAGAGGAAGCAGTCTCTCCGCAAGCGAATGGAAGCGGACGAGAATAAGCTCCACCACGGCAGGACAAGCCGTGGAAATTACGGGCAGACGTTCGTATTTTTTTTCTTTGAAAAACTTTTTCGTTTCGGCGGTTACCGCTTCCGCCGCGCGGCTTACTTCGAAAACGTCGTCGAAACCGATTTCCAGAAGACCGTTAAGAATGACGTTTATATCGTCGACGTTATTGAACTGGCCGTACAAAGACGGAGCGGGGACGGCGATTTTATACTTATATCCGTCGATTACGTCAAAACTGTCGAAACTCGCAAGTTTCGCGTGATGCGGACAAAGCCTCACGCATTCGCCGCAGGCAACGCATCTTTCGTACAGAACGCGCGCCTTGCCGTTTCTGACGCGTATAGCCTCGGTAGGGCATCTTTTCATACACGTTATGCACCCTTTGCACTTGTCGGGGTCGAGCATAACCGTATTCAGCATTGATTTTATTTCGTCCAACATATATTCCCTCTTATTGAAAATATTCAGTCGAAATCGACTTCAATAGTAAGCGTAGTACCTTTTCCTACTTCGGTGTCGATTTTAAGCCGGTCCGAATAGGTTTTGATATTAGGAAGTCCCATTCCGGCGCCGAAACCCAGATTCCTGACGTCGTCGGACGCCGTAGAGTAACCTTCCTGCATCGCGAGTTCGAGATTTTCGATGCCGTTTCCCTCGTCTTTCATTACGATTTTGATATGGTCGTCGAAAATATCGGCGTAACATCTTCCGCCTCCGGCGTGAATTACCATATTGATTTCTGCCTCGTACATAGCGATTGCGACCCTGCGCACCGCGGAAGAAGGCACACCCAGTTTTTTAAGCGTGCTTTTTACGGAATCGCTGGCGCTTCCCGCCGACAGAAAATTGTTGCCGGGGACTTCAAACTCGACGTGAATGCAGTTCATCCGTTGTATTCTCCGGCGCCGAGCCCGTTAGCGTAAAGCACGCCGCATACGGCATACATCTTCTGCTTCGTGGACATAAGTACGATATTATTCGAACGGGCGAGCGTTATCATATCGGGCGTGGGAACTTTCCCTCGTACGAGAAGGATACACTTCATATCGAGCATAACGGCCGTGCGGATTGTCTGCGGATTGCACAGTCCCGAAATAAGCACGTCCTGATTTTTAGCGAACGCAAGTACGTCGCTCATCATATCGGAAGCGAATGCTCCCAGCACCTCGCCTTCGGCGTTTCCGTCCTGCGGCGCGTAAACCGTTGCGCCTATCAGCTTGCATAATTCAGAAATTTTCATAACGTTCTCCGATTTTATTTACGATTTAACTTCGTCGGATACTATTGTAACATAACGCGCCGTTTAAAACAAGATTTTTTTCACATACTGTTGAATATACCGGAAAAGTCTGTTATAATATTGAATATGGATAACGTATATACACCGCTTGACAACAAAACAATCAAATTACAGGCCCGCACGTACATTCGCGGACGCCTCTGGCAATTCTGGTCGCTGCTTCTGGTAATCAGTCTTATCGAAATGGCCGCAAACTATATTCCCGAGCTTATTTTCGGCAGAAGTATTAACGAAATCGGCGCGATATTGACAGGCGCCGCCGAAAATATTCCCAAGGAAATATCTTATTCGAGCTTCGCCTGGTATTATGTCCTTAACATCGTTTTAACGCTTCTTCTTATGCCGCTTAACGTCGGATTTTCTCAAAACACGCTCTTATGGACGCGCGGCGTCGACGAGGACAAATGGAAAGTGCTTTTCAGCGGTTTTACTTCGGCCAGGACGTTTTTCAAAACGATAGGCACCGTATTGCTTTATACGATATTGTGCTCTCTCTGGGCAATACTTCTCGTCGTACCCGGCATAATTAAAGGCATTGCATACTCGATGTATCCTTATATTCTTCGCGACGAACCCGAACTTTCGGTATGGCAGACCCTCAAAAAGAGCGACGAAATAATGAAAGGATATAAAGGCAGATTTTTCACTCTTATGCTGAGTTTTATCGGCTGGATTATTCTCGGGGCGTTTACATTCGGCATTCTTTACGTCTGGCTCGTTCCTTATATGCAGATGAGCGCCGTAAAGTTTTACGACGAAGTAAGACGCAGTTATTATAACGGTGCCGACCCCGCCCGTCCCGTCGTTAACGAAGAAACGCCTTCCGACGAAAACGAAAGCGGCGACGTTACGTTATGACGTCCTAAAACGCAAAAAGCACGCCGACGGCGTGCTTTATTTTTTGAAATCGTTTTGCCGGACGGCAGAAATTCAGATACTGTTCTTCTCTCTGAACGCGTTCGGCGTCAGACCGGTTTCCGCCTTGAATACTTTTATGAAATAACCGCTGTCGTCGAATCCCGCTTCTTTCGAAATAGCCTGAACGGATTTATTTGTGGAAAGCAGTTCGCGCTTTCCGTGTTCCACCCGAAGTCTGTTAAGATACGTTACGAGATTCTCGCCCGTAACCTTCTTGAACAGTTTGCTGAAATAACTTGCGCTGACGTCGCACAGTTCCGCAAGGGTATGCAGTTTTACGGGCGACGAGTAATTTTCACGCATATAATTTATCGCCGGCTGAATAATCGACGCGTTTTTGTTTACGCGCCTGAACGAAATGTCGTCGGGCATGACGCCTCCGTCGTCCGCTTCGGATAATACGCTCGACAGCCGATAGTTGCACAGATAATTTATAAGGCTGACGTTTGCCTCTATATCGGATTTCGGCATAACCGTAAGCTTGTCGTACAGCATGCGTGAAGAAGAAGAAAAACCGACGGGACTTTGCTCGGAAATAATCCTTTCGATATCGCCCGACCGCTCGTCTTCCGGAAGAACGACCTGACCGCACATTACGGCGCCGACGTACAGGTTGCGATAGATAATCGGAATGGCGACGTCCACCACTCCCATATGACATACGTACATATACGGTTTCTTGTTCCTTGCCGCTTCGAGGCCGCCCCTGCTGTCGCACTTTTCGCAAAGTCGCCCGAGCTCGGGATGTTTTCTGACCGTGGAACAAAACTCCGTGCAACCGCTGTGAACGGTAACGGGCGAACCGGTATAATCAACCGTTATGCAGGCCATTTTCGTTGCAGAAGCCATTTCGTCCTGCAATTTCTGGAAATCGCAATTAAGAATCATTGCGGCAAGTCCGCTTTCGTAATCACTCATAATTTTTCCAAAACCTTAAATAGTTCTTTTTTGTTTCAGGTGTTCTTGATTGAATTATACAATAAATACCCGCGCTTTTCAACACATTTTTGAATTGTATCTCAATATTTTCCGATATAATATTAAAATAATTCCATTTTTATCAAAATAGTTCTATTTTTACGCTGTCAAAACGAATTTTTTTGTTTCAGATAATAATTGTGTCAAAATCATTGTCATATTGACTGCAATTTATATATTACAAAAAAGTTTAAAATTTTCATATCCGATAACAAAATTTTTCTATTTTTAGAGTGAATTTTTTATTGTAATTTTATGGTAAATGTTTTATAATATAGATACTTGACTTAACAGTCATAATTTATTTCGAAATTTATATAAAAGGAGACTTATTATGAGAAAAGCATTTATTTGCCCCAGCAAATACGTACAGGGCGAAGACGAACTTCTTAACCTCGGTTATTTCGTTAAAACATTCGGCGACAGCGCGCTTCTGATTGCCGACCCGTTTGCGAAAAATCTCGTTAAAGACAAACTCGAAGCAACCGAGAAAAAATTCGGTGTAAAACTTTATTCCTGCGATTTCGGCGGCGAGTGCTCGCGTAACGAAGTCAAAAAAATGCAGGAATTCGCCAAAAAGAACAACTGCGCCTGCACAATCGGTCTCGGCGGCGGCAAAGCCATCGATACGGCAAAATGCGTCGCTATGGGCAACAACCTCATCATCTGCCCCACAATCGCCGCAACCGACGCGCCCACCTCTCACTCGGCTGTTCTTTACACCGACGACCATCATTTCGACGATTACGCATACTTCAAACAGAACCCCAGCGTAGTTCTTATCGATACCAAAGTCATCGCAAACGCTCCCGCGCGCTTCCTCGTATCCGGAATGGGCGACGCTCTTTCGACCTACTTCGAAGCTCGCGCAAACGTAAAATCCTTCAGCAACGTCAACGCGGGTCTTCCCTGCGGCGCAAACCGCGCTACAGGCGAAATGCTCGGATACGGCACGATGGCTGCCGCTTCTCTTGCGGAACTTTGCTACAAAACCCTTCTTTCGGACGGGACGAAGGCTCTCGCCGCTTGCGAACAGCACGTCGTAACCCCCGCTCTCGAAAGAATTATCGAAACCAACATTCTTCTTTCGGGTCTCGGCTTCGAATCGGGCGGACTTGCCGCGGCGCACGCAATCCACGACGGTCTTACCCTTCTTCCCGCCCACACCAAATACTATCACGGCGAAATGGTCGCTTTCGGCACAATCTGCCAGCTTGTCCTTGAAAACAGCCCCGAAGACGAACTTTACGAAGTTCTCGACTTCTGCCTGTCGGTAGGTCTTCCCGTATGTCTCAAAGACCTCGGCACAGAAAATCTCGACGACGAGCTTCTCAAAGCGGTTGCGGAAAAGACCTGCATCCCCGAAGAATCCGTTCACAATATGCCCTTCCCCGTTACGCCCGATATGGTCGCCGCCGCAATCAAAACGGCAGACGCAATCGGTCACGCCTATAAATACGGTTTCGAAGAAGAATGCGAGTGCGGTTGCCATTAATCGCCTGACGAACACGAGGTTTTATTATGAAAAAAATAATGAATACGCCCGAGACTTTCGTCTACGATATGTGCCACGGCCTTGCCGCAGCGCATCCCGAGCTGGAATTCGTAGAGAAATTCAAGGTTGTCAAAAAGAAGGAAATCAACCGCAATAAAGTTACCCTTATTTCGGGCGGCGGAAGCGGACACGAACCCGCTCACGCAGGTTTCGTCGGCAAAGGAATGCTCGACGCGGCGGTATGCGGCGACGTATTCGCGTCTCCCTCGCAGATACAGGTTTACGAGGCCATCAAAGCCACCGCAAGCGACAAGGGCACTCTGTTGATTATCAAAAACTACTCGGGCGACTGCATGAACTTCAATAATGCGGGCGCACGCGCGAAAGAGGACGACGATATCGACGTCGACGCCGTATTCGTAAACGACGACGTTGCCGTTACCGACTCCCTTTACACGGTGGGTCGCCGCGGAGTTGCGGGCACAATGTTCGTACATAAAATCGCAGGCGCCGCCGCCGAACAAGGCAAGGACCTCAAAGAAGTTAAAAGAATCGCGCAGAAAGTCATCGACAACGTTGCAAGCATAGGCTTTGCAATTTCTTCCTGCACTCCTCCCGCAAAGGGCACGCCCATATTCGAACTTGCCGACGAAAATATGGAATTCGGCGTAGGCATTCACGGCGAACCCGGCGTCGCAACCGAAAAATTCGTTACAGCGGACGAACTTGCCGAAAAAATGGTTCCTCGTATCGCCGACAACGCGGTTATCAAACTTAAACGCGGCGACGAAATCGCGGTTATCGTAAACGGTTTCGGCGGCACTCCGCTGTCCGAACTTTACGTTCTGAATAACTCTGTCAACAAGGTTATCGAAAGAGAAGGCTATAAAGTACACCGCGCGATAGTGGGCAACTATATGACATCCCTCGATATGCAGGGCGCGTCGGTTACTTTCCTCAAACTCGACGAGGAACTCAAAGCCCTTCTCGACTACCCCGTAAACACCCCCGCTCTTACCTGGGGAGGAACAGCGTCGGAAGAGGCCGAAGCCGCTCTCGACGCCGTGAAAGCACTTGCAAAAGCGCTTAACGTTACTCCCGGCGCGGTAACGGCAACCGCCGACGCAAAAAGCGCAACGGGCGCAAAAGAAGCCAAACCCGTAAAACAGGCGGTATACGAACTTACCGAAAAACCCGTATTCGCACCCAAAATGAATACCGCGGCTTTCGTCGCTCTCGTCGATAAAATGGCAGACGTCATCATCGAAAACGAAGTGCATTTCTGCGATATGGACAGTTGCGGAGACGGCGATTTCGGTATGAGTATCGCAAAAGGTTTCAAACAGCTCAAAAAAGACTGGGCAACACGCGATAAAGCCGATATAGGCGCATTCCTCACGAGCGCGTCCGATATCATTATGGAATATTGCGGCGGCGCGTCCGGTCCTATCTGGGGCAGCGGTTTCCGCTATGCTGGAAAAGCGGCCGCGGGCGCAAAAGAGCTTGACGCTACTCTGCTCGGCAAAATTCTCGTCGGCGCGGTAAACGGCGTACAGACGACGGGCGAGCGTTCCTTCGGACACGGCGCCGTCGTTGGCGACAAGACGCTTATCGACGCACTCGTACCCTGCGCGGACGAAGTTACGAAAGCGGCGGCCGAAGGCGACAGCCTTGTCGTTGCAATGGAAAAAGGCGCACGCGCTGCGGTCAAGGGCGCGGAATACACCAAACAGATTACCGCAAGACTGGGTCGTGCGGGCGTTGTGGGCGAGAAGTCTATCGGACATCCCGACGCAGGCGCTTACGGCCTCGGCGTAATCTTTACCGAACTTACGAAGTGGGTAAAAGCACAAAAGTAAGCACTGTTCGTATTTAATGAAAAGCCTCTCGAAAGAGAGGCTTTTTTATATTAATCCGTTTTAAAAACCGTCGTTTGCCCGTCTGACGTCGGTTTTTTTTCGTTTTTGTAAAAAAAATATTGACGAACGGCATTTATATAATGTACACTATTTTTATACTTTAAATTATTAAAGAGGAGAGGATAAAATATGTTAAAATCAGCGATGAGTTGGTTCAACGGATTCAACCCGAATTCCTGGGTGCTCTATCTGTTGTACGCCCTGATTGTCGTTTTCATATCGGCTGAAGCAATTTTTTATCTTGTAAAATCGGTAAAAAAAGCAAAAAAAATCGGTATGGACATGACGAAAATCAAAAAAGTCATCACAACATCGGCAAGTTTTTCCATTCTTCCCGCTATCGGTATCGGAATCGGCGTAGTAACGCTTGTGGGAGCTCTCGGCATAGCGGTTCCCGCAATCCGACTTTCGGTAATAGGCGCCCTTCAATACGAAACGCAGATGGCGGACGGCGCGGCGAAAGCGATAACCGGCAGTACGGACGGGCTTACAGTGCTTATGCAGCAAGGCGTAACCGCTCAGGATTTTGCGACGATGACTTTACTTATGACTCTTTCGATAATTCTCGGGCCTATACTCGTCGTATGTTTTTATAAGATATTGCAGCCAAAACTTACAAAGCTCGGCACTATGAAGGTCGGAGGTAACGCCGCCGCCGACGCGGCCGCCGAAACAAAGACTCTTGAAAAAGACGTCAAAAAAGCAAATCCGAACGGCATAAATCTCGGCGACCTTGCCTTTCAGGTATCGTTTATCGGTATGATAATCGGATATCTTTCGATGTCCATCGGCGCTATTGCAGGCGCGCCCGGTCAACTGAAAAGCTACTATAACTTTATTGCGGTAGTAGTGGCGGCTTTATTTATGATACTTTCCGACTTCCTCGTAAAAAAATTCAACTGGAAATGGCTTGACGACTTTTCGACGGCGTTCTCGATGTTGTTCGCAATGCTTATAGTAGCGATAATAAGCGGAACGACGGGTCAGTATTGAGAGGTGCGATATGAAAAAAGAAAAATTAACGCGCGAACAGAAAAAAGCAAAACGCCTTGCCGAATACGAGGCGATGAGCGATAAACAAAAGGAATTTTACGATTATAATCAGAAGTGGCATCGCATAGGAAGATTATGGAATACCATAGGCATTCTGCTTATTCTTTCGGTACCGGTCGTTATATGTCTCGTGTTCAAAGTCAGCCCCGACTGGGCGGTCTTTGCCGACGCGGGCGTAATTACTCTGTTGCTTATAAACGCGGGGTCCGGCATATCCGAGCCGATTATATACGCGCCTATGCTCGGCACAAACGGCGAATATCTCGCGTTTATAACGGGCAATCTTTCCAACCTTAAAATTCCATGCGTCGTGAAAGCCCACGAAATCGCAGAAACCGAAATCGGCACCGAGGAAAACGAGCTCGTATCGACGATTGCGGTCTCCATAAGTTCGTTGGTAACCGTAATTATCGTGGCTATTATGGTATTGTGCCTT
The DNA here is from genome assembly GCA_001940895.1 of Christensenellaceae bacterium Phil10. GTDB lineage: Bacteria > Bacillota > Clostridia > Christensenellales > CAG-917 > CAG-349. Next base: position 158,998 of record MSGY01000015.1, on the reverse strand, counting down.
GCTATATCTCCGTTACAGCAGGCAATAGAAAACGCGCCTTATCTTACGCCCGCTTTCGGCTGCGTAGTCTATGCCCTTTTCGGAAGTCTCGGCGGCAAATATGTCGTCAAAAATCCCAAAATGGCACTTATTCCGGGCGTTATACTCGTCGGACTTTCGGCGCTTATCAGCGGCGTTTCGCACGGTAAAACGAATATCGGAAGTCTGTCGCTTATGGTAGGCATCGTATTCTGCGCGTTGTTTGCTTTCGCGGAAATTATGATAAACAAGAAAAAGGCAAAAAAAGCGCACCCCGCAACCGACGGTACCGAAGTCGCGGATTCTGCCGCCGAAAGCGGAATTTCCGAAATTGCGGACAGCGAAGACGAAACCACCGAAGAAAACAAATAATTTTTATCACTCAAAAAAACACCTGCGGCAAGCAGGTGTTTTTTTAACGTTTTAATTTTCAGTTTCGGGTTTCGTCATTGTTTTCCGTATCGCGCGACTCTGCGTCGGCGTCATTATTTACGATATCGTTTTTTTGTTTTTTACCGCTGCGTTTTGTTGGGCGGGGTTTTATCTTTCCCGTCTTTTTCAGGTATTTTATCAAAATTACGATTCCGACAATAACCGCCGCAACCGGCGAGATAACGATAATAAACAACGCGATATATTTCAATGCGTTTCCGAGTACGTTAAACCCATCCTTCAACTGTTGCCCGAACGTTGGCGTCTCGCGATATACGGGCGTGTATAAATTTATCGTAACGGTGCTGTAATCCACAAGACTGTCATAGCGCTTTATCGTGCCTTTAAGTTTATCGAGCTCGACGTCAATCTCGCTTATTCTCTTGTTAATCTGAACAAGGTCGGAAACGGTAACGCCCTCTTTTTCATACAGAGCGACGAGCGTCGTTCTCTCTTTTTCGAGAGTAGCTATTTTATCCGCGGTGTCCGAATAAGAAAGCGAAATATCTTCTGACGTTTTGTTGTAATCGGTAATCTCGCCTTCGCCCGAAACGGATTTTACGAAATCGTCGAGTCTTGCAGACTTTACCCTTACGACAACCGACGCGTAATTCTGTCCTATGCTTTCGCTTTCAACCCATTCGTCCGCGTTAAGTTTGCCCTTAATCGAGCCGATTGCGCCGTCGATATCGCCTATCTTCATGGAAAGCCGCGCGTAATATATTATTTTTCTTTCGGGAGTGCTCTCTTCCGACGTACTTCCGCCGTCCGTTTCTATCTTGTTTTCGTAATTTCCGTTAACCGACGCGTCGTTCCCCGCCGCCTTATTGCAGGCAGCAAAAGATAAAAGCATTATCGGAATAAGCAATGCAATCGCAACAAGCAAATATTTTCTCTTGATTTTCATAGCGCCACCTTTTTATTACTGTCTTACAACGGTCGCGAAAAATATAATATCTTCCGTTCCGTCGTTGACGAAACTGTGGGCGCAACCTTTCGGACAATAAGTGCAGTCGCCCGCTTTCAATCTTTCTTCGCCGTCGTCCGTAAGCATTTTTCCTTCGCCCGATAAAACGTAAAGAATTTCGCAATTCGCCTCGTGGCGGTGCATTCCTATCGACGAGCCGGGTATAAGACACCCTCTCATAATTTTGTTTCCGTTTTCGTCGATAAACGTTTTGACGTTGAATTCTTTTTCACCGCCTAAAAATTCCGGGACTGTCTTTTCGGGTATGGTTTTAAAATCGATTTTCATATTGCCCTCCTTTTTGCTTATTATACACAATAACGGGAAGATTGTAAATAACAGTTGATTTTTTTTAAGAATAATATATAATTAATTATTAGTGCTTGCGGGTATAGTTTAGAGGTAAAACAACAGCTTCCCAAGCTGTGGTCACGGGTTCGATTCCCGTTACCCGCTCCAAAATACCGTCCGTCAGCGGACGGTTTCTTATTTTCAGGGA
>MSGY01000015.1:67369-156896 GCA_001940895.1 Christensenellaceae bacterium Phil10 | reverse complement strand
TGATAGAAACAACGTTAGTTGCGCTTTGCGCCCCGCAGGGGTTTCGGAGCGATTCCCGTTACCCGCTCCATACATGTATTAAAGGTCTGATAGAAATATCAGACCTTTAATCATTCCAAGCAAAAAGAATACTACGAAAAATATTTATCATTAGATAGCGGAGAATAGAATAGTTTTTTAGAAACCTTATTAAAAATAAAGCGTGCCGCGGCACGCTTTAATCTTTTCAGTTTTGTTAATTTATCCGTTGTTTTCTTCGGTTCCGGCCTCGGCAATTCCAACGGCATCAACGGGATTTTCCACCCCGAACACGGCCGCGTCCGCTCCGTCTGACGATAAAACGGCATTCCCGGCGTGCCGCAAAGCAAGTTCTTCGCGCATCTGTTTTTTGGTTTTATCGTCGATTTTATAAAAGAACATTATCAACGAACTTGCAAGCATGCAAAGTCCCGGCAGCAGGAAATATATCGCCCACGCCTTATTCTGCATGCCGGCGGTAACGTAACCGTGAATGGACTCGATATTAGCCGCCCTGTCGACGAGTTTACCGGCGGCGTCGTAACCGACCTTTGCGACCTCTGCATACTTATCGGCCTGATAACCTATCGCGCCGATGAGCAACAGTCCCAAAGAAACCGACAATGCGTTGGAAAGTTTATTTGACATTGACAAAATTGCAAATTGCGTACCTTCCGTGCGTTTGCCCGTTTTCCATTCCTGATAGTCGACGATATCCGAGGTCATAACCATAGGCAGATAGCCGTTGGGACCGTACGCGAAACCGAGGAAGAACTGATAAATGAATATCGCCCAGATACTTCTTGCAAACGACGTTTCGGGGCTGAAAATGTAAACGAGATATCCGATAAGGCATACGGCAAAACCGTAAAAACCGGCGATAATAAAGTATTTTTTCTCGCCCAGTTTTTTGTTAATCATCGGATTGAGCACTATCGTAACCATACTCGAGGCGGCCGACGTAATGCCTATCGCCCAGCTGCAGGCGTCGCCGCTCATATATCCGAGCCCCAACGCCGTAAGGTCGATACCGTCGCGGATGAGAATGCACGAAGCCTGAACGGCAATACTTAAACCTATATTGCGGCCGAATCCCAGAAGGTACGTAAACAAAACGATTTGTATCATTCTGTTGCCCTTAAGTTCCCTGAACATTTCCTTGAAACTCATTGCCGAGCTGACGTTGACTTTGTATTCCTCCTTGCCCTTAAAGTACATAAGAAGTTGCAAAGCCAGTCCTATTCCCGCAAGGACCGCCGAGGTTATGAGATATTCTTTCCAGCCGACGTCTCCCGAGCCCGTAAGCATACAGACGATGGTGATAAACACGCCCGAACAGGCAAGGGATATCGATTTAAGAGTATTTGCAACGCCCGCGGCGTTATTGATGTCGTCGGGAGTCCCCGCCACCATTTTGAGCATACCCTGCGACGGAATATCCGCCATAGTCATACTCACGTTCCACAAAATGATGATAACGGTTATGTAAAAGTACATTCCGACGCGACCGCCCGCAGTATCGGGAAATCTGAATCCCGCAAACGAAAACATCGTGAATACGAAAAGCGGAAAAGCCGAAAAAAGTATCCACGGCCGCATTTTGCCCGATTTGAAGTTGGCGCGGTCGATAAGGTTTCCTATGATAAAATCGGCAAAGATACTTACGAATTTCGCAACCAGAATGATAATGGCAACCGCAATCAGATCGGCATGCAGAATTTTATTGAAAAACTCCGCCTGATAACTGTTTACGAGACCGATTGCAAAGTTGATGCCCATAACGCCGAGGGCATAAATCCACATATTGCCCGTCAACGCTTTTTTCTTTTGCTTCTGTTGAATTTCGGTAACGTCTGTCATAATTTCCTTCCTCATATAAGATAGTAAATATTATATCATATAATGCTTGTTATTTCAACATTTTTTCTTAACGGGTTTTATCTTATTTTTAAAACGGCCGCACTTTATAATTTCCTTACTTGCCATTGTGCGGGATATATGATAAAATATTAAAAATCAAGAGGTAATATATGCAGAAAATCATAGACGCGCACGCACACATTTTTCCCGATAAAATCGCTTCGAAAGCCACTGACGCAATAGGCGATTTCTACAATATTAAAATGAGCAATAAAGCCGGCACTCCCGAATTGTTGCTTAACGAAGGAAAGGCGGCAGGCATATCCGAATTTGTAGTTCATTCGACCGCAACGACGGTTCATCAGGTAAAAAGCATCAATAAATATATCGTTTCGGAAATTGAAACGCATCCGGAATTTATCGGTTTTATGACTTTGCACCCCGATATGGACGAGCGTGAAATTAAAGACGAGATAGATTATGCAATCGCAAACGGCATTAAGGGAATCAAACTTCACCCCGATTTTCAGCACTTCGCCATAGACGAGCCGAAAGCCGAAAAAATATACCGCGCCGCCGAGGGCCGTCTCCCCGTCCTTTTCCACACGGGCGACAAGCGATACAGATACAGCAACCCCGAAAGGTTGCAGAACGTTGCGAGAAAATTCGAAGGTCTGACCGTAATAGGAGCGCACTTCGGCGGATATAGTGAATGGGAACACGTACACGGATACAAGGGTCTTAAAAACGTATGGTTCGACACCTCGTCGTCGCTTATGTTCCTCGACGGGAAAACGGCGGTCGATATTATACATGAACTCGGCACAAACAGATTCTTTTTCGGCACGGACTTCCCCATGTGGCGTCCCGACGAGGAAATAAAAAGATTTCTTGCGTTGCCTCTGACGGACGAAGAACGCGATATGATTTTTCATAAAAATTTCGAAAAGGTTTTCAGATGAAAAACCTTTTTTTCGCGCCGTTTAACCTTGACATAATATCGCTTTATTATATATAATATCAAATGTATTTTTTAATTCGAATTCAAAGTTTTGGAGGATATATATGCTTACAGCGATAGTAGGTATCAACTGGGGCGACGAAGGCAAAGGACGCATGGTCGACCTTCTCAGTCAGGATTACGACGTGGTCGTAAGATATCAGGGCGGAAACAACGCCGGACACACCGTGGTAAACGAGCGCGGCAAATTCATTCTGAATCTTCTTCCGTCGGGGATACTCCGTCCCGAAGTTACCTGCGTAATGGGCAACGGTATGGTTATCGACCTTACCCATCTTCATAAGGAAATGGAATCTCTGCGCGAAAAGGGTATCGAAATTACGCCCGCAAACCTTAAAATAAGCGACCGCGCGATAATCTGCATGCCCTATCACGTCCGTCAGGACTGCCTCGAGGAGGACAGACTCGGCGACGCGAAATACGGCAGCACTCGTCGCGGAATAGCGCCCGTTTACGGCGATAAATACCTCAAAAAGGTTATTCGTATGGGCGATTTGCGTTTCCCCGATGCACTCGATAAGAGAATAGACGGCATCGTGGAGTGGAAAAATCTCTTTATCGAAAAGGCCTACGGAAGCACGCCCGTCGACGCCGCCGAACTTAAAACTCATCTTAAACAACTCGCAAAGGAATTTCTGCCCTACGTTACCGATACCGGGCTTTATCTCAACGACTGCGCGAAGCAAGGCAAGCGCATTATGTTCGAGGCGCAGCTCGGCGCGCTTCGCGATATCGATTTCGGCATAAATCCTTATACTTCTTCGTCAAACACGATTGCCGCTTACGCCCCCATCGGAGCCGGCGTGCCTAATCTCAAACTCGATAACGTAATAGGAATTATGAAGGCTTACAGCAGCTGCGTGGGCGAAGGCCCGTTTACCGTCGAAGCGTTCGGAAAATTCGCAAACGACCTGCGCGAAGCGGGCGGCGAATACGGCGCGGCAACGGGACGTCCGAGGCGCGTCGGCGCATTCGACGCGGTTGCGAGCCGTTACGGCATAAGAATGCAGGGCGCCGACGAAATCGCGCTTACCAAGCTTGACGTTTTAAGTTATCTCGACACCATTCCCGTCTGCACGGCCTACGAAGTGGGCGACAAAATCACCACGGAGTTCCCCTTCGGCGAAGACCTGAATATCGCCAAACCCGAATTTACCGTACTTAAAGGCTGGAAATGCGACGTAAGTAAATGCCGCAAACCCGAGGATTTGCCCAAAGAGGCGCTCGAATATATACGCTTTATCGAAAACGCCGTCGGCGCGAAAATCAAATACGTTTCGGTCGGCGCCGAACGCGAGGATTATATCGTAATGTATTAAAGGAGTACTCTTATGTTCGATTCCCTTAAATTCCGCATTTGTTATAACGTCGGCGGCAACGGCCGCACGGCCGACGCCTCGAACGATGACTTCGGGCTTGACGTTGCCCGCGACGGCAACAGACTGACGGTCCGGATTCTGCCCAAACGGAAGATGGAACTCGTTCACGCCGAAATTTCCTGTCCTTACTCCTTCTCGAAGGAGACTTCCGTACTCGCAAACGGCTATCAGAGCTGGTCGCTTACGAAGGAATGGAAAAGCGACGAATTGCAGAAAGGTATTCGTTTCCCCCTCAATAAAATCAAAATCGGCCGTGAAATCGCGGCAATCAACGGGGACTACAATTTCAAATCCTATCCCAAGAAAAAAGGTTATTTTCACGGATACACTTTCGGTTACGTCAGAAACGGACGCGAATACGAATTTTTAGGTTCGCTGTCCGAAAGAAGCGGCTGGACGATAATCAACTTCGATATGAACGCCGATTTTATCGTCGTCGAAAAGGACGTCGAAGGGAAAACGATAACATCCGAATACACTCTGTTCGACCTCGTGTTTCTGAACGGGACGTACGACGAGGTATTCGACGGATATTTTGCCGCGCTTGACGTCAGACCTGCACGCGTAGGTCATACGACGGGATATACGAGCTGGTACAACTACTTTACGAACATCGACGAAAAAATCATTCTGCGCGACCTCGAAGGTCTTTCCCGTGCCGATAAAATCGATATATTTCAGATTGACGACGGCCATCAGACCAAAGTCGGGGACTGGACTATTACCGATACCGTAAAATTTCCGCACGGCATGAAATACGTCGCCGATAAAATTCACGAAAAAGGATATCTCGCGGGGCTGTGGCTTGCACCGTTTTACGTCGAAAAAACCAGCAAGGTCGCAAAAGAACATCCCGACTGGATACTTAAAGACAAATGCGGGAAACCCGTTTTCGGAATGCTCGGAAGCCGCCCGTGTTATACGCTGAATTTCTATATTAAGGAATGCGCCGACTATATCCGCGGATTTTTCGACGCCGTGCTTAACGAATGGGGCTTCGATATGGTAAAGCTCGATTTCCTTTATGCCGCCTGTCTGATACCTTTCAACAACCGTACCCGCGGCGAAATAATGGACGACGCCTGCGAGTTTTTAAGAAAATGCTGCGGCGATAAACTCATCTTAGGTTGCGGCGTTCCCCTCGCCCCTGCTTTCGGCCGTTTCGATTACTGCCGCATAGGCTCCGACGTAGACATAAAGTTTAAACCGCGCTTTATTTACACTCTTACGAACAACGAAATAGTATCCACACAGACCGCCATACAGAACACCGTTTTCAGACGAGGTCTCGACGGACGCGCCTTCGGTAACGACCCCGACGTATTCTTTATGCGCGACGTAAATTTAAAATATACGCCGTCCGAAAAACGCCTTGTTGCCGAAATCAATAAGACGTTCGGCCGTCTGTTGTTCATATCGGATAACGTAAACGATTTTTCATCGAAGCAACTCGATTTTCTTAACGAGATTTATACCAAATCCGACAAGCACGTGGATTTTGTGGATTATCTCGGAGACAATACGGTGAAAATCTATTTTACCGAAAAACATATCCCGCACACGTGGACCGTAAACTGGCTCACGGGAGAAAACAAATACGAATAAGATATCCCCGCGGATTTTCCGCGGGGTTAATAATTTATAAGGAGATTTTACTATGAGCGGATTTTTTGCAGTAGCGTCGAAAAACGATTGCGTATTCGACCTATTCTTCGGCACGGATTATCATTCGCATCTCGGCACCAAGCGCGGCGGAATGGCCGTCTACGGGGAGAGCGGTTTTCAGCGTGCCATTCATAATATCGAGAACTCGCCTTTCCGCACGAAATTCGAAAGGGACGTTACCGAAATGCACGGTCCTCTCGGCATAGGTTGCATTTCCGACAGCGAACCGCAACCACTGCTGGTGCGTTCCCACCTCGGAAACTTTGCGATAACGACCGTCGGACGCATTAATAACGCTGACGAGCTGATTGCCTCTTCCCTCGACAAAAAGTCCACGCACTTTCTCGAAATGAGCGGAGGAGACGTCAACCCGACGGAACTTACCGCCGCTCTCATAAGCAAAAAAGATTCTATCAAGGAAGGACTCGAATACGTTCAGAGCGTAATAGACGGCTCGCTGTCGGTAATAGTGCTTACGCCCGACGGCATTTACGTTTCGCGAGACAGATTCGGCCGTACACCCGCTTTCATCGGCAAAAAATCCGACGCGTTCTGCGTATCGTTTGAGTCGTTTGCCTATCTTAATCTCGAATATTCCGACTTTAAGGAACTCGGCGCGGGCGAAATCGACTTCGTTACGCCCGACGGAGTAACCGTCCTTTCGGAACCCAAAAAAGAAATGCGGATATGCACTTTCCTATGGACGTATTACGGTTATCCCGCAGCCTGTTACGAGGGTGTAAACGTCGAAAAAATGCGTTGCAGATGCGGCGCAAAGCTTGCCGACGCCGACAAAAATTTATCGTCGGACAGCGTTGCCGGCGTTCCCGATTCGGGCACTGCCGTCGCTATAGGGTATTCAAACCGCTCGGGAATACCTTTTTCCCGTCCTTTTATAAAGTACACGCCCACCTGGCCGCGTTCGTTTATGCCGGTGAACCAGAACCGCCGCGATTTAATCGCCCGTATGAAACTGATTCCCGTAGACACTCTTATCCGCGATAAAAAACTCGTGCTTATCGACGATTCTCTCGTAAGGGGCACGCAGATGCGCGAAACGACGGATTTTCTTTACAGAAGCGGAGCAAAAGAAGTGCACGTGCGACTTTCCTGTCCGCCGGTATTGTTTGCCTGTAAATATCTTAATTTCTCGCGTTCGACATCGGATATGGACCTTATTACCCGCAGAGTGATAGCGCGCCTCGAAGGCGAAAAAGCTCAGGAAAAACTTCATCTATATTCCGACCCGTCTACCGACGAATACAAAAATATGGTCGAAGAAATCAGAAAGGAACTGAAATTCACGTCGCTGAACTATCTGTCGCTTGACGACACTCTTTCGGCCGTAGGATGCGATAAGAATAAACTTTGCACCTATTGCTGGAACGGAAAGGAATAAACCGACTGATTAAAAGGACGGTCTCACGACCGTCCTTTTTTGTTATATTATGAACACGTTATTTTATTATGAACACGGCGCTATCGTGTTTGTCTATCCCCACGCGTAATACGCCGTCCGACGTAAACCTTTCGTCCGTCCAAAGGTCTTTTACCTCGTAAGACGATTTCTTTTCCAATCCCGAATATTCGTCAGCGGCTATGCGATTTATATCGATTTTGCGTTTTTTCTTTCCTCCCTTATTGAATAAACACACCGCAACGCTGCCGTCGGACAGAGGTTTTACGAGAGTATCGACGTCGCCTTTCGAGATTCGCTTTGCCTGCACTCCGAGCGCGTCCTGATTTACGGCAATCAGATTTTTATTGGTTACTATGTTCAGGACCTCGTCGGATATGCTTCTCAGGTCGTTGCCGAGAATAAGCGGCGCGCACATCATACACCACAACGCAAAGTGCGAGCGATTCTGATTGCGCGTCAATTTTCCGTTGCCGACTTCAAGCATATCGGGGTCGTTCCATCCCCCGGGACCCGCGTATTTATAAAGTTTTACGTTATGGTTATAAATAATCATTATCCACGGCCAGAACGGACGGATATCGGGCGTGGTGCGCCATAAATTACCGGTGAGGCGTCCCCATTTATACGGCTGATTCCATCCCCATTCGCAAATTGAGAAAGTTATGTTTTTGCGAGGTTTTCCCGTTTCGGCCGAAACTTTCGTCGCGGCGTTTTTGAGTTCCCGTCCCATAAGACGGTATTGCAGCATCGCGCTGTCCGCGCGACTTCCTATGGGATTGAAAAGTTTTATCGAGTTTTTCCCTTTTTCAAGGTTTACCTTTACTGAAAATTTTGCCGTATCGTTGTACTTTTTCTGGTCGGGAAAATCAACGGTAACGCGTTCTTTCCCGTTTACTTCTATCATAAGACATTTTTTGTATCTGCCGTGTTTGACGATATGAACGGTCAGGTCGTATTCGCCCGCGTCCTTTACCTCGACGTTTTCGAAGGTCATTGCGCCTTCTCTTCTGTCAAGACCCGATACGTATTTGCCGCATTCGGTCTTTTTCGTGGGCATTCTTCTTGCAAGTCCCGAAAGAACCGCCTCCGTGCATTGATAGGTTGCTGGCTCGCAATTTCCGCTGACGGTTACGGCATAGACGAGGGGCGCGTATTCCGACATAGGCTCGTTGTGGCAAAAGTCGTATTTGAAATATTCCACGCCCCATTCGGCTATCGTTTCGGCGTCAAGACGCTCGTGATAAAGGCTTGCGGTAAGGTCCTCGCAGGTAGCGGTGCCGTTGCTGCTGTAAATGCCGAGACTTATCCCGAGCGCATTGACTTTTTCGACAAGCGCGGGAATTCCGTGAGGAAAAGTCAGAGGGTCCGACTGCATACGTCCGTTCTCGTCTCTGTTATTGCAGACCCAGTTATCGTCGATATTTACAAAACGATAGCCTGCCTCGAGAAGACCCTTTTCTTTCATCGCGACGGCCGTATCGTAAATAAGATTTTCGTCGATTCGATTTTTAAAGGTATTCCAGCTCGACCATCCCATCGGAGGCGTCATAGCCGCGCCGTTATCGTATAATCCTTCGGGATAAACTTCGCTCACCTTCGAAGGCATGGTAAAAAAGCGTTTGATAAAACAAACAGGACACATTCCGTTTCTTTTCATAATCTCTCCTTACCGTCGCGTTTCGGGGGACGGGGCCCTAAATATTGATACAGCACGCATTCGAGCTGACTGCTGTAAAGTTTGCGTGTTTTATCGGCGCGCCTGCCGAAATACTTTTCGAAATCGGGATAACTCGTAAAAGCATAGCAACTCCAGGTCGGAAGGCTTTTAAAAAGTTTTCCGAAATCCCGGTAAAGGGGTTGCAATTCTTTTTCGGTAAGCAGTCTTTCCCCGAAAGGCAGATTGCTTATAAGAACGCCGTATTCGTTTTTCGTCGAAACATTTCTCATGTCTGTCCGTTGAAAATGTATAAGGTCCTTAACGCTGGCTTTTTCGGCGTGGCACATTGCCGTTTTTATACTGTCGGCGTCGATATCAAATCCCGAAATACGCACTTTAACATCTCGATTTTCACGCTGAACAGCCTCTTTGCGCACTTCATCCGCAACGGTGGGTGCGTTTTCAAAATGTTCGAACGCAAAGTTCCGATTAACTCCCGGCGCAATGTTTGCGGCAATCAACGCGGCTTCTATGGGTATAGTTCCGCTGCCGCAGAAACAGTCGATAAGCGGCCTTTCCGCATTCCATACGGACAACGTTACGATTGCGGCGGCCAGAGTCTCCTTCATAGGGGCAAGACCCATTATCGGACGATATCCTCTTTTGTGCAATCCTTCGCCCGACGTATCGAGACATACGGTCGCAACGTCGTTAACTATGTTTATTTCGATATGATATTCCGCCCCCGTTTCCGAAAGAGTTCCCGTCTTATATGCTCGCATAAGTCTTTCGGCTATTGCCTTTTTCCCTACCTTCTGTATGGCGGATAAGGCGTAAAGTTTCGACTTATTGCTTTTGGCGTCGACGGTAAATTTTGCGTTTTCAGGCAAAACGTCCTCGAACCGGTAACCGATAAGTCCGTCGAAAAGAGCGTCGAAAGTGTCGGCGGGAAACTCGCAGAGATTTATGTATACGTGATTTGCCGTGCGTAAAAAAATATTAGCGCGCGCAACGTCGCTGAAATCGCCCTTAAACCCTATTCTTCCGAAAATTGCGGGTCCGGGCTCGTATCCGAGACTTTCAAGTTCCCGTTTCGTTACCGCCTCGATACCGCTTGCGACCGTTACCGACAAATCGAGTTTTCCGTCGAATATACTCATATTTCAATTATACAGACGCGTGAGTTTTTTGTCAATTTCGACGCAAGTATTGAATTGCGATATCGGGCGTGGTATAATATAAATATAAGCCAAGGAGGTAAACAGTATGGGGAAAATCGTAATAACCGTCGGACGGGAATACGGCAGCGGCGGAAGGTTCGTCGCAAAACTCGTTGCGGATAAACTGGGAATTAAGTTTTACGACAAAGAACTTATCGCTCTGAGCGCGCAGGAAAGCAATATGAGCGAAAAAGTAATCGAGGACCTTGACGAAAAAGCGGCCGAGCGTTTCTTTTACGCCTTGCCGGCTACGGGTTATATCCCTTCTTCGTCGTCCGATTTCAATCTCACAATGAATGACAAATTGTTTTTGTTGCAATCCAACGTGATTCGGAACGTAGCAAACAAAGAAAGCGCGGTCATAGTGGGACGAGCCGCAGATTACGTATTGAGAAACAATGCGGGCGTACTTAACGTCTTTATACACGCTCCTCTTGAAACACGCGTTCGAAACGCAGTGAAAAACTATGGACTTAACCCCGTAACGGCCGAAAAAGTAGTGAAAAAAACCGACGAAACCCGCAAAAAATACTACAATTACTATACGGGTAAAAAATGGGGCGATTTAAACAATTATCACCTTACGGTCGACAGTTCGCTGGGAACAGACGCAACGGTAGACGTCATAGTTGCCGCCGCAAAATCTCTGATAACGAAATAAAACGTTAAATCCCCCGCTTATCGGCGGGGGATTTTTTTACCAGTCCTCTTTTATCGAAAGTTTTACGTCGTCGTAAAACTCCTTATATTTGGATCGTTCGTACTGCCCTTTCTTCATGTACTTTTCGCTTCGCTCGAGGTCGTCGTCGCAACGCGACACGTCGCCCGATTCGCGGTTTTTCATTTTTGCAAGCAGTTTTTCCTTTTCTTTTTCGGTCATTTAAAAACCTCTCAATACTCACAGTTGCCCACGGTCCTCGGGAAAGGAATAACGTCGCGGATATTCGAAATACCCGTAAGATACATTACCATACGCTCGAATCCGAGACCGTATCCCGAATGAACGGTTCCTCCGAAACGTCTCAGATCGGTATACCACCAATAATCCTCGGCTTTAAGTCCCATCTCGTCGATTCGTTTTTCAAGCACGTCGAGACGTTCCTCGCGCTGACTGCCTCCGATGAGTTCGCCTATGCCGGGCACGAGCAGGTCCATTGCCGCAACGGTTTTTCCGTCGTCGTTCAGACGCATATAAAACGCCTTGATTTCCTTCGGATAACCGGTAAGAAACACGGGTTTTTTGAAAATCTTTTCGGTAAGGTATCTTTCGTGCTCCGATTGAAGGTCGCATCCCCAGAAAACGGGAAATTCGAATTCGTCCTTATGCGGCAGAAGCAACTCGACGGCTTTCGTATAAGAAAGTCTTTCAAACTCGCTGTTGACGACGTTTTCAAGACGCGCTATAAGTCCCGTATCCACAAACTGATTCAGAAACGCGATTTCCTCTTTACAGCTGTTCATAACGTATTTTATGACATATTTGACCATTGCCTCCGCCATATCCATATTGTCGGCAAGGTCGGCGAACGCCATTTCGGGCTCAATCATCCAGAACTCTGCCGCGTGACGGGTGGTGTTTGATTTTTCAGCGCGGAACGTCGGGCCGAAAGTATAAACGCGGCCGTAAGCCATAGCGTACGTTTCGACGTTCAGCTGTCCCGACACGGTAAGGCTCGTTTTTTTACCGAAGAAATCTTCCGAATAATCGACCTTGCCGTTTTCGTCCTTCGGCACGTTTTCGAGGTCGAGTGTGGTAACCTGAAACATAGCGCCCGCACCTTCGCAGTCGCTGCCGGTGATAAGCGGAGTGTGAACGTAAACGAAATTCTGTTCGTTAAAAAATTTATGAATGGCAAAAGCTATCTCGCTTCTTATGCGGAAAACCGCGTTAAACGTATTCGTGCGGGGACGGAGATAAGCCTTTTCCCTGAGAAACTCGAAACTGTGGCGTTTTTTCTGCAAAGGATAGTCGGGCGTCGACGTACCTTGCACGACGATTTTAGTAGCTTTTATTTCAAAAGGTTGTTTCGCCTGGGGAGTAAGTTCGATAATTCCGTCGACAATCAGCGACGCACCTACGTTTTGTCTGGCAATCTCGTCGTAGTTGTCGATTTTGTCGCGCTCGAAAACTACCTGACAGTTTTTGAAAAAACTTCCGTCGTTAAGCTCGATAAAACCGAAATTTTTGCTGTCTCTTATCGTTCTTGCCCATCCCGCAAGCGTTATCTCTTTGCCGGCGTAATCCCCGGCGGCGGAGTAAATACTTTTGATTTGTGTTCTTTGCATTATAATACCGTCCTTCAAAATTGTAAGTTTATCGTTTTATTACAGAAGATAAATACCCTGTTTTGCACAGTCTTCTATCATTTGTTCAGGCCATACCGAAGCCTGTACTTCGCCGATATGTTTCTTTCCGAGAAGAAGCATACAAAGCCTCGACTGTCCTATGCCGCCGCCTATCGTAAGGGGAAGCTCGCCGTTCATAAGAGCCTTGTGGAAAGGCAGTTCAAGCCTTGACGTATCTCCCGTTTCGGCAAGCTGTTTTTTCATGACTTCGGGCGTTACGCGGATTCCCATACTCGAAATCTCGATTGCCGAATCGATGCTGTCAAGCCAGAAAAGTATGTCGCAGTTCAACGACCAGTCGTCGTAATCGGGTGCGCGCCCGTCGTGTTTCCTGCCGCTTTTAAGCAGCCCGCCTATCTGCATAATGCATACCGTGCCGTTTTCTTTCGTAATTATATTTTCTCTTTCCTTAGGCGTTTTGTCGGGATACGCGTCCTCGAGTTCCTGCGTCGTTACAAACTTCACTTCCCTGTTTATTCTTATATTGTTCGCAGGGAAATTCATATTCACGATATTTGACGTATCTGCGACGGCACCCACGATTTTTCTCACGATGCTTTTTAAAAATTCCTCGTTTCTCTCCTCTTTCGAGATAACTCTCTCCCAGTCCCACTGGTCGACGTAAATGCTGTGAAGGTTATCGATATAATCGTCGCAGCGTATGGCATTCATATCGGTATAAAGTCCTTCGTCTGCTTTGAAACCGTAATAACTCAAAGCGTATCTTTTCCATTTTGCGAGCGATTGAACGACTTCGCACCTGACTCCGGGGTTATTGAGAACGTCGAAAGATACTATGCGTTCCACCCCGTTGAGATTATCGTTCAGACCCGAGTCCGACGTAACAATAAGCGGTGCGGATACACGCTGTAAATTGAGAGCGCCGGCAAGTAGTCTTTCAAAGTTGTCTTTGATAAGCTTGATTGCCGTTTCAGTCGTACGCAATTCGATTGCTGAGCCTTTGTTGTTTATCATAGAACTACCTCCGGTAATTTTTATTTTAAAATTATACACGGCGGAGGGTCAAAAAGCAATCAATATTTTACCTGATTTTTAATTTTCGTAAGTTTTATACAGTTTTGCGTATATACCGCCCTTTTTAATCAGTTCGTTATGGCTTCCGTCCTCTGCGATACCGTCCTCCGTCAGAACGAGAATTCTTTTTGCGTTTCTTACGGTAGTAAGTCTGTGCGCTATCGTAAGGGTGGTTCGGCCTTCGGCCAGTCTGTCAAGCGATTCCTGCACGGCGCGTTCCGATTCGTTGTCGAGAGCGCTCGTTGCTTCGTCGAGAATAAGTATCGGCGGATTTTTCAGGAAGAGTCTTGCGATGCTTATCCGCTGTTTCTGCCCGCCCGAAAGTTTTACGCCGCGTTCTCCGACGACCGTATCGTATCCGTTTGGCATTTTGCCGACGAATTCGTCGGCGCCCGCCGCCTTTGCCGCGGCGATAATTTCTTCCCGCGACGCTTCGGGATTGCCGTAAGCGATGTTTTCCGCCACGGTACCGTTAAAAAGATATACGTCCTGCTGAACGATACCTACGCAACGCCGAAGCGATTTCAGCGTTACGTCGCGTACGTCCTTCCCGTCGATAAGCACTTTGCCCGCCTGCGGTTCGTAAAACCTCGGAATAAGGCTTACCATCGTCGTTTTTCCTCCGCCCGACGGCCCGACGATAGCCACGTTTTCGCCTTTTTCCACTACGACGTTGAGGTTGTGCAAAACCTCGGTGCCGTCGTTATATGCAAAAGTTACGTCGCTGAATTCGATACGGCCGTCGAAATTATCGATATCGGAAGCGTCCGGCTTGTCCGTGACGGTCTCGGGAGTATCCATAATCGCGCAGTATCTCGAAAATCCGGCAACGCCCTGCTGAAACTGTTCGGTAAGCTGTACCAGCACGTCGATGGTGTTTAGCAAAGTATTCACGAACAGAAGATACGCAATAAGGTCGGGCGTAGTGATATAACCTTTTTTGATAAAGGCCGCGCCGGCAACCGCCGTAAGAATATAGACAATGCTCGAAAACAGCGTAACCGACGAAAAGAAACCGCCCATATTAAGATAACTTTTTTTCTTTATCTTTACGAAATCGTCGTTGTCTTTGTCAAACCGTTTTTCTTCGATGTTTTCGGTGGCAAAGGATTTGACCACGCGGATACCCGACAGAGTATCTTCGAGATGACTGTTGATTTCGGCGATTTTTCTGCGGTTCTCGCGGAATATTCTGTTAAGCCTGTTATTGTAAAAGTAAGTAACGGTAACGAATACGGGAATAGTCGCAAAAACTATTAAAGTCAGTTTGACGTTTATTGTCATAAGATAGGCGAATATACCCGTAAATTTTACAACTACTATAAACAGCTCTTCGGGGCAATGATGTGAAAACTCCGTGATGTCGAAAAGGTCGGTCGTGCTGCGACTCATCAGTTCGCCCACCTTATTGTCGTCGTAAAAACTCGTTGGAAGACGCATATATTTTTCGAAAAGGCTCATTCTTATATCCTTTTCGATTTTAGCGCCCATAAGATGGCCGACGGTGGTCATATAATATCTGCACCCCACCTCGATTATTTTCACGCCTATCATCAGTCCCGCCATTTCGAAAAGACTTGCCCACATGAATTCCGCGCCCAGAATATCGTACAGCAGATAGCGCACGAGAACGGGAAAAACAATTCCCGCAACCGACATCACGAATGCGGCAAGTAAATCCAGACAAAATAACTTTTTATAGGGTTTATAGAACGGAATAAGTCGTTTAAGCATACCTTTCGGCATTTTTTCATTATTCAAAGCAGTATCGTTTCCGTTTCGTCTCATTTCTCTTTATTTCTCCATAGCGGCTTTCAGCCTGTCCATCGCTTCCTCTACAACCGAACGCGGGCAAGCAATATTGAAGCGAATAAAACCCCTTCCTTCTGGTCCGAACAGCGTGCCTTCGTCCAGCCATATTCTTGCGTCGTTTTCGACTCTTTTCATAAGTTCTTCGTGAGAAAGTCCGTATGCGTTCATATCGAACCAGGGGAGGTACGTGCCCTGTAAATCGGAAATTCTCGCCTCCGGCATGTTTTTCCTGCAGAAATCGACCATATATTCGTAATTGCCGTAAACGTAACTCAGCAACTCGTCCAGCCATTTTTCGCCGCAGCGGTAAGCGGTCTCACACGCGGTTATGCCGAAAATATTCGGATATTCGTATCCCGTCGAGTTTACCGCGGCGCGGAATTTCCCGCGTTTTTCCTCGTCCGCAATTATTATATTCGAAGTCTGCAATCCCGCAAGATTAAAAGTTTTGCTGGGCGCGGTACATACCATCGCGTTTTCCCTGTCTACGTTCAAAAAAGACGTATGAACGTTGTTATTATAAGTAAAGTCGCAGTGAATCTCGTCTGCACACACGAAAACTCCGTGTCGTCTTGCAATACCCGCCGTTTCCTCGAGTTCCGCCCTCGTCCATACCCGTCCCACGGGGTTGTGAGGATTGCAGAATAACATAAGTTTAACGTTGTTTTCGGCAATCGTTTTTTCGAGGTTTTCAAAGTCAATCGAGTATTTTCCGTCCGAATAAACCAGCGGGCAGTTTACGAGTTTTCTGCCGTTATTGTTTATCGCGTTTAAAAAAGGATAGTAAACGGGGCGCATAACAAGCACGCCGTCTCCCTCTTCCGTAAAGGTCTTTACAGCCATATTCAGCGCGAATACCACGCCGGGAGTAAAGACAATCCATTCGTTTTCGATATGCGCGCCGAAACGTTTTTCAAACCAGTTTTTTACGGCTTCGAAATAGCCCTCCCTCGGTCGGGAATACCCGAATATTCCGAACTTCGCCACGTCCTCGAGCTTCTTTAAAACCTCGGGTACGGTGGGAAAATCCATATCGGCAATCCACATCGAAAGCGTATCAGGCGTCTTTCCGTATTCGTCGTAAAAATCGTATTTCCAGCTGTTTGTGTTTTTCCTGTCCGTTATTTTATCGAAATCGTACATCGGTGTTCCCTCCTAAAAAAGTAACGTGTATGCAAACAGTAATTGCGCGGCGTAGTATGCCGTCATGTAAACGTATTTAATTCTCTTCTGTTCCTTATGACCAAAATTATAATAAGCCAGCACTCCGTCCGACAGGGTAAAAAGAATACCTCCCGCAAGTATCAGCGGCGCTAAGCGCAACGGCGCGAGATAAACGTAGGCGTTTACCGAAGCCGTCAGCATAAGCCCCAGAAAGGCGGAATAAGCGATTACGGGCAAAAGCAGCTTTCCGGGTTTCATTATTTTTAACAGGCAAAGCGCCAGGAAAACGACGGGCACCCCGAAAAGGGCGAACAGCGTATACGGATTGAAACCTCCCGCAAAGCGCAGAAGCCATATGACGTACACGACGTGTCCGACGGCAAAAAACGCTCCGCCCGCAACGTTAAGAACGGGCAGCTTCTTCGGGTCGTCGACAACGTTTTCGCTCGACAGAAAAATATCGCCGAGCATTCCGAATATCAGCGCCGAAAGCACCAGCATTTTCCATTTATCGAATCCGCTTTTCAG
Source organism: Christensenellaceae bacterium Phil10 (assembly GCA_001940895.1). Taxonomy (GTDB): domain Bacteria; phylum Bacillota; class Clostridia; order Christensenellales; family CAG-917; genus CAG-349. Next base: position 139,771 of record MSGY01000015.1, on the reverse strand, counting down.
AATTGCAAGTACGGCAATCATCGTAAAACAGAGACTTGCCGTGGCTTTAAGCACGTATTTAACTGCCAGCACTCCGCGGTTTTCAAGCGCAACGATAACCACGCTTAAAACGGCGGTCAATGCGGTAAGAACGTAAATCACTGCCATAATTTACCCCCACCTCAATTCATATTTTCGTATATTTCTTCTTTTATTCTTTCGGGCAGAATACTGCGTTTTACCGCCGTTTTATAATCGCGGTTTTTTACTTTTTTCATAACGCTCGCATATAAGAATCCCTTTACGACGTTACTTCCCTTTAACCTCGACAACACTCCCGAAATCGCTTCGTTTCCCGGTACGTTGGTGCGGATGGTATAATTTTTAAGCACTACCCGCACTTTATCGGTGCATTTTATATTTTTCAGAACGACTATCGGTTGGGTAGAATATTTTTCCTCTTTTATCTTTTCGTCTCCGACGAAAACCGTTACGTCTGCGCTTGTAATATCGGCAAACGATAAACTGTAATTGCGGTTTTCCGGAACAAGCGACAAATCGCCCTGCGCGCCTCCGACGTTAAAAGTTATCGTCTCGCCCTCTTTTTCGGAAACTTCGAATTTCGTTTTTACAAATGAGATATCGGAATTCTGATTTTCGCCGTCGTCCTCGTAAAGTTCGAAAGAGTTATTTCCTCTGTATATCAGAAACTCGAGATTTTCGGGATTTTTCACGCTGTTGCCCGCGTCACCCGACAAAGGAATAATCGCGCCCTCTTTTGCAAGCACGGGAATAGACGGCTCGCCTCTGAAAAGTTTTAATACCCGTCCGCCGTTATACACCTGCCCCGTGAATATATCCGTCCATCTTCCGTGCGGTATCCACGCCTTTACGCTTGCCGTGCCCGTCCTTTTGTTCATCTTTTTCACAACGGGACAAACCATAAGTTCGGTGCCGAACATATATTGATTTCCGAATTTATAGGCGTCCTCGTCGCAGGGATAGGCGTAATACATCGGTTCGCACAGCGCGCGGCCTTCCGAACAGGTTTTATAATTCATCGTATAAAGATACGGCACGAGTTTATGTCTGAAACGCAACGCTTCCTCCGCAAAATGGCATACGTCGGCGCGATATGCCCAGGGCTCCTTTCCCATAAGGTCGCTGTTGCTGCTGTGCAGCCTGTTTATCGGGCTGAACACGCCGTACTGCACCCATCTGAGATACAACTCGTCGTCGCGTACGCCCAGCATATGCCCTCCTATATCGTGACTCCACCACGTATATCCTATATTGGCGGCATTGTTGGTGAAATACGGTTGTCTTCTCAAAGACGACCATCTCATAAACGTGTCGCCCGAAAAGCCCAGAGGATATCTGTGACTGCCTGCGCCCGCATATCGCGACAGTATCAACGGACGGTGTTTTCTTGCGTTATCGAGAGTAAAATAGTGATTGAGCGCCCACAACGGGTCGAGACCTTCCATTTTGCTGCGAGTGCCCTGCTGCCAGTCAATCCACCAGAATTCCACGCCCTCGTCCTCGTAAGGATGATGGACGGTATCGAAATAACCGTTGAGAAAACGGTTGTCGGTAACGTCGAAAGGCACGTCGGTTTTGCTGTCGGGGTCGATACCGACCGCTTTTGCGGTCTGCTCGTACATATCCTCGAAATGTCTAATGCCGTCGGCGGGATGCAGATTGAGAGTAACTTTAAATCCCCTCTCGTTAAGCCATTTCAGAAAAGCCTTATGGTCGGGAAACAAATCGGTATTCCAGCTGTATCCCGTCCAGCCGGGGCTCTGAAACCTCCTGCCTTTATAGTCGGTGCCGAATCTTTCGTTGATATTCACCCAGTGCCAGTCCATATCGACGGTCGCCACCGTTATCGGAATATCTTTGTCGATAAACTTCTGCATCAGCGCGACGTATTCGTCCTGCGTGTACGCGCGGTATCTGCTCCACCAGTTTCCAAGCGCGAATCTCGGCACGAGAGGCACTCCTCCCGTTATTCTGTAAAAGTCTTTCAGCGCGCCTCTGAAATCGTTTCCGTAAGCAAAAACGTATTCGTCCGAAACGTCCGCGTTCTTCGGTACGATTTCTCCGTCTTCGTTAAGTAAAAGCCCGTCGTCGCGCATTACCGCAACGCCCGACCTGCTCATAATTCCGTTCTGAAATCTGTATATGCCGAAATTACCGTCCAGCGTCCTCTGCGTACCTTTCAGATTTTGCGAATTATTGCATTTAACCGTTCGTCCGTCTTTGAAAATCACTTTTGATTTCCCAGATTGTTTGTCGTAAACGAGCGTAACGGCAGCAGTGGAAATTTTTACCGTTCCCTCCGTATTCTCCGCTTTATACGGCGGCGTTTCGAGGTTTCTGAACCACACGGTCTGCGTAGCGCAATCGATAAAGCGTCCGTCGCGTGATTTTTCTATTCTGAAAAGTCTGTCGGTAAGAACCGTGATTCTGAAATCGCGGCCCTTGACTATACTCTTTTCGGGCGCAAGCGGTTTCGTTACCGCAATAAGTCTGTCGTTCAATCTTACTTTCGTCATAATTCCTTAATTATTAAGACGGCAACTGTCCGTTGCCGTCTTCATTGTTTTTATCTGCCGTTGCGTTCGGATTTGGGTTTTCCGATGAGTTCGCTCCAAACCACAATTTTCTGCAATTCGGCAATTTCCTTATCGGCGTCTTTGTCACGCGTGTCGACCTCTTCCAGCACGTATCGCAGGTTATCGTGTTCGCCGCAGCCCTCGTCTCCTACGTAGCCGATGCTACCCGTCGGCGCAGGCCGTTTTTCTACCCTGATTCTCGTGCCGGGTGAAGGCGCGGCGGAAGGATGCTTGTGCGCGTCGTCGTCGGATGACGATTTGTACGTAGCGTTACTCGTATCGTCGACGTAATTAACGTTTCGGTTAAGTTTGTCGTGATACTTTTTCGCAGCCTTCTTTCCGCCCGACTGTTTCTGACGTTCGAGACGTTCCCCGATAATCTTATCGTGTTCGGATTCCGCCGTTGACGAAGATGAATTGTTATTTTTCCCGGAATCTGATTCTTCGGTTTTGGAATTAGCTTTTTTAAAAAATTTAATCCCTGTCACTATACTGCCTATGATTATTACAGCTATGACAATATAGTATAAAACCGAAAAGGATACCGAAAAAATATCGCTTATGGAATTAAACATTATTTATTGACGTCCTCGGGTTTTTTGCCGCTTATTGCATTACGCATAGATGTGTCGGCAATAACGTTTTGCATATTGTAGTAGTCCATAACGCCGAGACGACCGTTTTTGAAAGCTTCCGCCATCGCTTCGGGAACCTGCGCTTCGGCTTTTACGACTTCGGCGCGCATTTCCTGCGTACGGGCTTTCATCTCCTGCTCCTGCGCTACGGCCATTGCGCGGCGTTCCTCTGCCTTTGCCTGCGCGATGCGTTTATCCGCTTCGGCCTGGTCCATCTGAAGCTGAGCGCCTACGTTACGGCCCACGTCGATATCGGCGATATCGATTGACAGAATTTCGAACGCCGTACCTGCGTCAAGGCCTTTCTGCAAAACGGTTTTACTGATTCTGTCAGGATTTTCGAGAACGTCCTCGTGCGAGTTGGAACTGCCTATCGTGGTAACGATACCTTCGCCTACACGGGCAATAATTGTTTCTTCACCGGCGCCGCCGACAAGCCTTGCGATGTTGGCGCGGACTGTAACTCTTGCTTTTACGCGCAATTCGATACCGTTTTTAGCGATAGCCGCGATTGCGGGAGTTTCGATGACTTTGGGATTGACGCTTACCTTAACGGCATTGAGCACGTCTCGGCCGGCAAGGTCGATGGCTTTCGCCGTGCGAAGCGACAATTCGATATTCGCGCTGTGTGCCGAAATAAGAGCGTTTACGACCTTAAGCACGTCGCCGCCTGCCATACAGTGTGTTTCAAGTTCTACGATATCGATATCGAGACCCGCTTTGGTTGCGTTGATATAGGCCTCGACTATCATACGGTAATTTATGCGGCGAAGTCTCATACCAATGAGACGCCCCATAGAAATCCTTGCTCCCGATACCAAAGCGCGGAACCATGTGCCTACAGGCACCAGCATGAAAAAGATTGCAAGTAAAACTACGACGACGGCAAGTACGACGATAAGCGACGTAATGCTGCTCGACAAAGCCAATGCACCGATTAACATAACTACCTCCGTAATATATTACAATTTAGATTTCACAACAACGATGCGGACGCCTTCGACGCGTAATACGCTGACCGTTTCGTCAGCGTCCACAAATTCGCCTTCGGCAATGACGTCGTATCTTACTCCGTCGATTTCCGCAATACCCGACGGACGAAGGGCGCAAAGCGTCCTGCCCTGTTTCCCTACGAGCGACGTATAATCGGCAGTCCCTTCGGCAATTCCTTTCGAGACCGCGCTTTCTTTCATGATGAAAGGCGTTTTCGACAAAAACCCTTTTTTAGACGAAACCGCCATAATTATAAACGCCAGAACGCAGATAATTATCAACAACAGTAACAGCAACAGAACCTGAAAAACGGGATTACCTCTGCCGCCGGCGGTCGCGCGCAATACGATACCTATTATCGACATTATTACGCCCGCTATGCCGAAAAGACCAAATCCCGGCGTAAATATTTCGATTATAAGCAAGATAAGCCCGATGCCGAAACAAATTGCCGACGCAACGTCCATTTCCTGAAACAAATAAACGATTTCCTGTCCGAAAGACGCCGCAATCGTCGAATTCAATATTAAATCTGTCGACATATTACCTCCTTAATTTCCGTTCTGAATTCTATTTTAACATAAATGTTATTAAAACACAATAATATTTACATTTATGATTTACGATTTCTTTTGTTGTGCACGTGCGCTACTCTGAATACTATACTGCCGTTGACTCTGTCGTTTTTAGGATAAAACTTAATAAACGGCAAGGGAATATTCCGTTTGAATTTTACGTTTACTACTTCCTCTCCTATGCGTATAACGTCGGATATGAGTTTTCGGGAAAGCAATCCCCCTTCGTGACTCCACCACGGTTCGTACTCCTCGGTCAGCGCATATATTTCTTTTGCGCTTTTCAGCCATTCGTCGACGTAATCCGCGTTCACAAGAAAAAGCCACGGGGAAGGACACATATTGTCCCCTACGAAAAGGATTTTGGTTTTTTCGTCCTTAAACAGAACGCTGCCCTTCGTATGTCCAGTGGAATGAATAACCTCCACTCTCCTTCCTCCGAGGTCGAAAACGCGTCCGTTTTCCATTTCGATAATTTCGGGTTTGGTTTTGAATTTTATAAGGTCGCGCGTTTTTATGCTTTTGTCGACGACTCCCCGACTTCCCGCAAGCAGGCACAGTCTTACGAAAAAATTCGTATTGAAACTATAATGTTTTCCACAGTCGAGAGGGTGCAGATAAATTTCGGAAAAAGCCGCGGCGCCGCCTATATGGTCGACGTGGCCGTGGGTCCCCGCAACGATAACGGGCTTATCCGTGATTCTTTTTACAACGCCCGCAATATCTCCTATTCCCACTCCGCAGTCAATTAAAAGAGCCTTTTCGTCTCCGACGAGCAAATAGCAGTTCGCAATGCCGAAATCGCTTATCATATATGTATTTTCGGCAATAGTTTTCACGGGATAATCAATGCGTTTTTCTCTTTTTTTCATATTTTATCCTCATTATTATGTGATTAAACTATCGTTTATGCAGGTAAAACTTAAATCTGTAAAATAAAAGCCCGGATATATCCGGGCATATTTTTTAAAGATTGTAACCGATGTCGAAGGCTTTCTGGTTTGCGGGAATGACCTTGGGTTTTGCGTGAAAAACCTTCTCGATTGTATTAAGCATAACCTCCCTCGGGAAAAGTTTGCTGTATTTCATATACGCACCCAGTACGACGATATTAGCCGTTCTGACGTTGCCCGCTTCGTGCGCGAGTTCGTTTGCGGGAACGTAGATTGCGGTAACGTCGGTTCGTTTGACCTTTTCGTCCACGAGACTGCTGTTGACGATTATGAGTCCGCCACTTTTAACTTTGTCCTCGAATTTCAGAAGGCTTGGGGTGTTCATTGCGATAAGAGTATCGGGCACCGCGATTATCGGGGACGCTACTTCTTCGTCGTCGACGACAACGCTGCAGTTTGCCGTTCCGCCGCGCATTTCGGGGCCGTAGGAAGGCAACCAGGTGACCGCTTTATCTTCGTATAACGCGGCGTATGCGATGAACTGTCCGAGAGACAGAACGCCCTGTCCTCCAAAACCCGCAATTACGATTTTTTCCATAATCACACCTCCTTGAAAACGCCGAGGGGATAGAGTTTTTCCATATCTCCGCGGACGTATTCCAACGCCTGTTCGGGCGTCATATGCCAGTTTGTGGGACAACTCGACAACAGTTCCACCATAGTAAAGCCGTCGCCTTTCATCTGATGTTCGAAAGCCTTTTTGATTGCTTTTTTTGCCGCGACGATATATTTTACGTCGGCAAGACTTTCTCGCGCTATGAACGACGGTCCGGTAAGCGTTGCCAGAAGCTCGCACATTTTTACGGGATTGCCGTTAATTTCGGGATTTCTGCCGTAAATGCAGGTTGTTGCTTTTTGTCCTTCGAGAGTTGTGGGGGCCATCTGTCCGCCCGTCATTCCGTAAATGGCGTTATTGATAAATATTACCGTTATTTTTTCGCCGCGCGTCGCCGCGTGAACGATTTCCGCCATACCTATACTTGCAAGGTCGCCGTCGCCCTGATATGCAAATACGATATTGCTCGGGTCTGCGCGTTTAGCGCCGGTTGCGACCGCGGGAGCGCGACCGTGCGACGCCTGCAACATATCGCAATTGAAATAATTGTATGCAAACACGCTGCATCCTACCGAGGCGATTCCTATGCAATGACCCTCGGCGCCGATTTCTTCAAGTACTTCCGCAACAAGCCTGTGCGCTATGCCGTGGGTACAGCCCGGGCAATAGTGGAAAGGCGCGTCGGTGAGCATTTTTGTTTTTTCAAATACTTTGGCCATTATTTAAGCACCTCCGTTCTGACAAATTCCACGATATCTTCGGGAGTCATAACGTTGCCGCCCGTCCTGCCGTAAAAATCGACGGGTTTTTTACCCTCGACGGCAAGTTTCACGTCTTCGATCATTTGTCCCATCGAAAGTTCGGAACAGACGAATCTCCTGACGGAGGGACGGTTTGCGACTTCCAGAAAAGCTTTCGACGGGAATGGATAAAGAGTTATCGGCCTTAAAAGACCCGCTTTTATTCCGTTCTCGCGAAGAATGTTTACGGCGGATTTTGCAATTCTCGCAACCGTTCCGTAAGCGGTAAGCACGATTTCGGCGTCGTCGCAAAGGTATTCCTCGTATTTCGTTTCCCTTTCCGCGATAAGCGCGTATCTGTCGAAAAGTTTGCGGTTAAGACTTTCGAGTTCGTCGGGCTCTATGTACAGACTGTTGATAATACGACGGTTTTCGCCCGTATTTTTTCCCGTAGCCGCCCATTTTTTTTCGGGAAGTTTCGAGACGTCCTTCATTTCGGGAAGCGTTACCGCCTCCATAATCTGTCCGAGCATTCCGTCGCCGAGTATCATAACGGGTATGCGGTATTCGTCGGCTTTATCGAATGCGTTGTACAGGATATCCACACATTCCTGCACGCTCGACGGGCCGTAAACGAGCATATGATAATCGCCGTGTCCGCCGCCCTTCGTCGCCTGGAAATAGTCGCTTTGCGCAGGCTGAATTCCGCCGAGACCGGGGCCGCCTCGCACCATATTGATGATTACGCACGGAAGTTCGGCGCCCGCAATATAGGAAATTCCTTCCTGTTTCAGCGATATGCCGGGACTTGACGAACTCGTCATAGCCCTTGCGCCGGCGCCCGCCGCGCCGTAAACCATATTTATTGCCGCGACTTCGCTTTCGGACTGCACGAATTGTCCTCCGACTTCAAAAAGTCTCCAGCTCATATATTCTGGAATTTCGTTTTGCGGTGTTATGGGATAGCCGGCAAAGAATCTGCACCCTCCGCGGATTGCGGCCTCCGCGATGGCTTCGTTGCCTTTCATAAGTTTTTTCTCGCTCATCTTTCCACCTCTATGACTACGTCGGGACAGGTTATCGCGCACGCGGCGCAACCGACGCATTTTTCCTTGTCGGTAACTTCGACGTAATAATAACCTTTCCTGTTGCTGTGTTCGGATATAGCAAGAATTTTTCTGGGACAGGCAAGGACGCATAATCCGCAACCCTTGCACGATTCCTCCGAAATAGTAATTTTTGCCATTTTTTACCTCTGTTGTCTTATTATTGTGCAATCCGCCGACAAAACTGTCGGCGGACTTAAAAATTTAATCCGGTGCGGAAAATCGTCTTTTGAACAATTCTCCGTTAAGCGGCTTTATCAGTCGCCGAGAAGAGCGGCGAGTTTGGCGATAATATCGTCGTCGTCGTTGCTTGCCGCGGGTTTGGCTGCCTGAACGGGACGCGCCGCGGGTGCGGGTGCGGCCGCGGGACGAGGAGCGGGAGCCGCTTTCTTGGGTGCGGCGTGCGAAATCTGGGTATAAAGAAGACCTTCTTCGAGAATGATGGTCTGATTGCACTTAGCGCTGTTGTCGTCGGGCTCGATAACGCCGGCGAAAACCTCTATGCCGAGATTGCGAAGATAGCTGATTAAAGGCTTGATGTTTCCTTTACCGTACATAAGGAAGATACCGTCGATTTTGCGGTTTTCGGCAAGACGGGTTGCGTCGATAACCTGACGAAGGTCGAGTTTGCCCTTTCTTTTTCCTGCAAGCGAGGACAATGCGTCGTAATTGTTGTCGGCAATAAACTCGGCGTAGTCTTTGGTACGTTTTGCACTGTAACCGTAGAATTTGCAACCGGCGACTTCGCCGTATTTGGAAACTTCTTTAAGCGCTTTTTCGAAGGACGTGAAAGGTACGCGCACGCTTTCGATATCGGCTAAAACAACGATTTTTTTGGAATTCATAAATAACCCTCCATTTATTAACGATATATTATATCAATCAAGTTCTCTTTTATAGAAGAACAAGTATTGCTGTGCGTAACCCGACAAATCTCCGAATCTGTCCGTCAGAGCCTTTCTGATTTTCAGCGGGTTGTCCTCGTGTCCGTAATAGGAATTGTAAACCTTTTTTATCCAGGTATCCACCGGAAAAACGTCGTTCCTTCCGTAGCCGAACAAAAGTATGCAATCGGCAACTTTCGGTCCTACCCCTTTTAAAGAAGTCAACGCTTTCCGCGCCTCCGGCGTCGGCATATCGCGTACGGCGTTAAGGTCAAATCCGTTAACGACGGCCTTTGCCGTTTCGAGAACGTAAGGCGCGCGGTATCCGAGACCTGCTTTGAAATAAAACTCCTCGCTTTGCGACGCAAGCGCTTCGGGCGAAGGGAAGGCGCGATAGCCGCCCATATCCTCGCCGAGAGAACGGGACAATCTTCCGATAATGGATTTTATGCGCGGAATATGATTGTTTGCCGAGATTATGAAGCTTATAAGGGTTTCAAATGGGTCCTGTTTCAGAATCCTGATACCCTGTCCGTAATCGATAACCGCACGAAAAAGGCCTTTATCGCTTAATTTTAATCTAATTATATCATAGTTTTTGCACAAATCAAAGTATTTTACGAAAAAATTTTCGTCCGTACACTCAATTTCGACGTTATTTTCGCGTTTTTGAAGCACCGCGCGCTGATTCTGCGCTATGATTTCATACGCGTCGCCCGTTTTTTCGTATCTGAAAACCTGTCCGCATTCGAGAGTTTTTCTTATATCGAAATCCTCGGGATTTATAACGGTTATCTTACCTTTTTCGACAATATAATCCATAGGATTATAATATATCCGTCGTTTCGCATTTGTCAAGCAATCTTTTCAGCGCCTTTTCGTCAATCCGGGCAATAAAAAACCCCGACTTTCGTCGGGGCGTTTCTTTTTGTTATTATTCGGCTTCGTAAACCGAAATCTGTTTATCGTTTTTGCCCTTTCTTTCAAAACGAACGATGCCGTCCTTCAATGCGTAAAGCGTATCGTCGCTGCCGATGCCTACGTTCGTACCGGGATGAATTTTAGTACCGCGCTGACGCATAAGGATGTTGCCCGCAAGCACGAACTGTCCGTCGGAGCGTTTTGGCCCGAGGCGTTTCGAGGCGCTGTCGCGACCGTTGTGCGAACTGCCGGTTCCTTTTTTATGAGCAAATAATTGTATATTAATAAACATATTACTTTACCTCCAATTCGATAAAATCCGAGAAACCTTCGTGTAAATCGAAAATTCCCAGAAACATTGTGTTCAGAATCATATCGGCGTCGTGGCGACGTTCCTTTGAAAGCTCGGGAAGCGTCATTTTAAGATACCCGTCCTCTTCACGGGTTTCGTAATCGAGGTCAATACCCGCCACCTGCATCAGTCCGAGAGCCGCAGTCTGCACTATGGACGATAACGCGCTGCAAACGATATCCTCGCCTTCAACGCCGTATCCGGTGTGCCCCGTGCACTCGACGCATACGATGCTGCCGTCTTTTTTAAAGATTCCGACCTTTGTCATTACTTTTTGATGGACAAAATTTTGAGCGCGGTGTAGGGCTGACGATGACCTTGACGTTTGCGTTCGTTTTTCTTGGCTTTGTATTTGTAAACGATAATTTTATCGAATTTGTCGCTGTACAATACTTCTGCCTCGACTTTCGCCTTTTTGACGTCTTCGCCGACAAGCACCTTTCCCTCGTCCGAAAGCATAACTACGTCCAAAGAAACCTTGTCGCCTTTGTTAAGGGCAAGTTTTTCGACTTTGATAATCTGGTCCTTTTCGACTTTGAACTGTTTTCCGCCGGTTGCGATGATTGCGTACATTCAAATTACCTCCTCTCTCCAGTCTCGCTATCGGGGTGGCTAACGCTCTTATAACCCTTTCTATGCGGCACGTTTTGTAATATAACAAAAAAAACCGGTCGTGTCAACCGATTTTTCAATATATTTATATATATTCCGATATAGAAGGTGCGCCCGTGCGCATCGAACGTCAGTACAGCAGTTTCGCGTTTTCGGGGAGCGTCAGCACTTTCTCGTTCGACGTCGTAACGGAAAATTTCTCGCGGTGAGTCAGCGGGTCGGGAATAATGTAGATTCGTTTGCCTTTCCATATAGTAAGACACTCGCGTTCCAGATATCTTAAAGTAAACAGTTTGTTGAAAACGTCGGGGTTGACCGTCACAATGACAGACATAGGGTCTTCGTCGCTTATGAGATTCATAACCGCTTCGCGGATACGCATTATTACGTATTCTTCCGAAAAAACATATCCGTCACCCTGACAGTACGGACATTCTTCGAGAAGCAGGTCGTAGATGCTGCTTCTCGTTTTTTTCCTTGTAAGTTCGACAAGCCCTAAGGTGGTCATTACGGGTTTACTCGTACGGACTCTGTCCTTTTTCAGTTCTTTTTCGAACGCGGCGAGCAGTTTTTTGCGGCTTTCGGCAAGTTCCATATCGATAAAATCGACGACAATGATACCGCCTATATTTCTCAGTCTGAGTTGTTTTGCGATTTCTTCGGCCGCAAGATAGTTAGTGTTCAGAAAAGTTTTTTCGAGGTCGTTCTCGCCGACGTACTTACCCGTATTCACGTCGATTACCGTCAGCGCCTCCGTTTTGTCTATGACGATATACGCGCCGTTTTTTAAAGTTACTTTTCTTTTTACGAGTTTGGAAATCTGCGATTGCAGATTGTAATAGGTAAAAAGACTTTCCGTTCCCTTATATAACTCCACAACCTCGCGGTCGCCGTATATCTCCGTAAATTTTTCTTTAAGGTCTCTCGCGATAAACGGACTGTTGACGACGATTTTTTCGATGTCGGCGTCCAGGATATCCCTTATCGTCCTGAAAATGAGGTCGCCTTCCTCGTAAACCACGTCTCCGTCCCGCGCGGACTTAAAACTTTCGAGGATATTCTTCCATTTGGAAACGAGTTTTCCCATCTCCTTAATGATATCTTCGTTCGCGGCGTTCTGAGCGGCGGTACGAACGATAAATCCGACGCCTTCGGGACAGTTCTCTCTCACGAGATTAAGAAGTTCTTCCTTTCTTTTCTCGTCGGATATCTTGTGCGAAATACCGACGTAATCGGTCTGCGGCATTATTACGAGCAGTCTTCCGGGAAGTGAGATGTTCTGCGAAATTCTTACCCCTTTTGTTCCGAAATAGTCCTTTACGACCTGGCACATGATACAGTCGCCCGGCGAAACGTTCAGTTTCTGCGGCATTTTCAGAGCGCCTTCTCCAAGCGAATTCTTATCCACAAGCGTTTCGCCTGCATACAGGAAGGCGTTTTTTTCAAGACCGATATTTACGAAGGCGGCCTTCATTCCCTGCAAGGTGTTTACGACCCTGCCCTTGTAAATGTTTCCTACTATTTTTGGTCGCGACGCTTTCTCGGCGTAATACTCTTTAAGTTCGTTGTTTTCGGTCATCGCAACGCAGACGCGCTTGGGATGGTAATCTATAAACAGTTTTTTCATTTTATCCTCGTTTCAGATATTCGTCCGCGTTCGTATATCCGCCGCCCTCGGCAACGTACTGCGCGATTTTTAATATATCCGTGGTTTCCGTTTCAATTCCGAAATCCTTTTTAAGTCCCGCAAGCAGTCTGTCTGCCCGCAGGTTGTCGTTGCCGGTGGCAAGAGTGAACGTAATGCCGCCGTTAACGGGTTTTACCGCCTTAATCTGTCCTCTGACTTCCTTCTCGACAATCTCTTTTTTCTGTGTGAATTCTATCGTATATTTGTCGCACTTTTCAAAAAAACTCACGATTTCGGCCGTGCGGGCGGGGTCTTTTACGGGGAAAAGATAATCCGACGCCGCGATATTTCCCGCAAGATTCGGGTTCTTTTCGGTAACGTAAGAGGCGGTAGCCCTGACTCCGGCCGGACAGGATTTATTGAAAGCTTCGAGAAACTCCTTTTCGTCCACTCCCGATATATCGGCGGTTACGTATTCGCACTCGCTCGCAACGCCCACTGCAAGCGGAGGCGAAAAAAATAGAAGCATATGGGGATTAAAACCTTTCGAAAACTCGGGTATGAATCCCGTACGGCGGATAATTCTCACCATTCCGCGCAAAACGTCGATATGCGATACGTAAACGAAAGGATATTTTTTTTCGTATTTCAAAGTAATCATTTCCTGCCTCCGCAAATCGTACATTTCGTCGTTTTCTGAATTCCGCAGAGATTGCATCCTTCCCTGCAATTTCTCGTTCTTTCGGCGCGCATTCCCTTTTCGTGCTCGCGCCAGAGATAACTTTTATCCACGCACGGGTCTATGACGTCCCACGGCAATTCGTCGTTTTCTTTAAATTCCTTATTGAAGTCCCCGATTGTATATCCTTTCTTCTTCAGGGCGTTAATCCAGACGTCGAAATTGAAACACTCGCTCCACCCGTCGAATTTTGCACCCGACAGGTAAGCCTCTTCAATGACTTCGTTAAGTCTTTCGTCACCTCTTGCAAAGATACCTTCGACGGCAGAGGTGGTGGCGTCGTGCCAGCTGAGAGACACGCCTTTCATACCCTTGAAAGTATCCCTGAGCAATTGCTGTTTTCTTTCCATTTCTTCCATGCTTATCTGAGCGCACCACTGGAAAGGAGTGACGGGTTTCGGGATAAAAACGCTGCAACTGACCGACACGTTCAGCTTTTTATTGTGAGCAATCTCGAAATACGTACGGCGTATTTTTTCAGCGAGAACGCCTATACCCCTGATATCGTCGTCGGTTTCGGTGGGCAGACCGAGCATAAAGTAGAGCTTTACCGAAGTATAACCGTCCGCGAACGCCTCTTTCAGTGCAGACAGGATTTCTTCTTCGGTAACGTTTTTGTTTATAACGTCGCGAAGTCTCTCGCTGCCTGCCTCGGGCGCGAACGTAAGACTGCTTTTTCTGCTGTTCATCGCAAGTGCGCCGTCGAAACTCGACAACCTCAACGACGGCAGCGATAGTTTTATGCGTTTTTCGTCGGCAACGATTTTAAGCTTTTCCACAAGTTCCTTTATATGCGAATAATCGCCCGTGGAAAGACTGGAAAGAGACATCTCGTCGAATCCCGTGTTTTCAATAGTTTCGGTTGCCGTTTTCAGAAGTTTGGAGACGCTTCTTTCGCGTATGCCCCTGTTATAAAAGCCGGCCTGACAGAATCTGCAACCGCTGCCGCATCCGAGATAAAGTTCGAGACAGGCGCGGTCGTGTACTATTTCGATATTAGGCACGAGAGGACGCGTTGCGTCGGGCGCGTTTTCGAAATCCCTGACCATTGCTTTTTTGACTTTTTCGCCCTTAACGTGCAAAGAAGGCACGTATATTCCTTCAATCTTTTTGCAGTTTTCGAGAATTTCCGTTTTCGAAAGCCCGCGTTCCTTTCCTCGTTTTATTTCTTCGAGAAGTTCGGGCAGCATATACTCGCCTTCTCCTACTTCGACGATATCGAAAAACTTTTTGAACGGCTCGGGATTTACGGTGCACGGCCCGCCCGCTATAAGTATCGGGTATTCCTCGCCGCGGTCTTTTGCGTAAAACGGAATTTTCGCAAGGTCAAGCATATAGAGAATATTGCTGTACAGCATTTCGTATTGCACCGAAAAACCGACCGCGTCGAAATCCTTAAGCGCAATCTTGCGCTCGACGCTGAAAAGAGGCAGATTGTTTTCGCGCAGTTTTCTTTCCATATCCGTCCAGGGCGCGAAACATCTCTCGCAAACCATATCCGGCATCGAGTTTAAAATCTGATACAGTATGGATATGCCGAGATTGCTCATTCCTATCTCGTACACGTCGGGAAAACAGATGCAGAAATTGAATGCGTCGGGTTTATTCATATCCGGCGTGTTGAATTCGCCTCCCGTATATCTTGCGGGTTTCTCTACCTCGCCAAGTAACGGCAAAAGTTCTTTTTCGTAATTTTTCATAAATCCTCGCGCATATCGCGTATTATACTTAAAGAATTCTAATTTACAAAAAGCAAAAAGTCAATCAAATATAAACTTTTATACATATCCCGCGAGTACGCGCAGTATATTTTTGTGAGGTGAATTATGAAATACGAAGATATGGAAAACATCGAAAACCAGATAATCAATAACGATTACGTGTCCTATGACGTCAGTCCGAGAAGAAGCGCGAGAGGCTTAAAAAACAAACTCGCTTCACTATTTCGCCGCGACAAAGCCGCCGACCTGCTTATTATTCCCGTTATGGTTCTGACCGCTGTTTCTTTGGGCTTTCTTATAGCGCAAATTGCAAAATACGCAAGTTTATCGGCCATTACGTCAATATTAACCTGATAAAGGCGTGAAATTAAAAATACACCCGCTGGCGATTCCGATTGCCGTTCTTCTGGTATGGAAGTTCGGATTCGTCGCGTTTTTCTGTTCCGTAATAGCGGTAACGTTGCACGAATATTGCCATAAACTCGCCGCAAGCGGCAGGGGTTACGGAGCGGGCGACGTGCTTTGGTTGCCGTACGGCGCGGTTATTTACAACGAAAAAATACTCGACAAAACCTCCAACGTAATAATCGCGCTGGCGGGTCCGCTCGCAAACCTCGTTTTTTCTCTCGTTACGATTTCTTTCTGGTGGATAATACCCGAAAGTTTTTCGTATACGAAAGATTTTGCCTATGCTAACCTCGGTATCGGACTGTTCAATCTTATTCCCGTATGTCCTCTGGACGGCGCAAGGATTGTATCCGCCCTTACCGGTTACAGACCCAAAGTGCAAAAAGCTCTTCGCGCGCTGGGCGTGGTAGCGGGCATTGCGCTTGCGGTAGCCTACGTCGTATCGATGAAAACGTCGCCTAATTTTACCCTTCCCGTTATGGCGGTTTTCCTTATTACCGCCAACGTTACCGATAACGAAAGCAACGATTTTCATTATTTTGCAAACACTTCGCCTCTCGTAAAAAATTACGATAACGGAGTTGTGGAAAAAACGATATATATCAGCGATAAAGCCGTTTTAAAACGCATTTTACTGCTCATAAAACCCGATTGCCGCTGTTATTTTAAAATTGTTGACGATTACGGAGAAGTAATCGCACGTCTTGACGAAGAAGAAATGAAGAACTATATCAATTCCTTCGCTCTGAACGAAAAAATCGGCGAAGTTATTCGCCGAAATTACCGAAATCCTTAACTCTTACCGCGGTTGCGTCGATAAGTATGTCAAGACCGTATTCGCTCGGTTGAAGCCGCACTTTTACGCTTTGCGGATACAACTCGAAGTATTCTTCGAGAAGACTCGTTATATCGCTTTTCAACAAATCGTTCAGCCTTTCGGGGTGAGCGACCTTATCGGCAAGTATCACGTTTTTCAGTCTTTCGGCTGCAATTTTTGCGGTTTTTTTCATACCCCGAGAAACCTCCTTATTTTTGCCGACAATCTCGGCCGCGCCGAACAGTCGAAAATATTCCTCGTGCCGTTTATTACGTTCGAGGCAAGAATTTTGAACGCCCTTCCCGAAACCGTGTCGAACGGTACTCTGCCCGCGGAAGAATATACCGTGATGTAATCGTCCTCGGGAACGACGCCTACGGGTTCGCATCTTACCGCGCGCACTATGTCGCCGGCACTCATCATTTCGCCTCTCGACACCATGTCGCCCCGCACTCTGTTAACGACTATACCGACGCTCATAAGATTGTAGCCCGAAAGAAGAGACAATACCTTATCGGCGTCTCTTACCGCGGAAATATGCGGCGTAGTAACGACTATTGCCTCGTCGGCGGCGGAAACCGCGCGATGAAATCCGTTGTCGATACCCGCGGGGCAATCGATTATCACGAAATCGAAATTCAAAGCCAGCGCGTCGGCAACGTTTCTGAAACTCGCCGCGTTCAGTAAAGGACTGTCCGAAAGTTTTGCGGATGGCAACACGTATAAAGAAGGGTTGTCAACGTCCTGTATCAACGCCTGTTTCAGACGGCATTTGCCCGAAATAACGTCCAGAATATCATACACGACTTTGTTTTCGATAGACAATACGACGTCAAGATTGTTAAGACCGATATCCGCGTCAATCAACACCGTTTTTTTGCCCGCTTCGGCAAGAGCAATCCCGAGACTCGCGGTCAGCGTGGTTTTTCCGACGCCGCCCTTTCCCGATGTAATTACGATTTTTCTTCCCATATTTCCTCCGATTTTAAGAATAAACCCGATTGTGCGTTGAAAAAAGGAATTTATGTTCGCGAAAACTGTTTGTTTGTCGAATTATGTCATATAATATATCACTGCTGTCAAAATGACAATTATAAATTATAAAACAAAACCGCCCGCTTACGCAGGCGGAATACCGTTTTGACAGTATTATTATCGTTCAGTCGATTTTCATATTGAGAAGAGTATTCAGCATTTTACCGTCTTCAAGAAGCACCCCTCCTCCCAGCGTAACGGCGTTGTCATAATCTTTTAGTTGCGTTACGGGAAGGCACAGCCTTACGCCGAGATAATCGATAAGTCCCGGGAGTTCTGACGTGCCGCCCGATATAAATATGCCCTTTTTGCCTATTTCGCCGGCAAGCTCGGGGGGCGTCATATTAAGTACGTTTTCCACAACCTCAACTATCGCGTCGACGGATTTTGATATTGCGCGGCGTACGTCCTTTGCGGAAGCCTCCATACTGCGGGGAGTCCCGTCAAGCACGTCTCTGCCGCTTATTTCCGTTGCGGACAAATCGTTGTCGTAAAGGCTTCCGACGTCAATTTTGAGTTTCTCGGCAGTGTAGTCGCCTATCTTAAGGCCGTAATTTTCCACGAAGTAATCGACTATTTTGGAATTGAGCATCGCGCCGCCGATATTTACGCTGCAAGCGCTCGAAATTCCGTTCTGAGTGACGCTTGCAACCTCGGCAGTTCCTCCTCCGATATCGAGGAAAAGTCCGCCTACGCTGTTCGTATACGCCAGAAGAGCAAGCGGAGACTCGACGAGAACAATATCCTTGACGCCTGCGTTAAGCATAACGGTTTCGACGTCCCTGCGCTCGACGAGAGTGAGACCCGAGGATATCATTACGACCGCCCGTATCTGCGGTCTGAACAGTTTATCCGGGAGAAGACGTTTTATGAACTCGCTCATCATCAACGACGCGTCCTCAACGCTTACCACGACGCCTTCGCGTATCGGGTAAACTTCGCGCGCGTTGCCCATTGCGGCGCGGATATAGTTTTTTGCGGCGTTGCCCGCTTCCACTACCTCGCGTTTTTTCTTGTGCGAATTTATGACGACGACGGACGCTTCTTTCAAAACGATTCCTTCGCCGCGTTTGTACACGGTTATATAAGACGAGCCGAAATCAACGGCCAATTCCATCAGAGCCATATCGTCTCCTTAAAAATTTTTCTGCTTCGTATTTCAGTTTTTCAACGGGCAATCCCATAATATTCGAAAAGCTGCCCGAAAAACTTTCGACAACCAGGCCGTCCTGCACGCCGTATGCGCCCGCTTTGTCCAGAGGACTGCCGGTCGAAACGTATGATTTTATTTCGTCGTCGGACAGTTTTTTTATTTTAACGGCCGATTTATCGTAAAATGTGCGACATTCGTCGCCCATTTTCATCGCGACACCCGTATAAACGAAATGAGTGCGTCCCGAAAGTTCTTTCAGCATCCTGCGCGCGTCCGCCTCGTCCGACGGTTTGAGATAGTATTTTCCGTCCATATAGACGACCGTGTCCGCCGCTATTATAAGTGCGTTTCCGTCTTTTACGCAACGAGCCTTCGCAAGCGCGTTGTTCATCGTAAGACGGGAGGGGAAGCGTCCGTCTTTTTCCTCGGGAGCGTCCTGCGCCGAAATTTTAAAAGAAGGAAAAACCTCTTTTAAAAGCTCTTTCCTTCTGGGGCTTGCAGACGCAAGAATTATATCACAGGATTTCAAGGTTCTTGCCGTACGCGCGTTTAAATTCGGATGCCGCGGTGAGCGCGTCCTTGATTTCAAGCGAGCAATCCCCGTCCGTTTCGGTCTTCATAATCACGCTGTCGCCCAGAACGTCGCAGTTGATACCCGTAATCAGTCCGCTCTGGCTTCGGTCGAAACTTTCCGCAATGCGCAGGATGACCGACAATTTTTTGATTGCCTCGACGTCTTCGGGGGTTATCATAGTGCGGTATTTTTGCATATCCAGTTCGTTGAAATCGCTCTTTCTGTGGCCTCCGGCGACGAAGGACGCAAGCACGAGGTCCTTATGCGAAATCCCGTAAAGATTGCTGTTTAAAATGATATAACTGCTGTGCTTATGGTGGTCGTAATACTTGATACGCATACCGCTGTCGTGCAGAAGCGCCGCAACGCGCAACACTTTTACGTAAGCGCGAGGAAGCTTATGCAGGACCTTAAGCTGTTTGAACAGTTGCAACGAAAGATTGTAAACGTGTTCGGCGTGAGGGATATTCGCGTCGAAATAGTGCATAAGCGTCTGAATGCTGTGTCCGAGAATATCCGACAACGGTTTCTCGTTGGTGCTCGGCACGGCATAGCGGAACATTGCGCCTTCGCGAAGGCCGCAACCGCTGACGATTATCTCGTTGAATCCGACGTATTTTACAACCTGATTTACTACCGCGAGCGCCGACGGGAAAATATCGGCGCGTCCAGAACTCAGCCCTTTTATTTTCTGAGTGCGGTCGAGATCGAGATTTTTGATTGTATTATAAATCTGAGTGAACTCATCGGTCGGAACGTGATAATTATGCATCATATCGAGAGGATACTTTTTGATATTGCGGCTTATGCGGCCGAGATTTCTGAAAGTGCCTCCCACTCCGACGAATTGCGTATCGGGGTCGATATCCTTAAACCATTCGATTTTATCGAGATGCTCTTTGATGAAATCCTCGATTTTAGCGGCTCTTTCGGCGGGCGAACAATTGTCGTTTTTAAACAGGTCGGTAAGCGTTACCGAGCCGAATTGCAACGTTTCGCTTGCGAGAATATTCTTGCGGCTGTAATATATGAACTGCGTGCTGCCGCCGCCGATGTCCATAATGAGTCCTTTCGGGACTTCGAGGCTGTTGATAACGCCCTGGTATACGAGTCCCGCCTGTTCGTCCTTCGACAAAACCTGAATTTTAATACCGCAGGAAACGGCAACTTCGTCTAAAAAACTCTTCTGATTTTTTGCGCGCCGCACGGCGGAAGTAGCGTAAGCGTAAATCTTTTCGATTCCGTTTGCGTCGCAAAGTCTTCTGAACATTTTAAGGGTTTTGATTGTCTGTGCGATACGTTGAGGCTTTAAAAAACCGTCCCAGTCCATATCCTGCGCAAGACGCACGGACTCTTTGAGTTCGTCAAAAACCACGAAATAACCGCCTTCGAGAATGTTTACGAGCACGAGTCTTGCCGAATTCGAGCCTAAATCGATGATTGCAATTTTTTCCATAAGATTATCCTTAATATGTAAATGTTATATTTTCAAATAAACCGATAAACATAGTGATTATAACACATAAAAACCCTTTTGTATAGAGGGTATTTTGATTTTTTTAACTATTTCGGCGGTTTTTTCGTTATGAAAACCGAAAAAGCGGCGCAAAACGGCGCCGCATCGACTTTCTCATAATAATCGGGCAAAGAAATACTATTCTTTTTCGTCGTACGTACGCGCTATCGCATAAAAAAGCGTGGACATCTTATTAAGATATTCGAAAATATATTCGCTGCCGCCGTATTTTTCGAATACGCGGGCATAGGCTCTTTCCGCTCTTCTCGTTATCGTCCTCAGAATATGAAAGCGCGCGCCCATAAGCGTCGTCCCCGGGACTACGAATCCTTTAAACGGCCCGGCAAGTTCCTCGTACTTAGCGATGACTTCCAGAAGTTCGGAAAGGTGTTTTTCTCCGATATGGCCGAAGCCTCCCGCAACTTCTCCCATCATAGTCGAAAGAAGGTTTACGATTTTGCGCAGCTCCATTTCCGTCTGCACGTCGTCGATATAGTGCGTTACTTCCATAATATGAGCGGACAATTCGTCCACCTGTCCGAAAAACTCGACTTTTTCGTCCGTTTTCAATGTTTTGCCGCCTATGAGGTCGGTCTTTAACGGTTCTGGTTTAAGTGTCATTTTAATTCTCCTTAAAATATGACGGTGAAGGCCGAGCCTTCGCCCAATTTACTTTCAACTTTTATTTCGGCGCCGTGCAGAGCGCAGATTTTGTGTACTATCGTAAGACCCAGTCCCGTGCCGCCGGTATCCCGGTTGCGGCTCGTATCGGTGCGATAAAATCTTTCAAACAGTCTGTCTATATCCTGTTGCGCGATACCCTGTCCGTTGTCCTTAACGGCGACGTACGGCCTTCCTTCGGCGTTCACGCCCGTTTCGACGTACACTTCGCCCCCGTTTTCCTTCGAATATTTGACGGCGTTGTCGACGAGATTTGTTATCATATGTTCAAGCAACGACTTGTTTCCCGAAACGGTGGCTCTTGCCAATTTTTTGTGAACGGATACTTTGCGGCTTCTCGCAATAATCCGGAAATTTTCCACGACGTGTTTTGAAAGCGCGCTCAGGTCGACGTCCTCTTTATCCATGATGCTTCCGTCGGAATAATCGAGGCGCGACAGATACAGCAATTCCTGTATGATGTGTTTCATACTTACCGCTTCGTGGTAAATGTTCGCGATATACTGTTTTTTCTCTTTTTCGCCCGTGACTAGTCCCGTCATAAGCAACTCCGAAAAACCGCTTATGGACGTTATGGGCGTTTTGAGTTCGTGCGCGGCGTTTGCTATGAATTCTTCTTTTCTTCTTTCCTCTCTTCTCGAATCGGTAACGTCGTACAACACGACGGATACGAGGTCGCCCGCATTGTCGTTATTTCGGAAGCAGTTCAGACTTACTATATACTCGCGGTCGAACTGTTTCATCGTATAATCGTAATTCAGTTCGGTTTTTTCTTTGCGCTCCGTCTCAATCATCTCAACGATTTTTTCGTCCCCGATAACCTCGTCGAATCGTTTGCCCTCGGCCTCGTCTCCGCAGCCGAGAATTCTTTTCGCGTAATTGTTAACCGAGTATATATTGCCGTTCGTTTCGATAATCATTATACCGCCCGAAACGTTATTGATGATATAATCGATTTTGTCGCGCTCGCTTTCTATGCGGCGGATATAGTTTTCGATGCTTTCGTTGACGGCGTTGATTTGCCTGTACGCCTCGGAAACTTCCTCGTATTTATGATGAGTGTCGATAACGCTGTACGAGCCGGCGCTGAGAGTGCGCAGATGGTCGGTAATATTGCCGAATGCGTCGACGATGCTTCTGCTCGTTTTTTTGGTCAGAACGATGCTGAAAACAAGCATGAAAATCAGCATTATCAGCAGGAAAAACAAACTTTGCAGAATTAGACTCGTATTGTCGTCCATCTGTACGGACGTTCTTAAAATAATGTCGTCGTTAAGTTTTTCGATATAGTACATCCGCCCGTTGAGTATGTAGGTGCGGTCTTTTTCGTTGATTTCGGAAACCTTTGAAAGTTCGGACTTGTCAATCGAGCCGTATTGTCCCTCCCCCATGGCGTCGTTTCTGCTGTCGATTATGATTGTTCCGATTGTGTTTGCAACGCATACCGTAAGCCACTGCTGGTCTTTCGTTACCCGGTTAACGACGTTTTTCAGCTCGCTTTCGGTAAACGTTTCCTCCATAATCTCGTTGCCTACGATTCTGGAAATATCGATAAGTTGTTGTCTGGTGTTATTCCTGTTGACGTTTGCGGTTACGAAAAAAGACATCAGAAAAAACACTATCATACTGACGCTTAGTATAATTACGTTTCTTCTTATCAGTTCTTTATTCATACTGACCTCTTTTCCCCCTTGGCGGGCCGTTTATTCGTTTTTGTCGTCGTAAATAACGTATCCTACCGAACGCACCGTTTCGATATATTTCTCGGACGAAACTTTCGCAAGTTTATCGCGCAGAGTCTTGATATGCATATCGAGCGTGCGGGTTTCGATATCGTCGGTAAAGTCCCATATTATCCGCAACAGTTCCGACCTTGTCATAACGTGCGATTTGTTTTCTATAAGTACGGTAAGCAGTTCGAATTCCTTTGCGGTAAGCGCCACCGGCTTGCCGTTTACGGTGCAGGTAACCTTTGATTTATCTATCACTATACCGCGCGCCTCGACGATATCCGACTCGGAGTATTTATTGATTTTGCTCTTTCTGAGACTGGAACGCACTCTCGACATAAATTCGAGAATTCCGAAGGGCTTCCCGATATAGTCCACCGCTCCGTAATTCAGGCCTTTCACAACGTCTACCTCGTCGGCAAGCGCGGATAAAATTATAACGGGTATATCCTTGTATTTCGGGTCGCTTTTCAGCGTATCGAGAATTTCGTATCCCGACATGCCCGGCAACATCAGGTCAAGCACTAGTAAATCGGGTTTTTTCGTTTTAAGTCTCTCGAAGAATTCTCTGTCGTCCTTGAATCCCTCGACGTCCAGACCGTCCAGTTCCAGCGTTGCTTTCAGCAACGAATGAATCGATGTGTCATCTTCTATAAAGAATACGGTTTCTTTCATCTTTTCTCCCTGCCGCGCCGCTTTTAACGCGGTAAACGTAATAAAATATAAACACGGCCGCCGATATGCAAAGCGCGATTATCGGCACCGTAAGGTCGTATGAACGACTGAAATATGCGTTGCACCCGCTTTCGGCTCCTATAACGGCTTTTTCGTCCGGGTCGTACGGAATGCCGTATTTCTCGGCAAGTCCTTTGATATTGAGCATACTTGCGACGGGAATACCTCCCGAAAGCGCAACCTGCAAAAGGCCGTCCGTCTTTTTGGACTGTTCGAGTTTTCCGCCGTGAGCGAGTTTACTCGGTTCGTAATATCCCGAGCCTATAAAAGCGTCCACTCCCGTTCCGAGACCCACCGAACTGCCGCCGACGTTCAACAGAAATTTCATATTGGGAACGTCCTTATGCATATATTCGAGCCTCTTGCTTATATTCGCCTGAAAATCCTCCTCGTAAACGTAGGTCGAGGAAGAGGCTTTTATTCTTGCCTCTATGGCGTCTTTGACGGTAGGGTCGGGAAAACTCTTTCCCGTATCGCCGTCGCCGCCCAGAGACACGTAGTCTATCCTGTGATTCAGCACTCCGATATCGCAAAGATATTCCGCCATATCGAAAAAGGTAAAGTCGGGATTGTTGGCTCCGTAGTTTGAGGCGCCTATTCCCGCCATTACGCATACGTCGGCCCCGTAAGCCTGCGCCGCCGCGAGCGCGCAGATGTTCATTGCCGGAAACGACCCCGAAAACACCATACATACCTGATCGCCCTTTCTGAGGCCGGCGCGTATGAACATGGATACGATGACCGCCGCCCAGTTCGGATTGCATGAAGTGCGCTTGGCTTCGAGAACGCCTTCGGTCGTAGTTATTGCGGTATAATCTTTATCGCCTATCATGCCGGTGCCGAGTTTATCGTAATCGTAAATTTCCATTCCGCGTTCGGTTTTGTATTTTCTGATTTCTTCCATCGCCCTGTCTGCGATGTTTGCGGCCTCCGTCATCTCGTCGTAATACGGGCTGACGTCATTCGTCGACGTAACGAAACACAATGCGACGGCAATGATAATCATTCCCGCCCATATTGCGAGAATAAGTATTGTAAACGGCACTTTCTTGCCGTTCATACCATTACCCCCGTCGTAGTCAGCACGACGACGCAGAGTTCGAGTATACCGACGACTATCGCAAGCGAAAGCGAAGTTTTGACAACGCCCTGTTTCTGCATATTGCTTGCTATTATGCCGGGAACGGTGTAGCCGATTATCGAGATTACCGGCGACGAAAAATCGTGCACTATTCCCCCCGCAATCGCTGTAATGATAACGTGCAGCAGGAAGGAAAACACAATAAGCAACGCAAAACGGCGTTTGCCGAAAATAATAAAGCGCAGCGAAAGCAGTTTTACGATATAGTATGCGCCTATCGCAACGGCAAGAGTATAAAACATCCGCCACGGGTTGGAAATATAAAGCACCATAAGTCCGGGCACTATGATACCGCCGGGACTCAAATCGGTGAGCTCGTAAAACACAATGCTTATAAGCACGCCCAGAACCAGAATTTCAGCCATTATAATTCTTCCCCGTTTTCTTTGAAATACTCGACGATTTTCATTCCGTCGGACGCAATATTACCGCACCCGAACACAAACTCCTCGTCAAGTAATTCGGAATATTTTTTTATAGTTTGCGCGTGTATGCCGCGCTTTTCGAGTTGTTTTTTAACATAATTGCGGTTTGAACCTATGATAATAACGTTTTTAAACCGCATTTTCGTCAACATATCTACGTGTTGGTCGATTCTGAACGGCCTGTCCGGACGCGTATTGAGCAATACCGTAAGCTTATCGCCGGGATATCGTTTTTCGATAACCGTGTCGTATACTTCAAGCGTCGAATCGGGGTCGTTTATGGAAAAACCGTTTATGAAAACCGTATTTCCGATTTTGTAAGCGGCAAGCGCTCCGGGGTCGTGAATATACTTTTTCATACCTCTGAAAAAGGTATCGCGGTCAAGCCCGAGAACTTCCGCGACCTTAAGCGCCGTGGCTATATTCTCGGGAAATGTATCGAGGTTTTCTTCCCCATCGTATTTATCCGCCACCACGAGACGACAGTTCTGCTTGTCGGCGCATCGCTGAAAAACGTCGCGGAAAGCATCCTCTCCGAGAACGAGAACACCGTCGCGGGGCGTGGTATTCGCAAGCGAATAGGCAATACTTTCAAGGTCTTCGCCCATTTTATCGAGATGGTCGGCGCGGACGTTGGTGATAACGTTTACGTCGGCGTGAAGAATCTGTTTTTCGCACAGATATTGCAGTTCGGGGTCGACCGCCATACACTCGACGACGAGATAATCGGCGTTCTGAGCCGCAGCTTTTCTGACGATTTTAAGTTGTTCCCTGACGTTGGCGGGGCCAAGCCTTTTAATCGGGCGAGGCACGTTGTCCCTTCCTATTACGGTAGGTACGGTTCCCGTCGTTTTGCTTACCACTGAATAACCGAACTCCCGTATTCCGGCGTCGATAAGACGGGTTACCGTGCTTTTTCCGCGAATTCCGTTAACGTGAATTACTTTCAGAATTTTCTTGCGTTTCGCGGCGTTGTAATAATATTCCGCGATGACGTAAGCGATATACAAAACGGAAAGCACGATAAGAATAATGGTCATTGCGTTAATCATTATCGTCGCCTCCCGCAAGATTTCTCAATATATCTGGAATAACGGACAGGTCGGCAAGCTGGCAGTAAGCCCTTTCGCTTTCTACCGCCCAGTCGGACAGGTCGTGAGTATCGTTGATTAAGTTACCGCTTGCGGTAAACAAATCGAGGTCGGCTTGTCCGAATACGTACTCGATAAGCGTATCCGAAGTGTAACCGCGTCGGGACGGACCGCCTATATGCCAGGCGATAACGGAAACGTTTCGTTGCCGCGCAGTTGTCACGTATTGTTCGGCGCGGTAAATTTCAGAGTCGGGAGTAACGCCGTTTTCGGCCATTCCTTTTATACTGCAACCTACGACGAGAAAGAGAACGGAATTCTCTTCGATTTCGTCGGCGGGCAGGAAATTACCGCATACGGCGTCTATGTTCTCACCGTTAAGGTATTGCTGAATTTTATTGATATCGCCCGATTGCCCGAGCGAGGTTACGTACAGTTTTTTTCCGTGCAGAAATCCCGAAAATTCCTCGGGAAATTCGGTATTCACGGTATAAGCCGAAGGTTTTCCGTTGTCGCCGGCGGGCTGTTGCGGATTACAGGCGCAAAACGCCGTAAGCGCAACGAGCAACGCGACCGCAACGAATATCGACTTAAATTTTTCTGTACTTCTCGACGCCCTGTTCAAGTAAATCGTTTCCTTCGCTGTCGTAAGTTACTATCGCGTAGAAATCCTGCACTTCGAGGCGGTGTATCGCCTCCGCGCCGAGGTCCTCGTAAGTAACCACTTCGCATTTTTTGATTGTTTCGGATATAGACGCCGCCGCCCCTCCGATTGCCGAAAGGTAAACCGCGCCGTATTCGCAAAGAAGTTTTTTTACTTCGTTGCTTCTCGAGCCTTTTCCTATCATGACTTTAAGTCCTTGTTTAAGCAAAGGTTCGGTATAAGGGTCCATACGGTAACTTGACGTGGGGCCTGCGGAGCCGATAGCTCTGCCGGGTTTAGCGGGGGTAGGCCCGACGTAATACATAATTCCGTTTCTGACGTCGATGGGCAATTGTTCGCCGCGGGCAAGCAATTCGCAAAGACGTTTATGAGCGGCGTCGCGGGCGGTATAAATAATTCCCGAGATGGAAACGATATCGCCTGCGCGCAGTTTTTTGATTTGTTCGGGGTCGACGGGTGCCGTAAGTTTAATCATATTATCACCTCTTAAAGATTGCAGGACTTGTGTCTTGCGGCGTGGCATTGAATGTTTACGGCCACGGGAAGGCTTGCGATATGGCAAGGGGCCACGTTAACTTTTACGGCAAGGCAGGTTTCGGTACCGCCGAAGCCCATAGGACCTACGCCGAGTTTGTTGACTTCTTCCCTGATTTCCTTTTCAAGGCGTCTTGCAATTGGGTCGGGCGACTCGTCGTCTATTTCGCGGAACAGCGCTTCTTTCGCCATCATAGCGGATTTTTCGAAGTTGCCTCCGATGCCTATGCCGAGGATTATCGGCGGGCAGGGTTTGCCGCTTGCGTGAAGCACGGTATCGAGAATGAATTTTTTAATGCCGGCTTCCCCGTCTGCGGGGACGAGCATTCTGATAGCGCTCATATTTTCGCTTCCGCCGCCTTTCGGCGCGACGTCGATTCTGAAAACGTCGCCTTCGGTAAGCTTAACGTGAACGATAGCGGGCGTATTGTCGCGCGTGTTCACCCTGTCGAGGGGATGACGGACAACCGATTTGCGAAGATATCCTTCGGTATAAGCCTGACGGACTCCTTCGTTCACAGCCTCGTAAATGTCGCCTTTGAAAGTAACTTCCGAGCCTATCGTAAGCATAACCACGGCAATTCCGGTATCCTGACATATGGGCAGATGTTCCTTTCTTGCAAGCAAGTCGTTTTCTACGATTTTGCCGAGTACGTCTTTGCCGAGAGGCGATTCCTCGGCTTTACAGGCGTTTTCTATGGTTTCAAGGACGTTTTGCGGAATATTCTCGCAAGCGTCGATGAACATCTCTTTTACTTTTGACGTAACGTCGCTTAAATTGATTGTACGCATAATATCTCCTGTTGATTATTTAATGTCGACGTGGGCGACGGGGTCGTGTTCGGCTTTGAACCAACGCATCGTACGAAGAGCGCCGTCAACCTCTCCCGTCGTGAATATTCTTACGCGACCTTTATCGGTTGCGTTTGTTGCCATATTATTTTCGTCGAAATACTTTTTCAGGTATTCTCCGGTAGGCGTACCGCAATTGACGTAATTTATATCGCCGAGGACGGCCCTCATCTGCGGTTCGAGCAGGCTGAAATGAGTACAGGCGTGTATCAGGGTGTCAAAGCCTTCATCTTTTATCGAGGCGAGTTTGTCCGCCACGAGTTTATAGGCGTAAGGATTGTCAAGGTCGTCGTTTTCCAGAAAATCGACGAATTCTCCGCATGCAAGGGGTACGGGGGTTACTCCGTTTTCCTTAAGCATGTTCTGATAAGTGCCGCTGTTTATCGTCGCCTGCGTCGCAAGGACTGCGACTTTTTTGTTTTTCGTGGTTTCAACCGCCCTCATACACGTCGGGGGAATTACGCTGACAACGGGTATGTCGGTAACGGCGCGGGCGCTCGCAATGCGCAAAGACGCCGTATTGCAGGCAATTACTATCGCCTTTACACCCTCGTTAACCATATGACGGGTTATTTTTTCCACTCTTTCGCATACGTATTCGGCAGGTCTCGGCCCGTAAGGACAATATCCCTGGTCGGCCACGTAATAAAAATTTTCGTGCGGAAATATTTTAATCAACTGTTCGAGAACGGTAAGTCCGCCTATTCCCGAATCGAAAACTCCTATGGGTTGCGAATTTTCAATTTGCATATATGTTTTCTTCCTCTAATTATAATAAGTCGTTCTGTTTTTTGCAATATATTTCGCAATTATGCGGAGCCGACGAATCGGCCCCGCAATTGCGAACGATTTAACCGCCTGATAAAGTCGGTTTTTCTGAATGATTATGCTGCTTCTTCAACTACTCTCGTGAGATTGAAGGACGCGCCGAGAATTCCGCAGTAAACATACGGATATTTTGCGGAGCCCATATACTCGAAAATCATATAGAACGAACCTGTGAATTTATAAGTGCTTGCTCCGTTTGCTGCGTCTTTAAGCGCTTCATATTTCCAGTTCCCGCTATAATCGTCACCGTTTAACGCTGTATAAGGCGTATTGTCAAGCAACCATTGTTCGCCGATAGTATAACGTGCGGCTCCCGTATGAGAACCTATCCACGATTTTGTGGAATTATCACCCGCAATATATGCAAACGCATCGTTGCTGGTACTGGTAAGCGTATCGGCGCTGAGATAAGAAAACATCATAAAGTAGGCGTTTCTTGCCCCGATATAAATGGGATTCTCTTCGGTTGCCACGACTTTCACGATAGAATAGTCTCTTTGACTGCTGGTCCCGAAATCATTAAATTTGCCGACGTATTCCGCCATCTCGGTTGCGTTGTTAATCGTCGTAACAGAATCTTCGGCGGGGTGCAACCAGTTGCCGGATACGTCTACGTTGCCGGTGATAGTGCACGTCGTCTTGTCGCTTGCAACGAGTTTTTTATCGTTAACTTTGATTTTTGAGAATTTGATGCCGGTTCCGACTTTTACTTCAGTTTCACCGATTACAGCTGAGTATTTACCGTTAATTGCAAGTTCTCCGCCAAATTCAACGGGAGCGACTTTGTTGCCGTCCGAAACGTAAACGCCCAGCGAACTACCGCTGCCCGTATGAGAGGGAATAAGTCCGACGACAACGCCTTCTACATACAAATAACCGCCCGAAGTATCTGCAAGAGCCTCGGAAACGGTAACAGACTTGGGTTCGTCAGGAAGCAGAGTAACAAGGAAAGTCTTGATAGTGGGCTCGGTTGCGCCTTTTACCGTATAAGTTGCGGTAAGCGTAACCGCAGTGTTTGCCGTTACGGCGGTAAATGCGCCCGTATCGAGGTCGAATACGTCCTTATCCTGCGTCCAAGTTACTTCTCCGCCGTATTTAAGAGTCTTGGGTAAATCGATGCTGCCCGCTTCTTTTGCTACGACGATATCGTATGCGTCCATCTTGTTAGTCAATTCCTTATTGGCAAGGAAGGCGTTGTCGGTGGCAACCGCGAATTCGCCGGGAAGTACGAACTGCCAGGTTTCGGCGCTCGAGAACATCGCAAACGCATAGAAGGTATAAGCTTCGTATTTTACCGCTTTGTCCGCAAGGTTGGGAACGTCAAGTTCGCTCTGCAGCCAGGATACGGTGTCGTCCATGGTATTGCGCGAGAACACGAAATAACGTTTTTTCGTTTCTTCGCCAACCTTATACTCATAACCGTTACCGGCATTCACGTCATGACCGAAACGGATGAAGTTGGAAGACGTATTACCGCTGGATACCATAAAGGGAGCGGTTATCTTGTAAAGTTTGTTGGTGTTTGCAAGATAGTTGTCGACGAGACCCGTATAAGTGGTAGCGTCGTCGGTTCTGAGTTCGGTATAATCGAGAGATTCGAAGTCGATTGTGAAATCTTCGGGAGCGGCTTCGGTTACGATAATGCTGTCAGCCGATACGGTGTTGACGTCAACGACAACCGCTTTGGTGCCCGCAACTTTAACTTTATCGCCTACGGTGTATTTGAAGAAATCGGTTTTGGCAATATCGACTGCGGTGTAGTGATTTGCTCCGTCGCTGACCATAAGAGCCGTTCTGTCTTTGGTCTGGCTGTATCCTTTTGCATAAACGGTGCCCGAAAATACGATGACGTCGGTGCCTTCGTATGCCGCGATGTCGGCAATGGCAACGTTAGTAGCTTTCTTGACCAAAACCTCGAAGGTCTTTTCGGCAGTCTGCGATTCGGGAGCGGTAAGCGTAAGTTTGATGGTAACGGTCGTGTCTTCCGAAACTTCGGAAACGTTTGCTTCGTTGTCGACAATGGTGATGGGTGCGTCAGCCGTTACTACGCTCCAGGTAAAGGTTACGTCGGGTTCGTCCGCATAGTTGACGGGAAGTTCGATTCCTACGTAAACCTCTTCGGGAAGTTGTTTTCCGACGCTTTCGAAAATAGCGTCTTTAACTTCGGCAAGATTTACTTCGAATTTCTGAACGTCGCCGAGATACAATACCTTCCAGGACGTGGTGAAACCGGTGTTGACGAAAGACAACGTAACTTTTTTGTCAACGAATTCTTCGAAATCGGCATCTCTGCCGTTGGTGTCGATAATTACTCTGCTGCTGCCCGATTCAAGAGTATATACGCTCGTTTCGGCGTTAAATCTTACGAAACCGGTGGCTTCGACGTATTTATAGAAATTTTTGCGGGTTGCCGCAAGTTTCGTTACGTCGGTGAGTAATCCTTTAACGGGTGATACAACGGTCTGGCCGTTTGCGCTGACCGTTACTTGTGCGTTTCCGAGGACGGGCGCTTTCTCGGTGTTGAGTTTAAGCGTGCCTTTTACGCTGACTTTATCGCCTGCGGCAACGTTTTCGTTGCTTTCGATAAAGATGGCGTTCTCCCCGTCGGAAATAAGAAATCCGTCGTTTTTCTTGCCGAATACTACGCCCTCAACGGTATATTCCGTATCGGTTTTACCGTCGGATAATATTTCGGCAATGGACGGAGCGGTGGTTCCCCCGTTGTCGTTGCCAGAAGGATTCTCATCCTTTTTGCAGGCTGCGAACAACGAAAGAGAAAACGAAAGTACCAATATGACGACAAGACATAATAAGACTTTCTTCTTCATAAACGTTCCTCCTATAATTTATTTTATTTCAATCGTTTTGCGAGTGAAACATTTGCTTTTTGATTTTCAAATCCGGAAACAGCAAAACGCCCCGCAACCGTAAAATGATTGCGGGAGTGTTTTATGCTTCGATTCTTTCCGGATGCCACGCGAAATCGAACATGGAATTGAGAATATTCAGCTGTTGCCTTACTCGTACGCTGAGGGCGATAGTGTCCGTCCCTCCCGCGTATTCTCTGTTCGTCTCGATAGTAAACACTACTTTATCGGGATATCTCGCCGAAAAATACTTGCTGAAGCTTCCGTTTTTCACGGCGGGTTGATTGATAAAATCCGGTTCGCCTTCTTCAATGTAGTTATCATTGTAATTTATCAGCATATCTTCAATGAAGAAAGGTTCGTTATCGGAGATTACGCTGTTTCCGAGATATCCGTCTTCCCAGCTCTTGCGGGATTCGTGCAGGTCTACCACGTAATCGGGTTCGAACGTTTCGATAATTTCTATCACGGCGTCCGAAATTTTGATTGTCGCGGCGGCCGCACCGCTTTCGCGTCCGTTGGGGAAAGAACGGTTAAAGTCGGAATAGGCGACTCCGTCGACGGTTGACAAATATCTTTTTCCCGCTTTGTCGGCGTTGATATTGACCTGCGGAATTATCAGAATTTCGCCGCACATATCGTCTCGCCTCTTCTCTTCGGAATCGAGAATTTTCACAAGTTTCAACGCCGCGCTCCAACCCGCTTTCTCGTCGCCGTGAGTACCGCCTACTATTACGATTCTGGGTCCTTCTCTGTTAGTCACGAAGCGGTGCACTTCGGTTTCGTCGCGCGTGCCGGCAAGCATCTTCGTCGTGATATGCTCTACCGTTAACGGTTCCCGATTATCGTCGCCTGTCGGATTTGACGGCTTCGAAGCGTCGGCGTCATTCCCACCGTTCGCCCCGCACGCCGTCAGAACCGACGTCAATCCGATGATAAAAACCAAACTTATTATTAAAAGATAAGTCGATTTTTTCTTCATAAGTTACCTGTTATTTGCCAAGCAAATATTTAAAGGAATCAAGCATCTTTGCCGATTTGCTGTACTCGTAAAGAGGAATGCTGTTGTCGTTTGCGATGCCGGTGAAGAGATCGTCGCTGTTACCTTCTTCAACTACGAGTATAACTTTGGAGCAACCTGCGATAACTCTGATTGTGGGGTCGCTGGTATCGCCGCGACGGTTGGAGCCGCCTACGTGTACGCAAACGATGTTGATTTTGTCGGCTTTCGCCTGGAAGGCGTTAGCTCTTACGAGTTCGGCCGCAGCGTCCGTTCCTGCTCCGCCGAGACCTTTGCCCGAAGCGCCGACTACGATAAATACCGTGGAGCCGTCTTCAACCTGGTCTGCGGTAAGCATATTGTTGCTGGTGTAATCTGCCGCGGCAACGCCCGCTTTTACGATAAGGTTGTTGACAACGGCAAGGTCTGCCTGACCGATGGTCGTTGCGTAAAGTTTGCCGTCGCCTACGATGTTCTGAAGTTCGGCTTCGCTGACGGTTTTGTCGAGAGCACTGGGCGTTACGTCCGTGTTTCCGCCGTTATTGCCGCCGTTGCCGGTGTCTTTGTTGCATGCTGCAAAAGAAACGGCAAGCGTCATAATCATCAATACGGAAACGATGATAGTAATTACTTTTTTCATAAATACCTCCATTTTTTTATTTACTTTTATTAATCAAGATCGTGCAGATAATAGCCGACCCCGTTATCCATTATGTCTTCGTATCCGGGAACCATTTCGATTTCGAGTTTCCCGAGATATCTTCCTTCGCGCTCGCCTATCTTTCCTACGTTTACCGTACGGGATACGCAACCCATATCGTTAAATGATTTAATCAGCGCCGAGACGGTAAAAGTGTGTCTTGCCACCCTTTCGTCGATATCGGCGGCGGGAGCGTACAGAAGTTTAGTGCCGTGTTTCTCGTCGTATTCTTTTGCATATTCGTAGAATTTATCCTTTTCCTTATAAGTGATAAGGTCGGGCGAGAATTTTCCGCGAAG
This sequence comes from Christensenellaceae bacterium Phil10, assembly GCA_001940895.1. Lineage (GTDB taxonomy): Bacteria > Bacillota > Clostridia > Christensenellales > CAG-917 > CAG-349. The sequence goes on along the minus strand of MSGY01000015.1, from coordinate 105,710 downwards.
TTTTCCCTGCGACGCATTTGACGTTTCGGCAAGAAATACGTACGCATAGGTGTAGTCTCCGAGGTCGCGGTGAGTAAGTCCGTGCAACGTTGCGGGAGAAACTTCAACGCCGATATTCATTACGTCGTCAAGCGTCCACATTTTTGCGTCCGATGCAAGTTCGAGTGCGTCGTCGTGCGCAACGATTGCGTTAATGGTGATGTACTCGGGCGACGCCTCGTGCAAGTCGACGACCATGGTAATATCGTTTTGCAAAACGAGTTGGGTTATGGCGTAGGACAGTTTTTCGGTGTAAGTGCCCTTCTCGTCGCCGGGATACGAACGGTTGATATTGCGTACCTCGCTTGACGACAGCTGTTGTCCCGAAGAATGAGTGTAGACGTCGGGCGTAGGCCACTGGTCAACCGTATTCGTCGCGCGGGAGCCGTATTTGAACGTACGGGTCTGACCGCTCGCAGTCTGAAGCTCGTAATACCAGGACGTCGCTTCCTGCGGTTGCGAATGGGTATACGCGCTGCGATTCACTTCGTTAACTACGTACAGAACGCCGCGTTTGACTTTTGCGTTTTCGAGGAACATCGTCGCGGCAAGTTGTCCGGAGGGTTCGTTGGGGTGGGTTCCTCCCATAACGAGTATGCTCGGCACCGCTTCGATTTCGGCCTTCGCAACGGTAAGGTCGGTATAGGTATCTCTTACCGCCCTGTAGTCGGCGTATGTTACTATGGCGATATCCGAAGTTCCGTTTTTAACCTCGTCTATCGCGGTTGCGGCGTCGGCTTTCGCGATTGCGGAAATATCGAGTTCTTCTTTGTCGATATTTACGACGCCGCCTTTGACGACGCGTGCGTCGGCTTCGAGCACTTTATCGATGGTATCGTATTTGTCGGCGTCGGAAGCTCTTACTACCGCCACTGTGTTGTTATCGCCGTAAAGGATATAGATGGGAGCGTCGCCCGAAGTGCCGGCAAGATATTTCGAATACTTGCTGTAAGACTGAATCTCGTCTACGTTTCCGGTGTAAAACTCTGCGTTGAAATTGCGGAATTTCGTAAACTGTACGCCCGTTACGATGGTTACGACCAGCGCAAGCACGCCTATAACGCTCGTTACGATTATGTTGTTGCGTTTGTTATTCAGATCGAGTTTGGGCAAGTTGATTTTTTTCACGCGTTCTTTCTTTTCGCGCACTTTCTTTTCACGTACTTTCTTTTCGCGTATTTTTTTCATATACTCCGCCTCCCCTCTACTTAATCAACAGAATGCGAAGGATAAACATTATCAGAGCGATTGCGCCGATTACTTTATCCGTAATTTTTTTGGACTTGAATACGTTCCAACCGATAAGCGCGGCTATAACCACGGCAAAGGCAATATATACTACCTGCAATATTGTGTAATAAACTTGCATTTATTTATCCTCCTTATCGGTATTATCGTTATTGTCTGCGCCCTCGTCGTCGGGGCTTACCTCTTCTTCGCTCACGGCAGGAGCGGGGGTATCGGCGTTTTCGTCCGTTTTTTCGTCGGTTACCGCAAGAGGACTTTCGTCGGCTATCCGTTCAACCGCTTCCTCTACGTTTTCCGATGCGGCGTTTTCGCCTTCGACTCCGAAAGGCGTGCTTTCGGTGCCTACCTGATATGCGCATTTGCTGAAGAAACGCACCTTACGAACGAGAACTTCCCATATTACCGCAAACAGAATTGCTATCGCAATCATAATGAGGAACAGATAAAGCGTGGTATTCGCGCCCATCGATTTCATCTGCACCGCCTTTCCGAAAGCGAGCACGAAAATTATGCCGTAAACGTACATTACGAGAAGAGCGGGTAAAGCGGCTTTGGTAATTTTACTCCATTTCTTTTCGCCGACGATATTTGCCGCGAACGAGGCGGACATTGCCGTAGGCGGCAAAAATTCGCCGACGGCGGCAAGCAACGACAGACCTGCCGTAACGATAATATTGTCCGCAATTCCGTTAAGAGCCATTACGAACGGACCGCCGAGAATGGACGCGGAGCCGAATGCCGATACACCGCCGAATATGGGCAGAGTCAGCGCCATTCCGACGTATTTCCATGCGTTGGGAAGGCTTATGGCGTTGATAACGAAGAATCCGCGCACGCCGTTTGATGCGATTACTTCCATAAACATGCCTACGCCCATCAGAAGTCCCATTGCCGAAAACGATTTGTGTACGCCCTGGCTGAACACTCCGACGACGCTGTCGGGTTTTTCGTTCTTATCGATTCTTTCTTTGTATTCATCGACGGTAATCCCCTCTTCTTCGGCTTTTGCTTTACGCTTTTTGGGGCTTACCCAGAACGGAAGTTTTCTTCCGACGAAGAAACTGATTATAGTTGCGATAAGGAACATAGCGGGCATCGCGAGACTTCCGAAAATTTTCGGCCATATAATCTCGCAGATAATCAAAGCGATAAGCACGATTACGGGAATGCAGACCGTCCAGTTGAGTTCTTTGAGAACGGACGTATCGACAACGCAATCGACCTCTTCTTTCGATAAGGGTTTGACGTATTTTCTTCCTATAAGAAGAACTCCTACGATCGCAAGCGGGAATGCAAGCAACAGAAGCGGGAGAGTAAATCCCGTATATGGAATATCAACGACGTCACAGATAACCATTGCGGGTACGTTGACGGGAGGCGCCACCATTCCGAGTACGGAACCGAGCGCTACGATTGCGCCTGTCTTGGATTTGGGGATGCCCCACTTAATCATTATCGGCGCGACGAGGGCACCCGCGGAAATGGCGGAGGCCAGCGAAGAGCCGGTAACCATAGCGGGGAACATTATTATTATCATAAAAGATATAAGCAACAATGCCGGTACGCGTCTGAACGTCCTTACGAGCAATGCGCTTATGTATTCAAGCGCGCCGCTCGCCTGCATGGCCCCCATAAATATCATGGCCGCCGTAATAACCAGAATCGTATCGAAATATCCGAAAGCGCCTTCGACAAAGTATCTGAGTTCGAAGGGAGTCTTGGATATTATCGCGGAGAATACAGCACCGACGATTGCGGAAATCATAAGGCTGAGTCCCGACGGCATTTTGGCCGCGAGAACCAACGCTATGAACGTCGCTATCATCAGTACAAAGTATAAAAGTTCAATCTGTAAAAACATCTGTTCCTCCTGAGTAACTGATCGTTATGCCGGTCGGGCGATTTATCGCCGGACGGCGTTTGTCTTTCCCGTTCGCCCGTCCGTATGCACGGCTGTCCGTTTGCGACAAGCCGCAGAACGCACGAAACGGATATATGTGTAACAAAATTATTTTCGGTTTTCGGTTTCTACGTCGCCTCGAGGCGATTTCGTGTATTCGTTTAACGGCTTTCGCCGGAGCGCCCAGAAAGGCGCTCCGACCGCCGTGTAAATCAATAGTGATAACCGATAGGGTTATTTTAGTAAGCCAGCGCTTTACCGTCACGGCGCGGGTCGGCACCGCCGGTTATGCTTGTGAAATTACCGTTGTTGTCGTAATTGAACTTAATGCCCTGTACGCCGCCGAAATACAGATTCGTCTTTTTGTATTCGACGATATAGTAATTCTTTGCCTTCAACGCATCGACGGTGGCGGCGTCGAGTTGCGACGTTTCGAGATACATCAGTTTATGCGTGAGATAAGTGGCTCCGCCCGACATCGAGTTGCTGTCGGCCGTCGATACCGCATAGTTGTAAGTTCTGTCCGCATTGATTGCCGACTGAATATCCATACCGAATTCCATCATATTGAGAGCAACCTGAAGAACCGCCGCGGGAATTCTCATACTGCCCGGCGAGCCGAGAGTTGCGAAAGGTTTGCCGTCTTTAAGAATAATGGTAGGCATAATGTGCGATACGGGCTGTTTGTAAGGAGCAACGTAGTGAACGCTCTGTGCGGGCGTCTTGATGGTAAAGCTCGTGCACTGGTCGTTAAGCATAAAGCCGCAGTTCTCGGGCATAATGTAGGAACCCCAGAAGTGATTGAGTGTCTGAGTGAAACTTACGATGTTGCCTTCGCTGTCCGCAACGGAGAAGGAAGTCGTGCCGCTGTCGTCTACGTCCACCGCTTCGGCGGAAGTAGCGCCGCCCGTGGTCTGGAACGTGAACGGGCTCAGGTCGTCGGCGTAACGGCCGCTGTAGTTATCGCTGCGGGAAGCTCCGCCCCAGTCGTAACCGCTGGTTGCGATAAACACGTCGTTTTCTTTATAAATTGCGTCCCAACGCTGTTGTGCGTATTCTTTGCTTGCAAGACCTTCGAGAGGTACGTTAACGAATTGCGTGCCGGTAACAGGGCTTACGTCGTTGTCGGCGACGTATTTGCGTTTGTCGGCAAAACCGAGCTGCATCGCGGTGTTGATAACGTGCAGATATTCGGCGCTGTTGTAGCCGATTTGTTGCAATGTCGTGTTGTTTTTCCTGCAGTAATATTCGATTGCGTTAAGCGCCTCGATAAGTATTACGCCGCCCGAAGAAGGAGTATTGGAAGTGTAAATGTCATAACCGAACACGTTGGTGTGCAGGGGCTGTTCCTTCTTGGGATAGTTGTTCATTGCGTAAATAAGGTCGTCGTGCGTGATAAAACCGTTATTTGCGTCGGAAGCGGCAACGATAGCGTCAGCAACCCATCCGGTGTAGAAACCGGCCGCGCCGTTCTCGGCAATGGATTTAAGAACTTCGGCATAGTTTGACTGAATCAGAGTGTCGCCGGTTTTCAGAGCCTCGATTCCGTCCTCATCCGAGTAAATATTGAAAGCCTCGTCGCTTCCGTACATCTGGAAGTTGTCGTAACCGTTGGAAATTTCGTTTGCAAGACCTTCCTTGATGGTAAATCCTTCGGCAGCGAGTTTGATAGCGGGAGCTATTACTTCGGCAAGCGTTTTCGTTCCGAAATCTTCGACTATCGCGCACAGACCCGCAACTTCAGTAGGAACGCCGACCGAATAAATACCGGTGGTGGGAATGGAAGAAAGGCCTGCTTTCTGGAAAGCTTCGAGAGTGCTTGCCGCAGAGAGGAATTCGCGGAAATTATAATAATGATACTGTTGGGTCTTCGCGTCGTAAGCGGTCATAACGCCACCTCCGCCGATACCCGACGCATAAGGCTCGGTTACGCCGATTGCGAAAGCCACGGCAACGGCCGCGTCGAAGGCGTTTCCGCCCGCTTTGAGAATGTCGTAACCCGCTTTACTTGCGTATGCGTTAGCGGAAGCTACCGCGCCGTGAGTACCCGTCGATTCGCGGACGCTCAGATCGGTATACACGCTTTCGTCGTCGTATCTGTCGGCGACGTTGCCGTTGTTTTTGCCGTCATCGACCTTTTTGCAGGCAACCGCAAAAATCATCGTGAAAACGAAAACAAGCAATACCGATACTGCAAGCAGTTTTTTTCTGTTTTTCATAAATCTTCTCTCCTTTACAGATTTTTATCGTTAACTGAAATCGCAATAAAACAATTTCGATAACTTTTTCATCATTATTGCGGCGGCAAGCACGTCTGCGCTTCCTCCTATACTTATGTTGTGGGCCACGCAGTCGTCCGTAAGCGCGGACACGGCCTTGTCGTCGTCGGTGCTTACCGTGGATATCAATTCCTTATAACGACGGTACGTTTCGACGTCTCCGCTTCTTTTAAGAAGAACGGTATCGTCGATTTCTCCGACCACGTATGCCAGCGTTTTGAGAAGGTTTTTAGACGACTCGTCGTCTTCAATCATTTTCATAGCCTTCTCGACGACGGGGAATCCCGCTATCGCGTGGCCTCGTACGCCGGTAACTCCCATCGTCTTATATGCCTGCGCTCCGAAAGAATCGGGATATTTTTCGAAATCTCCCAAAATATCGGCGCATATTTTTTCAACGTTTGCAAACACGTTTCCCGACGCCCTTCCGAGCGTATATCCCGCCGCAGAAAGCAGAACGCCTCCGACGAATATAAAACCTTTATAGGCGTTCGCTCCGTTCGTAGCGGCATACATCGCTTTTTCGGCGCTTATTCCTTTTTTCCGTATCCTTTCCATTATCTGTCCGGGCTCGTTTGCGTCCAGACCTATAAAGAACATCTCGGTAAGATAAGGTATAATCGCGCTTTGAGCGTATTGCATCACGTCGTAATTGAGGTCTTTGTGCGAGCCGCGCGACGTAGGGGTTACCAAACCGAATTTGTTTTCGAGGTTCAGTTCGTCCATCAGACCTTCTTTGACGCATTGAGCGACTTTTTTCGAGAAGTACGAGCGGGTGTAACTTCTCAGTACGGTAAGTAACCGTTCCGTCGGATGCGTCTTGTTGCGACTGCATACGAATGCGGGCTGTCCGCAGATATAACACTTGCGCATATATCCTCTCGATACGCTTTTGTCGCAATTCTTTCCGAAAACGTCAATATCGACGAATCTGCCGATTTCGTGTTTTTCTTCAAGTTCAACCGCAATACGTTTAATGCCTTCGGGTTCGCTGTCGAATATCACCGCGGGACCGTCCGCGCCGTCAAGCAAAACGGGTTTTGCCGCTATAATGTCTGCCATTATCGACGCGAAATGTCTTACGATAAGATAGCTTTCGGCTATTCCCTTATCGGGCCCCGGAATATTCGCCCGGACGGTAACTGCGCCGTCTTTCATAGATATTCCGGTTACTATATTGCGGCGTCTTTCGCGTGCCGCAAGAATTTCTCCCGCGTTACTCATGATGCGTTTCCACGAGGGCGCGGAACAGTTGTCTCGTAGATTCGGGTATATATTCCGCTGCGGCGTCCACGTTGCCCTCTTTAATCAATTCTCTTACCGTTTTAGCGGATATTACGTTACCTTTTTCGGTAAAACGTTCGACTTCTTCGACTTTGTCGCCGAGGACGTCTTTAAGCTTTTCGTTGTAAATCTTCATATAATCGGAAGTTTCGCTTCCGACGTATCTTTTCTTTATGCTGAGGTTGGGCATAAAGTATTTTTTGAATACGGTAGCGTCGTATTCGGCGTACTGCTCGGTGGTTTCGTCGACGGACTTCAGGAAATATCCCGGGAAAGTCGCGCGGGACACGATATATTTCGTCGACGGCAGAACCAGAACGTTCTCGTAAGGTTTGAGCGTCAGATATACGAGCGCGTATCTTTCCTTGAAACTGAAATAGGACCCTTCTTCTTCAAGCACGAACACGATAAGATACCTGTGTTTGTTCAATGCGTATTCCGCAAGTCTCAGATGACCTTCGGTAAACGGGTCTCCGTTAAGCACTATGCACGCAATGTCTGCGCCCGTATTTTCGAGATTTATCCCGAGATTGAAATAAACCTGTTTTTTTATCTTGTCGAGAGAAGCGTTTATATTGCCGTCGCCGCCCTCGAGTACGGATACTTTGTCGGTATCGAGTATTTCCGTAAAACCGAAACTCTGAAAAACCGCGCGGTATTCGGGTTTCGTGAATACCTGATAATAATAAATTCCGTCGTCGTTTAGACGTTTCAGAATTTCCCCGACGAGCATTCCCGCAAGGTTTTCTCCGCGGTAATCGGGCAGCACGGCAACGCATTTTATGATATATCCTGCCGTCGAAGCCGTGCCGACGATATCGCCTTCGTCCTCGATATAAATGGTTCTGTCGATATTCTGTTCGTATTCGAGACCGGCCGACGCAAGAAATTCCTTTATTCTTGTTTTTTCCGATTCAAGAACGGCGTCTTTGATAACCACTTAATACCTCCGGTTTATTTCGTTTTGTAAATCGTGTCTATAACGGTGCCGTCTCTGTAAACCACAACGCCGACGGGTACGTCTGTAACGGCGGGTTTTTCGGGACGCCCGGTAATTCCGTATGCCGTTTCGAGCAATTCTTCAATCGTGCATATGGGCAGACGGCTGTTTCTGAGTTTTTCGAGCAAATCCGTGCGGCGGGGATTTATCGCGATTCCTCTTTCGGTTACGAGGACGTCGACGTCTTCGCCGGGAGTCGTCACCGTGGTAACGTGCTCTTTTATTATCGGCATACGGGATTTTACGAGGTTTGTCGTAATGACGGTAACCTTCGCGCCGTGCGCCGTATCGCTGTGTCCGCCCGAACCGCCCATAATCTTTCCGTGGGAATCGGTTGTAACGTTCACGTTGAAATCGAGGTCGATTTCCGTCGCGCCGAGTATTACGAAGTCCAGTTTGTCGACGACGTTATCGTCGAAAGGATTTGCGTATTTCGAACCGCTCATAGCGTGATGGGCAGCGTTTCTGCCGATGGATTGCACCGCTTTAAGGTCGAAGCACTGAACGTCGTACAATTCGTCAAGCAGGCCTTCTTCGAGCATATCGGTAAAGTATCCCGTTATTCCTCCCGAAGCAAAACTTCCTTTAACGCCCTTTTCGAGCATACGGTTTCTTACGTAATACGCAACGGCAAGACTCGTGCCGCCGGCGCCCGTCTGCATCGACATTCCGTCCTTAATCAAGCCGATTTCGTCAAGGAGCTGAGCGGCGTTTCTTGCTATTTTGAGGCCCACAGGGTCTTTCGTGATTTTGGTCGTGCCCGACACGATTCCCGAAGGGTCGCCTATTGCGGGCACTTTCAGAACGTAGTCGACGTATTTTCCGTCAAGTTGCGGATTGTCTATTCTGTCCACGATATTGTCGGTTACGAACACTACTTTATCGGCATACGTCAGGTCGCTTACAGCATATCCGAGACTTCCGCACGCGCTTTGTCCCGAAAAGCCGCTGCCGTTGCCCTTTTTATCGACGGCGGGTACGCCGAGAACGGCCACGTCGATATGCAAAGCTCCCGATTCGATTGCCATGGGTCTGCCGCCGTGAGTGTGCATTTCGCACAATTCTTTAAGTTTACCCGCGCATATAGCGTCGGCTACCGGGCCGTTCACGTAATCGGTATAGAGTTTGGTTACGTTTTCGTTTTCGATGAGTTCGGCAAGAATTGCGTTTCCGGGAAATACCGAACTCGGAGCGAGTTTCATATTCTTAAGTCCGCGACGTTTTATTTCCTCGCAGACCATATTCAGAACGAAATCGCCGTTGCGCAGATGATGATGGAAAGATAACGTCATTCCGTCCTTTATCTGCAATCTATCAAACATATCGGAGATACTTCCGAGAGTTTCGTATCCTTCGGAAGTTTTCTTCGGAGCAATCAATTTGCGTTCCTTATTCTTATAGGCAGATGCTGACTCAAACGGCACATAACCTTCCGGAACGTAACGATTAAGTGCGTTTTTCATTGCTTATCCTCCTGAATAAGATTATATTTACGCGCTTTTACAAGTATTTTGCGCGCGCGTTCCATAACGGGCTTATCGACCATCTTGCCGTCAAGGCTGAACACGCCCAGACCTTTTTCGGCGTTAATGCGCGTTGCCTCTTCCACTCTGAGCGCCCACTCGATATTCTTTGCCGTAGGCACGAATACGCTGTTGATAACGGGCACCTGATTGGGGTGTATGGCCGCTTTCGACGTAAATCCGAGATTAGCCGCAAACGCACAGTCATCCGCAAGGCCTTCGTTATCGTTCGTGTCGGTAAAAGGCGTGTCTATGGAGTCGATTTTGTACGCCGCGCAGGCATATGCCAGTTTCATTCGCGGATACAGAATTTCGTTTCCTTTTTTGGTTCTCGCGACTTCGAGGTCGCTCGAAAGGTCTTCGGCACCCAGTAAAACGCCGTTTACGCGAGGCGCTTTGACTATATCGTCAATTTCCATAACCGACGCTGCAAGTTCGATAATGGGAAGTACGGCAACGTGTTTTTTCATTCCCTTCTTCCTTTCGATTTCGGACAGCGCTTCGTCGAGTTGTTTAAGATAACGTACCTGGGCTTTGGGCAACATTATCGAATCGATTTTGTCGGATACCACCGCTTCGAGGTCCTTTTCCCAATACTCGGTATCCAGCCCGTTTATCCGCACGACGATTTCCATCGGCGGCTGTTTTTTCATAGCGGAAAGAAATTGTGCCACAAGTGTTCTGGCCGCGTCTTTTTCCGTCACGCTGACTGCGTCCTCGAGGTCGTAAATGACCGCGTCGCAATCGAATACGTCGGAGTTTTGCAGCATTGCCGGGTTGTTTCCGGGCATAAACAGCAAACTTCTTCTCATTTTAACCTTCCATTCTGTCAAGGGCCGTCAGAAGACGTGCCTTAATCGTATAATCGAGTGCGCCTTTATCTTCGCAAATAACCTCGACGTTGCCGATACCCCTTTCCGCAAGCGTATCGTATATTACTTTTTCAATCTGCTCGTGAAAGAAATCGTAAACGATGCTTTTTACGGTTACGGAGAGTTTGTCGCTCTCCTTAACCGTAATTAAAGCGTCGTTGGATTCCATCGAGCCGGCTATCCCTCTTTTCATCTGGTAACCTGCTTTTTAAAAATTATTTGTTGGCCGCGAAGTATCTCTTGTTCGCGGCGGCTATGACGCGGTTCATCTCGTTTTTGACGATCATAAAACCTTCGTCGACGCCCATGCCGGGTTTTGCAAGGCATTGCAACGCGCGGCAAGCGATAGCGATATTTGTGGTTGTCTGCGCCGAAATATTTGTTTCGTTGCATGTGCCTCCGCAGTAACTGCCGACGCCCTTTTCGTTGCAGTAAAGAATTGCTTCCGCAACGTTGTTTACGCCGCCGAGGTCGGGCGTTTTAATCTGAAGAACGTGTCCTGCGTGATTATCGGCAAAATATTTGATGTCCTCGAGAGTATTGCACCATTCGTCCGCTACGATTTGCAGTTTGGAACCTGCTTTATCGAGTTTTTCGGTAAGGATTTTCTCATAGTTCATCGTGCCCTCTCTGTCGCCCGTGTCGATAGGACCTTCGATGCGGATTCTGAAAGGAGCCGCGGTCTTTTCGCATTCGAGCAGGTATTCGAACATCTTATCTACGTCATAGTTGAAAGCAAGGCCGATAGTGCCGTAAACGTCGATGTGGAAAATGGGGTCGTAATCTTTGTTTACGCGATATTTGAGAATACGGTCTCTGAGCCAGGCAATGTATTTGATAAGAATTTCGCCGTGTTCGCCCAGTTTCGTTCCCACGTGATTGATAAGCGCGTGAGGAAGAACGTCCGCTTCTTTCATAATCATCTTATCGGCGTTGTCGTATCTGTCGTCGCCCGACTGTGCGAAAACGGGTACGGGCTTGTATTCGCTTTTTTCGACGTCGTATTCGTCGCGGATAACTTCCGCCATAGTGATACGTCTGCTGTTAGCGGTCGCATTGAGCAAAGCCTGGGTTATACCGTAACGGATAGCGGTGTGCATTCTCTTTCCGTCAATAAGCATTCTGTCGTATTTCTCGGCAAGAGGACGGAATTTGCTTACGTCTTCGCCGATGAGTTGCGGCACGAGATTTTTCTCTATGAAAGGAATAAAATCGCTTGCGAGGAACAATGGGTCGCGTCCGCCCGCGCCGGAATACTGAACCGCCGCACAATCGCCGTAGCCTATAGTGCCGTCCTCGAGAACAAGTTGAATGGAAATGGCTTCACCGGCCTGACGAATGCTCGTAAAGCCTTCGGTAATGGGTTTACCCACATACATGAAACCATCGTGTCCGGCGCCCGCTTTGATTGCTCTCTGGTCGTCGAAATAGAAACCGGTGTACGATTTTGTTAAAATAACGTCAACAATTTTCATAATTAAAATTACCTCGTTAGTGTAATATTATCAGTCTTTATAAGAGGGACGTCCTACGATATGTCCCGTGCTGACGGCGTAAATGTCGTCGATTGTAAGTTGGAACGAAACCTCGCGGTTTTCCGCCGCGGCGCGCTCCTCGATTTTTTTCTTGTGGAAGGCTTTGATTTCGTCCGAGAATCCGAGATGACCGAATTCGAGGATACGGATGCAACCGTCGTTGTCACGCGCGGGGAGAATAAGACCCGCGTTGAATTTCGAAGGCGCGAAAGGAATATCGATAATTCCCTGTTCGAAGGCTTTTACCGTACCCACCGCAAGGTCACCGTCGCCGAGATTGAGAGTCGCTTCCATCAGACAGTCGACTTCTTTTTCAATCTGAGCCATTTCGTTACGAAGGGCTTCGCAATCGGGGAACTTCTGTTCGGCAAGCAGTTTGACGACGATTTTCGAAGCTTTGATACCGATGCCGTTTGCCTCTTTCGTAGGTACGCCGACGGACTCGTGAGGAGTTTTGGTTATCATCTTCGTCGCACCCGACAATGCCGCGAACGTGGAACTCATTGCAATAAGTCCGAGCGCTTCCGCTTCGTCCTGAGGGAAACCGCCCATCCACTGATGGAATACAGTGGTAACCGTAACGTCGTTATATCCGAATTTTTTGAGATATGCGTCGGTCTGTTTCTGTAAAGAGCGCACTGCCGCGACGTCCTGAACGATATTTCCGCCCATGCCGTAACCGACGGTAATGTTTTTAACACCCTGTTCGGCAGCGAGCAACGCCTCGATAATGCCTACCGTGTTGGAAATGGAAGGAGGTACGAGCGTGCCGGTAAGAGGTCCGAAGGGTTCGCGGTTGATATGAATGCCGTGTTCTTCATAGTAACCTACCAGTCTGTCGCAATACTGCCAGTATTTGAGAGAATCTTCGACGGAAACGCTTTTTGCGTAAGGAATATTATAGGAAATTCCGCCGCCTTCGTTAGAGGTCCAACCTGCCGCGGCGACGACCTCGGCAAGAAGTCTCGAATCGGGCGTTCCGTGACGGGCCTGAAGAGGTACGTTGACGGACTCGAGAATTTTTTTACATCCCGTTACGCCGTGGTTGACGGCGGGGAATCCGTTAAGCAAAGCCCTTCCGGCTTTTTCGCTTTCCTTAATTCCTTCTTCGGCTTCGTTATAACGATTCTGACGGGTATAGCTGTCGATTGTGGAAGGAAGGAAATCCGCGCCGCTTTTTTCGAGATATTGCAAAAGCTCGATGTGCTTTTCGATTACGGGAACGCCCGCGCGCGGTTGCACCAACGTACGGGATCCTTCCTCTTTCGCCTTTGCAAGTTTAACGGCAAAGTTCTTCTCGGGGGGGACGGATTGCAGATACTTGATTGCCTCGTCGAAATTCAGCTGAGGGTCGTTGCCCGTTTTCCAGCTTGCAAGCACTTCTTTGCGCTCGGCGAGAAATTCTTCTTCTGTTAACTTCTTGTTTCTGATCATTTTCTTATACCTTTACTTTTATCGATTTATTAAAATCTTTGTTTTTTAGTTTTTTGTTATCTCGCTCCGCATCCGCAACGGTCGTCGGTTATCGGAACGAATTTCGTTTCCCTTTTAACCTGTTCCTTCTCGGAGGGAACGTCGATGGGTTTGATGTGTTTCTTCATTATTTTGAGTGCGAGCAGCGGATCGTATTCACTGAGCAATCCCATTGCCGCGAGAATATAATCGGCGTCCAGCATAAACTGCGGATTGACGGGGCGCAGCTCCATAGGTTTTCTTGGCGTATATTTCGCCGCTTTCAGAATCTCGTAAGGATTCTCGTTTTTGACGAGAACGCCGCCCGTACCGATTACGTAACGAACCTGACTCAGATCCTTGCCGTACTGGTTGTACACCATTCCCATGGGAGTATAGAGTTCCTGCATTTTTCCGACGTGGCGGCTCATCGCTTTATCCACGCAGATACGGCCCATTATTCTGTCGATAAGAACTTCGTGCTCGTTATTCGGGATGGTATCGACGTGCTCGTGACGGTATTCGAGTTCCTTTTTAAGGTCGACGCCTTCGTCGAGATTTATCATTTTGATTTCCTCTTCGGTAAGCGATTCGAGAACGCCGAGCGCCGAATACCGCATTCCGAGGTCGCCCTCGACCGTACGTTTGGCATAAGGTTCCTCAAGTCCCTTAATGATTACGTCGCTTCGCTTTGCCGAGGCCGAACACATCGAATACATATCCGTTGTGGCTCCGCCGATATCGACAAGTACGATTTCGCCGAGTCCTCTCTCGTGCATATAACCCTCCGAAAGAAGGTCTGCGGCTCTCAATACCGATTCGGGAGTGGGCAACATTACTTTATCGATTTCTTTCTCGATTTTTTTGATGCCCTTTGCCTCGATGATGTTTTTAAGGAACACTTCCCTTATTTTTTCCTGCGAGCTGGTAAGATTGAGCGCGTTGAGACGAGGCATTACGTTATCGCAGATATATTCGTTCATACCGTACTCGTCGCGTATCGCGATGATTTCGTCCTGACAGTCTTTGTCGCCCGCATAAATAATGGGGATTTTTATGCCGCTTTCGGCAAGTTTTCTCTGATTGAAAAGCACGCATTCGGTATTACCGCCGTCGGTGCCTCCCGTGAGAATTATGATATCGATTTTCTTTCTGATGATTTCTTCGATATTTTTGTTGGTAAGGTGATGTGAAAAAGACAGCTCGACTTTCGCCCCCGCGCTGAGACAAACCATCTTTGCGGCCTGCAACGTCATTTCGTCCACAAGACCTATCGCGCACATCTTCAATCCCCCGGCTGCGGAGGAACATGCAATTTTTTTATCGAATTCGATTTCGCCGCCAATCTTTGCATACAGGTCTTTCAGCGCGTTTTCGTAACCGATGTTGATATCGGTGTCAACCGTGGTAAAATGGCTTGCTGTTGCTATGATATCTTCCTTCTCGGTATCCACAGCGGTAAGCTTTGTGAAAGTGGAACCGAAATCAATCATTAGATAGCGACTCATAGTGTTATTCTCCCAATATCTCCTTAATGTCGGGAAGCGTTGCTTCGATAGGCGTGCCGGGCGCGTATACCTTGTTGAATCCCATCTTGTAGAAACGCTCGCGTACTTCGTCGAAATTCTGTTTGCCTACTACAATGTTTCCGCCTACGAGAAGAGGAATATCGCCGATACCCGCTTCGATACATTTTTCACGCATACCGCGGCAGTCAATCTCTCCCTGACCGTATAACGAGGAAACGAGTATCATATCGGCGTTTGTCTCGATAGCCGCGTTGATAAAGTCTTCCTGTGATGACAAAACGCCGATGTTAACAACGTTATAACCGTGGCTTTTCAAAACGTAATCGATAATTTTGTTGCCTACGGCGTGAACATCAGCGCCGATTACACCAATTACAATTGTTTTCATAATCTTTTGCTACAATCTCCTTTGCATACGCTGGCGGGGTTTTCCGCGTTTTTCTTTTAGCGCAATCGCTTTGCGCATTTATCTATTTTGATTATATCCTTTCGCCATACGCGAAGACAATTAAACCCGTGTAAAGGTTTTGTAAATATTATTAATATTTCGACATTGTTCGACACTATTCGCACAATGCATTAAACCCGTCTTAATCTCTCGTTGCGACTTGTCCGCGTATCGCCCGCACTTGTCCGTAATGTCGTAAAGCAAAAATACGGATTTAAATATCTGCCCGAAACGATACTTAACCGTTGTATTTTGATTTATTAAATCCATTTTTTGCCAAAATAGACAATGCTTTCCATTTTTTATTACCTGATTATTATCTTACAAATCCGATACTTTATTTATTGCGGCAAGCCTTTTCGAAAAGCGCGCCCGAACAGGCACGTCAACGCCCGCCCGGACAGTGTCTGCGACGCGTCGCAGCCCCCTTCACTTCATACTAATTAAACTTGAAAAAAAAGGTGAAAAAAACAAAAAAAAAGACGCCCCCGAGGGGCGTCGGAAATATTAAAAAATTACTTATGCCGCACGTTCGTAAAGCTCGTTTTCGCGGCGTTTTTTCAGTACGGGCAACTCGGCGACTCTGAAAATTCTGAATTTGCCGTTTTCGTCTTTCGTAAAGAGTAAAAGTATTTTCCCTTTAACGACGCAGATGCCGGCGGCAAGCGGTTCCACCAGAAATACGACGCCGAGAATCGCCATAAATACGAACACCACCCAGATGAACGCACCGTCTTTAAACCACATTTCGAAGCCTTCGTAGATGGTATGTACGCCCATGATATTGCCGAAACCCGAAAGCCCGAGCGCTTTGCCCGCGGCCTCGTTGACCTGCGCGGTAGTATATTCGGGATGCGCAAGGCGCGCGCTTTCGATTGCCGCCTCGACGTCCGCCATATTATACTTTGCATGGAAAGGAAGCATGGCAATCAGAACGTAAGTAAGCGGGATTGTAAGAATAAATGCAAAAGCGGTAATAAATATCGTAAGTCTTTTTCTCAGTTTATCGTCCTCGAAACGGAGCGCTACGTTAGAGAATAACATAATTCCCGTCGCCATAGTTGCGATTACCACAAGATATTTTGCAAGCGGATTTACGATTGCCGCATAATGCGGATAAAACGAAGCGACACCCATAGCGTTTACGAGAAAAAGTATACCGAATACCATTATCAGGCACGAAACGCCGATGCCGAAACAAAGTTTCCTGTCTCTTGCAGAAAGTTTTTTCATAATTTCTCCTTGTGTCACCTAATAAAAATATCATAACAAGTAAATAAAAGCCATGTCAAACGAATAATCGAATATTTCGAAAATATGTGTAAAACGGTTGAATTTTAAAGGATGTTCTCGTTGATTTTAAAAAATCCTTATGCTATAATCATACAAACGACGAGGTGCTTATATGAGTTATGCCGATAAGGTTTTTATTGAAAACGTAAACGATATTCTGACAAACGGCGTGTGGGACACCGATAAAGAAGTGCGCCCCCACTGGGCCGACGGTACGCCCGCGCATACCGTAAAAAAATTCTGCATCGTCAACCGTTACGACCTGCAAAAAGAATTTCCCATTCTCACGTTGCGGAAGACGTATTTCAAATCGGCAATCGACGAGATTCTCTGGATATGGCAGAAAAAGTCCAATAACGTCCGCGACCTGAAAAGCAGAATATGGGACAGCTGGGCGGACGAGAACGGAAGCATCGGAAAAGCATACGGCTATCAGCTTGCCAAAAAATCGGTTTATAAAGAAGGCGAATTCGATCAGGTCGACCGCGTGTTGTACGACCTGAAACACAATCCGCAAAGCCGCAGAATTTTAACCAACATATATAATTTCGACGATTTGCACGAAATGAATCTGTACCCTTGCGCATACAGTATGACATTCAACGTATCGGGCGATACGCTGAACGGGATTCTCAATCAGCGCAGTCAGGACACTCTTACGGCAAACAACTGGAACGTGGTGCAATATGCGGTTTTATTGCATATGTTCGCGCAGGTATCGGGACTTCGCGCAGGCGAGCTCGTACACGTCATAGCAGACGCTCACATTTATGACCGACACGTTCCAATCGTTAAGGAAATAATACAAAATCCGCAGTTTGACGCACCGAAATTCAAGATAAACCCCGATATTAAGAACTTTTACGATTTCACGGTTGACGATTTCGAACTGGAAAACTATCAATACAATAATCTTGACAAAAAAATCGAGGTGGCAATCTGATGAAGACGATAGTTGCCGTAGACGAGAAATGGGGAATAGGAAAAAACAACGACCTGCTTTTTCATCTGCCCGAAGACATGCGCTATTTCAGAGAAAAAACGACGGGGAAAATCGTTGTTATGGGAAGCAATACTTTAAAAAGTTTCCCCGGCGGAAAACCTCTTAAAAACCGCACGAACGTCGTTTTGTGGCCGGACGGCGATACGCGCGACGACTGCATAGTGGTAAAAAGTCTTAAGGAACTTTTTGAAACGCTGTCGCGCTTCGACACGGACGACGTGTTTATTATCGGCGGCGCCATGTTTTACAAAACCATGCTGCCCTATTGCGATACCGCTTATATTACGAAAGTACGCGCAGACGGACAGGCTCAGGTATTTTTCGAAAATCTCGACACGCTTGACAACTGGAATCTAATTGACGAAAGCGACGTCGTATGCGACGGCGGATACGAATTGACGTTTTGCACTTATAAGAATTCGTCTCCCGAAAAATTTTAACGGACATAAAAATAACGCGTCCCTTACGGGGCGCGTTTTAATTGTATCAAAAGTGGTTTATCTGAACATATTTCTTGCCGTAAGCACGCCCATAAGCGACGCCTGCATAAGACCTCTCGTCCAGCCCGAGCCGTCGCCGAGGGTATAAAGATTCTTCACGCTCGTTTGGAAATTCTCGTCGATTTCCACCTTGTTGCTGTAAAACTTTATTTCGGGGCTGTATAAAAGCGTTTCCTTTCCCGCAAAACCCGGAACGACTTTGTCGACGGCTTTGATAAATCCTATGATGTTCGACATGGGTCTGTAAGGCATTCCGGCCGTGATATCGCCGGCAACCGCGTCGGGAAGGGTGGGACGGACGTTACTGCGCATCAGTTCTTTTTCCCAGGTGCGTTTTCCCTCCAGAATGTCGCCGAAACGCTGAACGAGAATCTGCCCGTTGCCCAACATATTCGTCAGTTCGCCGACCTTTCTCGCATACTCGATGGGCCTGTCGAAAGGTACGCGGAAATGGTGCGACGATAAAATCGCGACGTTGGTGTTTTTGGATTTCTTATCCTTGAAACTGTGTCCGTTTACAACCGCGAGGCCGCCCTCGTAATTTTCCTGCGCCACAAATCCGCCGGGATTCTGACAGAACGTGCGCACTTTGTCGTTATAAGGGGGAACGTAACCGATGAGTTTGCTTTCGTACAAAACGTCGTTGACTTCCTCCATAACCTCGTTTCGGCACTCGACCCTGACGCCTATATCGACGACGCCCGCTCTTCTTTTAATGCCGTATCTTCTGCACAAATCGTCCAGCCAGTCCGCGCCGACGCGTCCGACCGCCACAACGGTCTTTTCGGCCGTTATGACAAACTCTTCCCCGGTTTTGTTGTTTATGAAATTCGCGCCGCGGCAAACGCCGTCTTCGATAATAAGGTCGCCCGCAGACGTATCGAACAGAAGATTCACGCCGTTATCCGAAAGGTATTTTTCGATGCGCGAATATACCTCGTGCGCTTTTTCGGTGCCGAGGTGGCGAATGGGGCAGTCCACGAGTTTCAATCCCGCGGAAATGGCGCGACGACGAATTTCCTTGACTTTTTCGTCTTCGCTGTCCGCTCCCTCGATTTTTTTATCCGCGCCGAAATCGAGATATATTCCGTCGGTGTAATCGATAAGTTCCTGTACTTTATCGTAACCGATAAGTTCGGGCAAATCGCCGCCGACCTCGGGCGACAACGAAAGTTTACCGTCGGAAAACGCGCCCGCGCCCGAAAAACCCGTCGTGATATTGCAATAAGGTTTACAGTTGACGCATTTTCCCGTTTTGTTTTTGGGACACGAACGTCTGTCGATGTTTTTGCCCTGCTCGACGATGGTTATCGTCTTGTTGCTGTTCTCTCTGATAAGTTCGAGAGCCGTGAAAATACCCGACGGCCCCGCTCCGATAATGAGGACGTCGCATCTAGAATCCGCCATATATAAAACTCCTTCGTCCTTCAGACGATAAAATATTATTCCTTTCCGTTAGTATAAATTTCTACGGGTACGCCCGAACCGTTTCTCTTCACTTCTCTCCTGAAAAGCCTGAGAGGATTGAGGTACGGACGTTTTGCGTGCTCCCTCGTTGTGGATACAATAATTTTTTCCGGGGAGAATTTCAACGCAATCGGCACGGAAAACTTCGCGTTTTCCCCCGTCGTAAGCGACTTGTCTTCGAGGATTATCGACTCCGCGGGGATATTTCCGCGTCTCATAAGTTCCTCGTACATCGCTTTCGCCTCGGCAATACCCGCTTTCGGATTTGCAAGCCCGCCCGAAAGAATTATTCTATCGAGCGAGATTTCTTTATATAACTTTTCGGCAAGGTCCAGTCTTTTTTTTGCAAGGTCGGACAACGTGCCGTCGTTATTCATTCTGTTTCCCAGAATAACCGCGATAATCATATTTATACGTTTGTACGGCCGTTTCAGGCCTTTCCCTCGTCGGAAGCAACTTCTTTTTCCAACTCGTCCGCAAGCGTTACCGCGTCTGAGGAAGAAACGTCGGCGTTGAGCTCCGCAACGTCCGCGGAACCGTCCGTAAGACTTTCTTCCACGACTTCCGCCGCAAGTTTACGCTTTGCTATTTCGGCGCAGATTTCGTCGTAACGCTCCTCGCTGATGTTGTATTTCTTAAAATAAACGATAAAGCTTACCGCAAGTATCAGCTGCGGAAGCACCGTCATCGCAACGATAAGCCATTGCGGAACGCTCGGACTTACGCCCGCTATTATTTCGTTGATTTTCGCAAGTTTGATTTCCTCGCTTGCGGTTATACCCATATTCATGAGGTTTTCCTGTTCGGCAATCTTTTTCGTTACGTTGTTTACGCCGAGTATCATAAGCGTGGCAGAAGTAATACCGACACAGATTGCACTGCCGAGTTTGGTCGTAAAGGGACGGCACGCAAATATTACGCCTTCGTCTCTGAGACCCGTTGTGTATTCGTTATATTCGACGGTATTCGCAACCGAAATCGTAAGCACCTGATAAAACAACGTCTGGCCGAACGAGGCAAACGCGCCGCATAACGCAAGCATTACGAAGATACCTATGCTTCCGCTTACTTTCGTCGCGCCGGTAATAAGACCGAGCACAAGCAACAGAGTGTACCCCGTGAAAATCATACCCATCGAAAGTTTGGCAATCCAGCGACGGGAATGCTTTTTCGAAAGCATGGGATAAAAAACTATGATTACGGCAGAAATGCCCGAAAGAACGGTAAACAGCGTTACGAGGAAACCCTGATAACCGAAACGGAAATAAATCCAGTAAGTCGATAAGCCCATCATAATGGCGCTGCCCACACTGTAAAACAACATCGATATCATAACGGGTTTCAGCTGGTCGTTATGGAAAATGACCTTGAACATTTCTTTCAGCGTACGTTTTTCGCCGTTCACCGTGGCCACGGGGGGCAAAGGTTTTTCTTTAACGACAAGAACCGTCATTATCTGACATGCGATAAACAGCGCGCACACAACCGCCGAAATTACTCCGTATGCCGTTACCGCGTTTCCGCCGATTGTGAACTTGCCTGCCGTAAAGAATGGTATAGAGACAATGGCAAGAGCCGCGCCGATGCCGGCGCCGATATTGGCAAGAGTGGCAAGGTTGTTTCTGTCCTGAGGATTGGACGTAAGCGAAGGCATCATTCCCCAATAGGAAATGTCGTTCATCGTATAAGTGATACCCCAAAGGAGATATCCGAAAACGAAAAATATAACGTAATTTTTGCCCGTGAGAGGCACCCAGAACAGCGCCATAATAACCGCAACGTTCGTAATAACGCCCGCTAATATCCACGGCTTGAATTTGCCGATTTTGGTGCGGGTAATTTCGATTAAACTTCCCATGAACGGGTCGTTGCATCCGTCGAAAATACGGCACAGAATCATAATGACGCTGATAGACCCAAACTGTGCGGTTGTAAGTTCTTTCGTAAACAGAATAAACGTAAGCAGATAAGTGTTTACGAGTTGATAGGCCATATCGCGGCCGATACCGCCCATCGAATAGCCCCAGAGGTTACGTTTGCTCAATCTTTCGGTAGAAACAGAATTCTCGGACATAATACTCTCCCTTTTAATCAGCATATACTTTGATTTTACACTAAAGCCGTCGCAAAAGTCAATAATATTCTGCTCATAACGGCCGTACCGACGCTTTTTTCGGCGGCATTTTATTTTTACCGCCCGTCAAAGGGTCCGGTTGTCGAATATTATCGGTTTTTTTTGTAAAAAACGTTTCTCATTTATTATCGTCGATGATATAATATTAATATAATCCCATCAGGAGGAATAAAATGAACGTATTTACGAAAATCGGTTACAGAATTTTCCAGAAATCAATGTGGGTGGTTATGTGGTTCCTTCCATGGAAACAGAATAAAGGTATTCTTTCGGGCCCCGGTTCCATCAAACAACTTCCCAAATGGATAAAACAGAAAGAGGGTTCCAAAAGCGCCCTTATCGTTACGGACGGCGGTCTTTATAAATTAGGAATAGCCGACCCCATAAAGCAGGCGTTTGAAGACGAAGGCATCAAAGCCGTCGTGTATCACGACGTGGTGCCGAATCCCACTCTCGACAACATCGAAGAAGGATATAAAATGTACAAGGACAACGACTGCGACTTAATCGTTGCGCTTGGCGGCGGCTCGCCGATGGACTGCGCAAAAGGTATCGGAGCGCGCGTAATGCTTCCCAAAAAATCCATTCCTCAGTTCAAAGGTCCCATGATGATAACGCTCAGTAAGCCCTTCGGCAAACTTCCTCCCATCGTCGCGATTCCCACAACGTCCGGCACCGGTTCGGAGGCTACTCTCGCCGCTGTAATCAGCAATCCCGAAACGCACGAAAAATATCCCGTAAACGACACGAAAATCATTCCGCGGTACATCGTTATGGACCCCGAACTTACAATAGGGTTGCCCCCTCACATCACGTCTACCACGGGTATGGACGCGCTGACTCACGCGGTTGAAGGCTATATCGGCGGAGAAAATACTCCTCAGACCAAACGCGACAGTATCGAGGCCGTACAACTTATACACAAATATCTTAAGGTCGCTTACGACAACGGCACCGACCTCGAAGCGAGAAACAAAATGCAATATGCGTCCTATATCGCGGGTCGTGCGTTCACGCGCTCCTACGTCGGTTACGTTCACGCCGTCGCGCACACCCTCGGCGGTCATTACGGCGTACCTCACGGTCTTGCAAACGCCGTTATTCTTCCCTACGTACTCGAAGCATACGGAAAGAGCGCGCATAAGAAACTTGCCGAACTTGCCGACTGCATAGGCCTTCAGGGCGCAAACAACGCCGAAAAAGCAAACGCGTTTATCGCATGGGTGCGCGAAATGAACGCGTCGATGAATATCCCCGACAAAATCCGCGCGAAGGACGGAAGCCCTCTCATAAAAGAAGAGGACCTCGACGACTGCATCGCAAAAGCGTTGCACGAAGCCAATCCTCTTTATCCCTGCCCTGCAATCTGGGGTAAAAATGAAATCGAGGCCATCTTCCGTAAAATAATGTAATCCTAAACCACTTAAAAACCTCCCGGCTCGGGAGGTTTTTTTATACCCTTTTGAGAGTTTTCAGATAAGTTTTTCTTTCGGGGGAAATCCGTAAACTTTCAGACGCTTTCTTTATCGCCGTATTATGAACGAACGCGCTTTTTATACCGCCAGTTTCGAGATATCGCACGGCCTTGTCGTAATTTTTCGCAAGAGCGGTTGCGAAAAGCCAGGAAACTGCCATCCCGACGTAATAATCGTCTCCGCGGACGTTTGCGGCAATGCCGAGCGTTTCGTCGATATAGTCGTCTCCGAGAAAATACGACATAAGCGACACTATCGCAAAACGCACCGTAAAATCGTGTTGCGAAGAAATCAGTCCTTTTGCGTACTCAAACCAGAAAGGATGATTTTTGCGCATATATTTAGAGCGTGCGACGAAAAAGTCGCAGTTTGCCCAATTATCGATTGATGGAAGCACTGCGTCGATAAGTTCTTTTCTCTTTTCGTCACCTACGGGGAGACCCGAAATAATTCCGCACTTTATCAATACGGTTTCGTAGACGTCGTCGGGAAGAAGGGATATCAGTTTTTCGGGGTCGCCGTAATTCCCTTTCAGGGAGGCTCCGACAATGCCGTCCGCAACCGCGGTTTTAACGCCGACGATTCTTTTTTCGGTATCAATCAGTTTTTTATCGAAGGCGCGTTTTTCGGGCGTCGACGCGTTTACGAGAGAACGCAGAATCTCCGCTTTAACGTCCGTAATCATACCGTCGCCCTTTTATCGACGGGAGGCAATTGCCCGCCGGCGGATGCGTCGCGCTTATAAGTTGCTTTCAGAAGCAACGGCGTCAACAAGGAAGTAACGACTATCAGAAGCAATACGAACGGCATAATACTCGGGTCGACCATATTGTAATCGATACCTTTCTGCGTGCATACCAGCACGACTTCCGCTCTGACCATCATACCGATTCCGACGCGCAGACTGTCTTTGAATCCGAATTTCGAAATCAGACCGCCGAGGCCGCATCCGATTACCTTGCCGAGCATTCCCGCCGCTACGAAAGCAAAGCCGAATCCTATAAACTGCGGGTTTATGTGTCCGAAATTGAGGTTTATACCTATGTTTGCGAAAAATGCCGGCGCAAAAATCAGATAACTGCTTACTTCGATGCGCTTGTCTACGTAAGCTCTGTCTCCTATACCCGAAAGCATCAACCCCGCAAGATAGGCGCCCGTAATATCCGCCACTCCGAAGCACTTTTCGGCGACGTAGGCAAACAAAAAACATACAACGACGCAGAGAATGGGAATACGACGGGTATGCGGGTAACGCATGTCTATCCGCTGCAAAATGAATTGCGCAACGTAACCGGCAGACAGCGCCATTGCGAAAAATCCAATCAGTTTAACTATTACCACCGCCACGTCCGAAGCTCTTCCGCTTCTGTCGAGACTTACCATAAGCGACAGCAGAACGATACCTATTATATCGTCGAGAATAGCCGCCGAAACTATCGACGTGCCCACTCTCGTATTGAGTTTACCAAGCTCTTTAAGCGCGGTTACCGTGACGCTGACCGAAGTTGCGGCGAGTATCGTGCCGTAAAAAAGATTGGACAGTATTCTGCTTCTGTCGACGTTGAAACCGCCGTTGAAAGCGCTTGCGACGAGAAACCCGAAAAGCAAAGGAAATACAACGCCGAGCACGGTAATAATCGCCGACGCTACGCCCGTCTGTCTGAACTGTTTCAGGTCGGTTTCGATTCCCGCCGAAAACATTATGAATACGACGCCGATTTTTGCAAGAAAGGACAATCCCTCCATTGCGGTGGAATTGAACACCGTCTGACCGGGAATGAGTTTTATCAGCCCGAGCAATATGCCGGCCAGCAACATCCCGACAACCTGCGGAAGCCCCAGTTTTTTGAACAGAATCGACATCAGCTTGGACAACAGCAGTATTAACGCCAGAGGCAACAATATTTCGTAATATTCCATAAATAAAGCTACTCTTTTAAAATGATATATGGATTTTATATCTTATTATATTTAATGTCAAGGCTTTAGTTGACGCAAACCTTAAACGGCAAAAAAAATCTGCCGCATCGCGATGCGGCAGACGAATATTCTCTTTATTCGGAACGCAGACACTCCACGGGGTCCTTGTTTGCCGCAATCGCCGCGGGGATAATACCCGCAATAAGGGACAGCAGAAAACTGATGACCACAAGCATAATTGCAAAATACCAGTTGAGATGCAACAGACTCGGTATCTCGATAACCTTGAAGATAATCACGTTTGCGATATAGGATAACAGATATCCGAAAGAAATTCCGAGCACACCCGAGATAAGACCTATAATAGATGATTCGGAAACGAATAATTTGCTTATATCGAGTTTTCTCGCGCCTATGCTGCGCAGCACGCCGATTTCCTTTCTTCTTTCGAGAACGGAAGTGTAAGTGATTATCGCAATCATTATCGACGATACGATAAGCGAAACGGCGGAAAACGCGATAAGCGCGGTAATCATAGCGTTAGACATCTGCTCGACGTAACTCATTATGGTTTTGAGCATATCGGTATATCTCAGTTCCTTTCCTTCGGAATTGTACGTCGCGTTATCGGCGTAAGCGTCGAATATCTGCAGAATTCTGTTCTTGCCTTCGAGACTCAGCGCATAAACCTCGATACTGTCCGGGTTTTCTATTTCGGCGTATCCGAAGTATTTTCTGAGAAAACCGCTTACGGGTTCGCTTTTTTCGGTTGTTTCGCCGTGTTTCATCTTATCGGCTACTTCCCGGATTTTGGAGAAGTCCGACGTAGCAAGCACTATCGGCGACAGGGAATTGCCTTCGGCGTCCTGCGTTACGGCAGACCTGAACTCAACCTGTGCATTAGGGTCCTCCTTGCTGTTCGTGTACTCGATTTCGCCCGTTTCTTCGTTGAAATCGGACGGCACCTTCTCGCCGGTTCCTTTATAATAAACGCTTTGCAGTTGCGCTTTGACAGCGTCGGACTGCTGGCATTCCGCAATAATTCCTTCGATAAGGGAATGAGGATACCCTATAATGCCGGTAATGGCGGACGCGCTCGCGTTTTTCTTGGGACGCACTATTCCCGACACGCGAAGTTTTATGTTGCAATGACTGTCGATGAATTCGCTGCCGTCGGTCGTGCGCAAAGTGTTTTGTCCGTTATTGTCCTTCGTAAGATAGGTCTTAATGTTTCCGTCGGCGTCGACGTCGAAATAGTCGCAGTCGGCAAGCACTTTATATTCGATTTTTCTTAATTCCTCTTCCGAAAAAGTTCTGTCGAAAAATTCCGTCGTTTCTCCCTCAAGCGCAAACATATCCATAACTTCGCTGGGATGTACGAGACCCGCGGCAAATAACATCATATCCTGAATTTCGTTGTTACCGTCGACGTTGAGAACGCAGTCGTAAACCTTATACGTTCTGCCGTCCTCGCCCGTTTCGACGGAGTATTCGTCACTCGGCCAGTTTCCGCTGATTACGTCGTATTGCTCCTCAAGAATGTTACGGTTAGAAATAAGCTCCGAAAAAGCGGTGAAAGCCGTAAGGTAATCGCTGAATTGCAAGATAAGTTTATTAATCTTATCCTGTATCAAAGGATATGCTTTTGCAAGGTCGGCAAGAAGCGGGTCGATGGAATCGGCAAAGGGATGAACTTTGGTATAATGCACTTTGCCGTCGTCGGACAGAACGTATCTCTTTCCGTCTTCGCCCGTAACGTATGTGTACTCGTCCTTTTCGCTGACGACGGGAATTTTGCGATAGATATTGATGTTGGAGGAATAGTAATTGTATTTTACGTATCCGTCCTCGGGTTTGATGCCCACTTCGGGGTCGTCAAGATATTTTTTGATGCTTCCGAGGTCGTTGGTGAAAAACAATCCTCCGAGAATTTTTTCTATACTTGCGCCCTGAAGCAGATTTCCGGCGACTTTGTTTACGCCGACGGTCGCGCCCGAAGGATATTTCACGTCCTTGCTCTTTTCCATAAGGACGCTTGCAAGTTCCATAAGGTCGGCGCCGTCTTTCGTTATCGTAATGGGATAAATGGAAAGAGCGCTCTCCTCGGTGTGCTTGATATATTTATTTACGCCCGTCGACAACGCAAGCACAAGCGATATTCCGATAACGCCTATGCTGCCCGCAAACGAAGTAAGAAAAGTACGCCATTTCTTGCTGTAAAGATTTCGGGCGGAAAGCCCTATCGTCGTGGCGTCGTTCATCGAAACTTTGCGTTCCTCCCGCCTTTCGTGAACGATTTGCTGATAGGATTTTTTGATTTTCTGCCGTATCGTCTTCTTTTTGCAACCCGAATTCGCTTCTTCTTCGGTCTCGACCGTGACGTCGTCGATATCGTTTTCGTCGATAAGCGGGTCGGTGTCGTCCACAACGCAACCGTCCACTATTTTTACGGTACGCGTGCTGTATTTCGCGGCGAGTTCGGCATTGTGCGATACCATTATGACAAGTCTGTCGCGCGCCACCTCTTTAAGAAGGTTCATTACCATTTCGCCCGATTCGCTGTCGAGCGCGCCCGTAGGTTCGTCGGCGAGAATTATGGCGGGATTGTTTACGAGCGCACGGGCGATTGCAACCCTTTGCATCTGACCGCCGGACATCTGATTCGGCTTTTTATAGGCCTGGTCTTCAAGTCCCACCTTGCGCAACGCTTCCATCGCGATTTTTTCGCGTTCTTCCTTTTTGCGTCCCGCAAGCGTCAGCGCGAGCTCCACGTTCATCAGAACGTTAAGGTGAGGAATCAGATTATAGCTTTGAAAAACGAAACCTATCTGCTTGTTGCGATAGCGGTCCCAGTCTCTGTCGTCGAAATCTTTCGTGGACCTGCCGTTTATGATAATGTCGCCGCTCGTGTATCTGTCAAGGCCGCCGACTATATTGAGAAGCGTCGTTTTTCCGCATCCGCTTTGTCCTAATATGGTTACGAATTCGCATTCGCGGAAGTTTAACGTTATGTCTTTCAGTACGTGTATTGTATTTTGTTTTGTAACGTAATCCTTGGTAATGTGTTTTAATTTAAGCATTAAAAACGCTCCTTGGTAAAATTAAATACTATATTATTTTACTAAACGAGTCGAATTATGTCAAGAGATTAACGCGGCGGCAGGGTTTTTTAACACTTGTCGCATATCTTGTCCGACAAAACGCTTGTTAGCGGCAATAAACTATGTTATTATTACATTATATTGTTTTCGAGGTTAGATTATGGTAAAAAAACAGTCGGGGTCCGATACCCTGTCAATCGTATGGTTTTTCGTATGTTTCGCATACTCGGCCGTACTTCTCGGCACCGGTCTTAATTCTCTTGCACCGTTTGCGGCGGTTCTTGCGGCGCTGACAGCCGTTATAATCCTTATTCGCGCTCTAATGCGAAAACCCGCTTCGAAGTTAAATCTCGCAACGTATTTTTATACCGTTATCGAATTGTTCGTATATTTTCTCGTATGGGGCGCGGACAATATAGGCAGAATAATCTGGTATAATCTCGTTTTATCGGCAATACCCCTGCTCGCCGCGTCGTTTTTATGCGTTTTCGACAAAAAAACCGCCGAAGGCACGTTCAAACGTTTTACCACGATAGCTCTGTCCGTTACGATGACGCTGTCCGCCGTATGTTACGTTTTCTTTATGTCCCTGCGTGCAAAACCAAACGTCGAAAGTCTTATGAAAGGACACGACGAATATCTTAACGAACTCCGTTCCATGCGCGCAAGCAACGACGCTCCCAACGTTCTCGTAATACTTATGGACGATATGGCTTACTCGGATATCTCGGCGTACAGTTATCTCGGAAGAACCGACGCGACCATACAAACGCCAAACATCGACGCGCTTGCCGACGAAGGTATTTTTATGGAAAACTTCTATGCCTCGGCACCCGTATGCACGCCTTCCCGTTTCAGTCTGCTGACGGGCAGATACGCAACGCGCGGATACATAGACAACGTCATTTTCCCAACCTGTGTGGACAGCGACCCGTACTCAATTACGCACTTTATCAATCCGTATCAGTTTTTAAACAACGTGGACGGTATTCTCGGCGACGAAATTACCATTGCGGAAGCTTTGCAGGCAATCGGTTACGACACTTCATGCATAGGCAAATGGAATCTCGGCGACTACGGCGAATATCTGCCTATGAATCAGGGTTTCGATTATTTTTACGGCAGTTATTACGTCAACGATATGACGCCGTATAACTGGGTAAAAGAAGAAAACGGCGTCGCCACCGAAGTGCGTACTCACTATGAAAATCTCGACCAGTCCGAAAGCACCCGCCTGTTTACCGAAGAAGTCAAATCCACGCTGAAAAAATCCATAGACGCAGGCAATAAATTCTTTAATTTCTATGCGACGCCCTGGCCGCATTATCCCATTTTCTCCGACGATAACGGAAACGGTATAGGCGATAAATCGGACGACAGTTACGTTCAGTGCATAGAGGAGTTCGACAAATCCCTCGGCGAAATATTCGATATGCTGAAGGAAGAAGGCGTCTACAACGATACGATGATTATTTTCACGTCGGACAACGGCCCCGGCAGGGAAGGCGTTACGGGCGCTCTTCGCGGCAGGAAAAATACCACTTTCGACGGCGGAATGAAAGTTCCTATGATTGTAAGTTACAAAAAAGGCGTTGCGGACGGAACGCTGAAAGGCGGAGGATACAGGATTGAATCCAGCGCAATGCTTACCGACCTTTTCCCGACGATACTGTCTTATGCCGGCGTCGACCTTCTTCCCTCCGACAGAATTATCGACGGAGTAAACCTTAAAGACCTTTGGAGCGGCTCGGTCGCACCCGATACACGCGTTCACGACGCCCTGTTCTATATGAAAAAAGGAAGCGTTCAGGCCGTGCAGATGCCCGTCGAATTAAACGGCACCGTTTACGATTTCAAATATTACGAAAACGTCCGCACCGAAAACTCGGCGTTTATCGACCAGAAGTATAAAAACTATCTGTTCAATCTGGATACCGACCCCGCGGAGGGCTATAACGTTTCGATGACGCATCCCGATATCGCCGAAAATCTTTACCGCGCGCTGTGCGATTTCAGAAAATCACTTAAAGAAAACAGGAGAGGTATTAAATAATGCCGCCGCTTTCGCTGATGATTAAACCCGCTTCGGGGAAATGCAATCTTCGCTGCCGTTATTGTTTTTATCACGACGTTGCCGAAAACCGCGAAACGCCCGACAAAGGCAACATGTCTTTGTCTCTCCTCGAAACCACGCTTATAAAAGCGTTTAAGTATGCCAACGGGAATCAGATGCTCGTGAATTTTCAGGGCGGCGAACCTTTGCTTGCCGGGAAAGGCTTTATGCGTGCGGCTATCAATATGATTAACCGTCTGAACGTAAAAAAATCGCCCGTGTATCTCGGCATTCAGACCAACGGCACGCTGATTGACGACGAATGGTGCGGGATTTTTGCCGAAAACAGATTTCTCGTCGGACTTTCGCTTGACGGGGACGAAACCGCAAACGAAAACCGCGTGGACGCGGACGGCAATCCGACTTTCGATAAAGTTTTAAACGCCGCGACTCTTCTCAAAAAACACGGCGTACAGTTCAATATTCTTTCGGTTCTTACTGCGAAAAACGCGATGCGCGTAGACAAAATTTACAACTTTTTCAAAAGCAAAGGGTTTAATCAGATTCAGTTTATTCCTTGCCTCAAACCGCTTTCGGGCGATACTGCCGACGACGGATTTTATCTTGACGGCAAAAGCTACGGCGCGTTTCTGCTTACCGCTTTTGCCTTATATCAGAACGATATGAAAAACGGCCGCTACGTCTCGATAAGACAATTCGACAACTTCGTCAAGCTCGCCCGTTTCGAGCAGGCCGAACAATGCGGAATGAACGGCCATTGCACTCACCAGTTCGTCGTAGAGGCCGACGGCTCGGTCTATCCCTGCGATTTTTACTGCACCGACGATTATTATCTCGGCAATATTTCGACTGACGATTTTTCCTCGCTCGAGCACTCTCCCCGCGCGGTTGCGTTTATCCGCGAAAGCCTCGAAATTCCCGAACAGTGCAAAAAATGCGAGTTTTATATGATGTGCAAAGGCGGATGCAAAAGAGAACGGCGCGACCTTGACAAATGCACGGCGTATAAAACGTTTTTCCGTCTCGCGCTTCCCTATCTCAAAAGAATGTATTAAAAAATTATTTTACGAATTCCAGTTCGCAAAGCGTTTCCAATTCTGCGGTGCGAGGAAACATATTGTATGGAGTCACGCTGACAATTCTGAATTTTTCGGACAGAATTTTCAAATCTCGCGCAAGCGTCGCGGGGTTGCAGGACACGTAAATCGCCCTGTCGGGTTCCGCCCGCATTACCGCGTCGAGAACGCTTTTGTCGCAACCCTTCCTCGGCGGGTCAAGCGTTATACAGATTTCAGGCTTTACATTGACGTTATTATTATTTAAAATGCCGTTTACGAGTTCCGGCAAAATTTTTGCGGCGTCACCGCAGTAGTTTTTTACTCTGTCCGAAAGCCCGTTTTTTAACATCAGACGGTCTGCGTCGAAAACCGCCTCTTTCACGATTTCAACACCGTAAACGGTTGAGTTTTTATGCTCTTTCGCAAGCATTGCGGTAAATATACCTATTCCCGAATAGACGTCGATTATCGTTTCGGCGGCGCTTGTTTTTTTCAACGCGTCCTCGTAAAGTTTATCGCGTATTTCGTCGTTGACCTGTAAAAAAGACAAAGGCGAAAGTCGCGTTTTTATTCCGCGTATACCGAGTTCGCGCTCCTTCCCGTACAATAGTTTTATTCTGTTTCCCATTATGACGTTGGTGTTACAGGTATTCTCGTTTAAGTAAAGAGCACATTCGAATTTTTCAGAAATAAGTTCGTAAAGATTTCGGGCATTCGGCAGCGCTTTGCCGTTTATGACAACGGTAACGAATAAAAAACCGTCCTCGTATCTTGCGACAAGATGTCTCAGTAAGCCTTTTCCCGTCCTCTCGTCGTAAACCGACAGTTTATCGCGGATTGTGTAATCGTTTGCCCATAATTCCACCGTTTTAATCAATTCCGCTGCCCATTCGCCGTGAAGGATACAACGGTCGAGCGGCACGGCGTCGTGCGTACCTCTTCTGAAAAATCCCATGCGGATTTTACCGCCGTATTCCGTAAACGGCATCTGCAGTTTGTTGCGGTAGCCGTATTCATTGCCCGACACGGTATCGCCAACCGAACACTCAACGCCGGCTTTTCTCAGCGTATTGATAAGAACTTCGCGTTTAAGCTGATTTTCGGCCGCGAAAGAAACGTGTTGTAGCACGCACCCTCCGCATTCTCCGTATTTATAACAAGGCGCGGACGAACGTATTCCGGACGGTCTGATTATTTTGACGATTCGCGCCTCGGCAAAACTCTTTTTTACTTCGGTTATTTTTATTTTGCAGAGGTCGCCCTTTGCGGCGTACGGTACGAAAACGGGCGTTCCGTCGATTTTTGCGACGCCTTTACCGTCCGTTCCGAAATCAGTTATTTCCGCAAGATAAGTATCGGTGACTTTCATTATCGCTCCGTTTTTTCTTTATTTTAACACTTTTTCCGAAAATGACAAACCCGATATGTCGCAATCGACGCATTTTTCTTTTCCGCGGCGTTTAGATTTCAAAACGCGTATTCTTATTGTTTAGTATTCTTTACAATATTTGTATGAGGTGATAATATGTCAGCGTCGGCTTTTTCTGAAAGACTTAAAGATTTGCGAATCGACAATAATCTTACCAGCGAGGAACTTGCCCGTAAAATCGGCGTAACGAAAAGCACAATATCGTTTTGGGAAAACAACGTAAACGAACCGAAAGCAAGTTACATCGTTGCGCTTGCAAAGGTTTTCAGCGTATCGGCGGATTATCTGCTGGGGCTTAAAGACACAATCTGAAACGGGCAAAGAGGTATGTATGGACAGACTTGAAACAAAACGCAAAAACGCATTTGTATGGGCTATTGCCCTGTCTATCGGTTTACCTTTGGGAATCTTTATGATTGTCTTCGGTTTTACTCACGGGAAATCCACTCTTGCAATGGCAATCGTGGGAATCGTCGTTACCGTAATAAGTTTTTACGGTACGCCTTTAATCTGGATACGTTTCGGCCAGCTTTCCTATTTTAAAAATCTGCGCAAGGAAATTCTCGAAGGAATCCGCAGCGTAAATATGCTTGCCGGCGTTCACAACAAAGCCGCAAAAGAGATGGCTGACGACGTAAAAACTTTAATACAAAAAGGATATCTGAACGGCTACGTAATTCTGGATAACGAAAAAATTATAGATAAAAACGCAATGTCCCGACGCGACTACGAAGCTCTGGAAGCCGAGCGCTCAGGCAATCTCAATCTTGTAAAATGCCCTTTCTGCAACGCCAAATTCGCAATGATTCTCGACGTTGAGGAATGTCCGTATTGCAAATCCAAAATCACAAAAGGAATGCTTGAAACGCAAGTTAAAGCATATAATAAGATAGATTAAATCTCATTTGCAGGATTATATCGGGAAAATTGATGCAGGAAAACAAATACTTTTTGCCGTTAAAAAAGCTCGCTCTCACGGCGTTATTCTGCAGCGTTATTCTGCTGTTGTTCATATGGGTCGAATCGCTTGTGCCGGGCGATAAAAGCGCAATGCAATCCGACGCCATATCGGACAATATCGCCGCGACTTTCGGCGACGACGACAAAGCACCTGAAATTACTTCGATTACGGCAATAAAAATCGAAAAACATTTCAGAAACGGAGAGGCGGTAAACGACAAAACAATATACTCGGACGACGCCGTCGGTTTCAGGGCGATCGTAAAACCCAAAGGCGCCGACGCGTCGAAGGTAAAGTTTTCAAGCGACGAAAACGGAATCGTTATTGCCGAAAACGGCGACGCTACGTTCTCGACGTGGGGATGGAAAAACATCCGCATAACTTCTTTGGACGACGAAAACGTATTTCTCGACACGTCCGTTTTCTGTTACGGCAAAGACCCTTCTTTTTTATCCGATTGCGAAATAAAAATAAGAGAATCTTCCCAAAGCGGATTTACCCCTCTTGACGGGGCAACCCTTATAAAAGGCAAAGAATATATTCTACGCGCTTTCGAAAAGGAAGACGCTACCGAAATCGCAATGTCGCTTTTTGCAATAAACCGCGACGATAAAATATTCAACGCGTCAAATACCGTATTGTATCCCGTAAAAACGGGCGAAACAACTCTTTCGTTTACCCTTAAAACCCCCGACGGTAAAAACGTTCTTACAAAAAACTGCGACGTTACTATTTGCGACGCCGGCTTTTCAGCCCCCGCTCTTCTGAATCTGAACGAAAGCGCGTCGAAAAATGCCGACGGGAGTTTTTCGGTATCCGTCAATAAAGGCTCGCTCGTTTCGGTTGTGGACGATATGGAATTAAAAGCGTATGACGACAATGGAAAGGAAACGTCGCGCTATTTCTACGTCGAATCGTCCGACAGCGACGTCGTAAATGCGTTCGACCACCGTTTCCTTGCAAAAAAACCGGGAACGTGCGACTTAACGTATACGTCCGTTTACGACGAAAACGTAAGACTGACGCTTCACGTAACGGTCCTTCCCGTCGGCAATAAGATTTCCATTACGGGCAACGAACGCTGTCTCAAAAACGGCAGCGTGAACCTTTCGGCATATATCGGCGGAAACAAAACGGACGACGTTATCTGGCAGGTCGTCAAAGGAAACGGCACAATAGACGAGAACGGGCGATTTTCGGCAACGAAAACGGGAAAGGTTACCGTTCGCGCAACAAGTATCTCAAATCCCGGCCTGACCGCCGAAAAAACCATAACCGTATCGAGATTTTCAACGTTCGCCCTTGCCGTCAGAAAAGGAATAGGCCATTTCGGTCTTTTTGCCCTTCTCGGTTTCGGGTACGCCTTTACGTTTTTTATGCTTCTTAAACCACGCTGTCTCGCGCCGTTTGCCGTAGCGTTTTCGGCGTTCGTATCGGCGGGAATTTCCGAGATGTTTCAGCTGCCGGCTTTCACGTCGGGAAGATATTCAACCTGGACCGACGTTCTTATCGACTTTCTCGGCTCGTTAAGCGGTATGGGAGTCGCCGCGCTTATTATAGCCGCAACTGCGATTATCTGGCGAATTGCACGGCCGGAATCGTTCAAAAATCTTAAAGACGATTTCTCGCGACTGACCTTTAAAACCGCTTTCGCAAGAAAGAAAAAATAAGCGACGCGCTTTCGTTTCAATAAAACAAACGAATTGTACTTATCCCTTCAAACACTTGACTTGCCGCAAGTTTTGGGGTATTATCATATAGCAAAATATTTGCGGACATGGCGGAATTGGCAGACGCGTAAGATTCAGGTTCTTATGAGGGCTACTTCATGCAGGTTCAAGTCCTGTTGTCCGCACCATAATCCGAGTTTTCGCTCGGATTATTTTTTTACAAAGGACTTGACGCAATGCTTTCGCATTGCCCGCAAACTTCGTTTGCCACCTGCATTTCGCAGATGACCGCAAACGAAGACGGAGCAAGCGCGAAGCATTTGCAAAGGTCGAGTGCAGCGGACATAGCCGACAATATCGCGGCGTAGCCGTATCGCAAAGCGAATATGCGAAGCATAATATTGTCGTGCGTAGACGCGATTGACGCAAAGCGTAACAATCGCTATTACGCTCGTTCTCTCGCTACAAGTCCTGTTGTCCGCACCAAACAAGAATAATACGAACCCGAGAGAAAATCTTGAGTTCGTATTATTTTTTACTAGAGATTATTTTGGAATAAAAATCAAAAGATAAAAACCCTACAACTCAAAATCGGGCGTGTGACAACGCTCGGTTTTTTATACCGTTTTACTTATTGCCGTTCGATTTCCTTCGCCTTTCGGGTGCCGTTTGTAGCACAGTGAAAAGCGGAAGTCAACGGCAAAAATTATCACTGAAAACATTCATAATAAAGAAATAGCCAAGAAAGATTATCTCAACCTTGGCTTTTTTAGAAAGGTATTTACGACCGAAAACAACGCAATAATTTTTGCTGATCCGTTGACTTCCGTTCTGCTAACACCAAAACAAAAAAATCAATCTTTTCCCGGTGCTACTTCCGTCTTTGCCGAAAGGCGAAAAACGAATCGGAGGTATTCCACAATGAAAGAGTTTCAAAAAGGCATTTTAGATAATGAAAGAGTTATCTCGGCCGAAAACGTGCAACGTATGGGCGAAGTGATTGCCTTGTGTTGTATAAAAACGGTAATAGCCCGTTCCGGCAAAGATTTGCATAAGTTGTACGCAGATTTGTTGCACGATATGAATCGTGAAAAAGCTGATCATTCTCCGTTTTCAAACGCATACGACCTTGCGCAAGAGGCGATGTTATTTCTATGCCAACATATGGGTAAAAGACTTGACGACGTTTACGTTACTAAAACAGGCAGGAAAATAACTATAAAACAAGCGTGTTTCAGCGTTGCCGACAGATATTTGGCTAAAAACTACGTTGCCCCTATGCTCAATACAACGAGCCTTAACGAACAGATTGCGACCGAACCCGACCCAATACTCGACGACGAACAAAAGAACGATTATACCGCCTTTGACGGGCTTATATCTAAAATGAAGTTGACTGCCGTAGAACACGAAACACTTTCTATTCTGATGGCAGGGTTTACAATGCTTCAAATCGGCAAAATACTAAACGTCAACCGCACGACAATATGGCGCAGACAAAACAGTATACGCAAAAAATATTTGCAAATTACAAATCGCTTTTAACAATAAAACAGACGGATAAATTGAAATCTATCCGCCTATTCTTATGTTGTGCTTTTTATCCTATATCGGCACGTTGTGCCACTTTCACCGAAAGAGGCAGCAAGGAAATAGGCGCAATGGCGAAACATAGACACAGCCCGAGGGAAGAATTTTCTCTCGGGCTGTTTGTGTTGTTGCGTTGCTTATTTATACTGTCCTTTAGTAAATGTTGCCGTCGGTACATTTAATTGTATAATTGCGGAGATTTAGATTCCAGCAGTCTCCTTTAGTAATCGCACTCCATTGCTTTTTCGTGCCGTTAAAATTGATTGTCGTAAGTCCGCGGCAACCAGAGAACGCAGAGATGCCTATAGAAGTTACGCTGTCGGGAATCGTTATGCTTGTTAGTCCGCGGCAATTGCAGAACGCATAAGAGCCTATAGATTTGACACCGTCCGGAATAACAAGGTCGGTTATAAGCTCATTGTTCAAATATAACTTTTTGTCACCTGAACCATCATTCATAAGGTAGCCTAGCCCGTCGATATTACACCAAGCGGCGATATCCGTAATATATATGTTTTCAAGTTCGTAATTAGAGCCGAACGCAAATGTGCCTATCGTTGTGACACCGCTACCGATTGTTACACTCTTAAGTCCGCGGCAATTATAGAACGCATAAGAGCCTATAGAAGTTACGCTGTCGGGGATCGTTACGTTTTCAAGTCCGCTGCAATTATAGAACGCATAATCGCCTATAGTCTTAACGCCGTTGCCAATTGTTACGCTTGCAAGCCCACTGCAGCCATAGAACGCAGAGTAGCCTATAGAAGTTACGCCGTTGCCGATTGTTATGTTCGTAAGTCCGCTGCAGCCATAAAACGCAGAATCGCCTATAGTTGTAACGCTATTCGGTATCGTTATACTCGTAAGTCCGCTGCAGTCGCGGAACGCATAATCGCCTATAGTCTTAACGCCGTTGCCAATTGTTACGCTTGTAAGCCCACTGCAACCGTAGAACGCAGAACTGCCTATAGAAGTTACGCTGTCGGGAATAGTTACGTTTGTCAAGCCGCTGCAACCACTGAATGCAGAAGAGCCTATAGAAGTTACGCCGTTGCCGATTGTTATGCTTGTCAAGCTACTGCAACCGCTGAACGCAGAATCGGAGATTATTATACATTTTTCGTTTATTGTGCAACTTGTTATGTCGCCAGATTTTGCTTTTATAAGAGCAAAGTATTGATTGTTATTGTTCCCAAGATATAAAGCGTTATCGTATTCGTTGTATTTGAGTCTGCTGCAACCGTAGAACGCAGAATCGCCTATAGTTGTAACGCTGTCGGGGATCGTTACGTTTTCAAGTCCGCTGCAATTATAGAACGCATAAGAGCCTATAGTCTTAACGCCGTTGCCAATTGTTACGCTTGTAAGCCCACTGCAACCGTAGAACGCAGAACTGCCTATAGAAGTTACGCTGTCGGGTATCGTTACACTCGTAAGTCCGCGGCAATCTCTGAACGTATCTCTGCCTATTGTAGTAACGCTATTCGGTATCGTTATACTCGTAAGTCCGCCGCAACCATAAAACGCAGAATCGCCTATAGTTGTAACGCTATTCGG
>MSGY01000015.1:64742-67314 GCA_001940895.1 Christensenellaceae bacterium Phil10 | reverse complement strand
GTTATACTCGTAAGTCCG
Organism: Christensenellaceae bacterium Phil10; assembly: GCA_001940895.1. Classification (GTDB taxonomy): domain Bacteria; phylum Bacillota; class Clostridia; order Christensenellales; family CAG-917; genus CAG-349. The sequence goes on along the minus strand of MSGY01000015.1, from coordinate 67,296 downwards.
CTGCAACCATGAAACGCAGAATCGCCTATAGTTGTAACGCTATTCGGTATCGTTATACTCGTAAGTCCATAGCATTCATAAAACGCAAAATCGCCTATAGTTGTAACGCTATTCGGTATCGTTATACTCGTAAGCCCACAACCTGTGAATGCGTAAGGGCCTATGGCGGTAACGCTTCCGTCGGCAGGAATTATACTTCCTTTACAGCCCCAAATTATCGTTTTACTTTCGGTTTCTATAAGACAATTTCCGTCGCTATGGTATTTTTCATTGCCGGGCGCTACGGTTATACTCGTAAGACTGCCGTACCTATCAAACTTTGACTTGCCTATATAAGTAACGCTATCCGGGATATAAATTCTTTCTATGCTGCTGCTTCTAAACGCACCACTTTCTATCCGAGTTAAACCATCGGGTAATACAACCGTCTTTACGGAAGAATCAAGGTACGATATTGCAACCGCATTCACGGGTTTTCCGTTATACGTCGGTCTTATAAAGAGAGTTCCGTTTTCCACGCCGTTAACGGATACGGCAACGTAGTAATTTGACGATAAACTGTAATCCACGTCGGAATACGGAAGTCCGCACACCGTACATCCGTCATCGCCGCACACGTGAGGTTTATTTCCCACGACGTCGCACCTTGAACATTTGATGTCCCAATAGCACGTTTCTTTGCCGAAATCATGACCGAGTTCGTCAACACTTTCGCTTTTTTCGTCGCCGCAACGCGCACAAACGGTATGTCGGTGTCCGCCTTCGGTACACGTGGGGATAACGTCGTAAGTCCAATCTTCGTAATCATGCCCGAGTGCCTCGCTTACTCTGTCTTCCGCTCTGTTGCAATCCGAACAAACGCGTGTTTCTATGCCTTGTTTTAAGCAGGTCGCATCCTTGCGCGACACCCACTCGCCGTAAGTATGTCCAAGTGCGTCGGTATACGTCGTTTCGATGTGTCCGCATAATACGCAAGTCTTTATCGAGTAGCCCTTTCGTGCGCAGTCGGGAGTTTCTATAACTCTCTCGTCGCCATACGTATGCCCGACGACGTCGTCAAGCTTTCCGCACCGCGTACAAGAGGCAGGCGTGTCGCAAGTGCCGTTTTGCATATCGTGTCCGAGCGGTTGAATCGTTTTATTACTTTGCTGTCCGCATACTATACACGTTTGCGTTTGATAGCCCCCGTTTTCGCAACTCGGTAAGGAAATGATAATCCACTCGCCCGTATGATCTATCTTGTCGATAGCAAGCGTTTTCCTATCTCCGCATACGGCGCAAGTCTGCACTTTAAGTCCGGTCGCCGTGCAAGTCGCTTCTTTTTCTACCGTCCACTCGGAATAGTCGTGTCTTGCATAAATCGTTCTTGTAGAAGTTTCTCCACATTTTGTGCAAATTCTCGATTCAATACCGTTGACCGTACACGTCGCCGATTGCGTTTCACGCCATTCGCCTTCGTGTCCCGTGGCGTAAAGAGTTTTTTCCGTTTGCGTATTGCAAACCGAACAAACCTGTTTTGCCTTACCCGCTTTCGTGCAAGTCGGCGCGTTAAGAGTTATCCATTCGCCAGTATGAGGAAGCTTTTGCGTAACCCTTTCTTGTTTATCTCTGCAAACAGTGCAAACACGCGATTCGGATCCTTCCGACGAACAAGTTGCTTGTTTGTCGGTAGTCCATTCTCCGTATGAATGTGCTTTTTTCGCTATATCTCTCTCTTCCTGTTTTCTACAAACTAGACATACGCGCTGTTCCACGCCGAGTTCCGTACAAGTCGCCTCTTTGATTGTTTTCCATTCGTCAAAGGCATGTCCCGCGCCAACGCCTTCGCTGTAACCGCAGCGACTACATGCCTTGCCTCCCTCGCACGTTGCATCCTTAAGGTCGTGTTCTCCGTATGCAGGAATGATTTCCGTTTCTACCTCGTCGCAAACAGTACATATCCGTTGTTTTTCGCCGTCGTCAAAACAGCGCGGTTTGGCGGTTATATACCATTCGCCTTTATGCGACGCCGGTAAAACGATTTTTTCCGTTTTTCCGCACGTCAGGCACGTTTTAGTCGTTTCGCCGTCTTTCGTGCAGGTTGGTTCGATCGTAACACCTTCGTCGAAATTATGCGGAAGTTTGCTGCCCGTATCGGTAACGGTATCTTTCGCATTACAGCCGTCACGGTCACAAATTGCGGTTTTCGTTCCGTCGGTCGTACAAGTTGCGTTATTATCGGAAATATAGTCTATAAACCTATGTCCGAGGGGCGTTTCGCTTGTAAATGTTTCTGTTCCCTTTTCTCCGCAAGAGCAAGAATAATAATACTTCGCCGTTTCGGTGCAGGTTGCTTCCGAAGCAAGGTATTGTTGCTCGACTTTCTGTTCGGTAAACGAATGCGTATGTTTTTCTTTACCGCAACCGACAAGACCAAATGTCGCACATAATAAAAACATTAAACTTAAAATAGAAAGCGTTAATTTTTTCATAGCTAAAACTCATTTAATTCCTTCGATTTTTAATGTACTTTTTTAGCGTTGAAATGTACATACAATATTATGATAGATGCACA
>MSGY01000015.1:0-64654 GCA_001940895.1 Christensenellaceae bacterium Phil10 | reverse complement strand
TGTGCATCTATCATAATAATAGGTACACATTTTTTGTTATCGTTTTTATTGCAAAATTCGTTATTCTATCTGCATTTTTCATAACAATTTACAAAGTTTATTCATCATTTCGGACTTGTGTTCCCATAAAGAGTGCGCATAGCGATTTAACGTTATCGTTGCGTTCTTGTGTACGAGTATTTCGGACAATGTTTTCACGTCCATTCCGCATTCGATTGCGCGAGTAACAAACGTATGCCTCAATGAATGAACGCCTTTATCCGAGTTTTCGCTCGGATTATTTTTTGTTGTAATATATTTGTTTTTGATGTATAATATCTTTGCAATAGTTTTGCAGAAAAAATCGGAGAGTGCTTTTTGAAAAACACCTTTTCTTCGGAGATTGTATTGTAAACGGGAGGTTTGCAAATACTTTCTCGCATTCCTCCCGCCTTTTTAAAAAAACAGGAGGATACAATGAAAACCGAATATACAATACGTTTGGAGCAAAAAAAAGACTACCGCGCAACAGAGGAACTTACGAGAGAAGCGTTTTATAACGTTTACCGCCCGGGTTGTCTCGAGCATTACGTGTTGCACCGTTTCCGCAACGGGAAGGATTTTATTCCGTCTCTTGATTTCGTAATGGAAAAAGACGGAAAAATCATCGGGCACATAATGTACGCAAAATCGCGCATATCGGCCGACGACGGGCGGGAGATTCCCGTCGTAACTTTCGGCCCCGTAAGCATACTTCCCTCGTATCAGAACAAGGGATACGGCACCGCTCTTATAGAGTTTTCCATGCAACGCGCGAAAGAGTCGGGAGCAAAGGCGATTGCAATCACGGGTAACTTCGGATTTTACAGACGCTTCGGGTTCAAGGTTGCAAAAACGGCAGGCATAAGATACTTTGACGACCCCGACGCAGAATATTTTCTTATCGCCGAGTTGGAAAAGGGATTTTTAAACGGCGTAAGCGGCACGTATAAAGACCCCGAGGAGTACTTCGTCGACGAAACGGAGGCGGAAGAATTCGACAAAACTTTTCCCGAAAAAGAACGCCGTTAATCTTTTTTCTCAATAATTATCATTAACCCGAGAATTTTCTCGGGTTATTTTTTGCGCCACCGAGTTCCCCTACCGAAGGATTAATTTTAAGGAGAGTATTGACAGCGGTTAAGTAATATAGTAAAATAAAAACGATAGGGAAAGCACGGTTGCCGATTATCAGGCTTCCGTAAAATGCAAAGGGGGAAATCAATTTCCTATAATCAACGACCTGTTTTACGATTTTTGTCTTCTCTCTTTCATTTTGTTTTGGGGCGTATGTCCGTGAAGTAACGAAATGATTAAGCACCTGATAAAATCGATAATATCCGACAATATCGCGCTGACGGTATGCGCGACGATTTGTCTTGCGCTTAGTACTTTCGTGATACTTTACGAATTATCGTTTTCCTATAAGGTAACAGCCTAAAATTTCGACAGCACGTACGTTGTCGACACTGATAATATGCCGTTCGCCGACGCAAAAAGCAAAACCGATAGCGTAGGAACGAAAGATTTCGACAATATACTTTATTCCGCCGGAAACGGAGTGGCTTTCGGAAAAATCGATTACGGCATTACGAAGGGAAGACGCCCTTTAAATGCGGGCGAAGTCATCGCTTCGGACTCGCTCGGTTGCGCGCCGGGTGCGACCGTGCATTACGGAGAAAACGAATACACCGTGGTTGGGCTTGCATATCTTAACGGATATGAAATACTTATCGATTACGACCTGAACGACTGCTCGACTTTCGGTATTTCCGAAATCGTTCTCGTCGCGTCCGTAAAAGCGTCGCGCACCGCAATAGCCGATAAATTAGGCGCCGCATTTCAGGGTTGTAATATCTCGATACCCAAAAAAATAGGCATTATAGACGCTTTGACGACGACGCCCGTATTTATACTGGCGATTGTAATAATATTGCTGTCAGTCTGCACGTATTCGCTGTGCGTCAACTATCTTTTAAAAAAGACGTATAAGCCTGCAACCGTTTATCTGTTTTTAGGTTTTCCCGCCGATAAACTTATAATAAGGCTTTTATTGTTCGTTTTATCGGCTATAACCGCCTGTTTTGCGATATGCGGCGGAATTTTTGCCGTGGCAGAACATATCGTTGCGGTAAAAGGAACGGCGTTTATGTCAAACGTCGTGCTGTCGTTTGGCGACTATATGACAGTTTACGCCGTGATGATATTCCTGAGTGCGGTTATGCTTCTTCCCGCCGTTATCGACGTCTCGAAAAAAAGCGTGAGGTATAAGTATGTTTAACTTAAAACGAGGCGCCTCTTTTGTCGCGACAAATCCGCTTTCTTACGTTTTCGCCGTTCTGATAACGTTCCTGTGTATGACGGGCGTCGCTTTCGTTGCCAATTATACGGCGGGATTATACGAAAATTTCAACGCGATACGATTCGACGACGGCGACAACGTCGTTTACTTTTCGGGCTATTATAAAGCGTCCGAATTCGACGAAACGAAACTAAAAGGAGATTATTTAAAATTACAACAGTATTCGTCAATATTTATAAGCGATAATTCCGTTTTCGAGTACGTCGCCTACGACGAGTTGCTTGCCGAAAACGTGAATGTCCGTCTTAAAAAAGGAGTCTGGTTTACGAAAGCGGAAAAGCGTGACGGCGAAATAAACGCCGTAATCGCGAAAAACGATAAATACTCCGTAGGCGATTTGATTATCGTTTCGAAAAATCCGTCGTCCGTCCTTCGCATACGCATTACGGGCGTTCTTCCCGAAAACTTTTCTTACGTCGCTTTCGGGAGATTCTCCTACCCGTCCGATCTGAGCATGCTTTTCGAACGCTATTCCGGCGACCACAGCGAAAGCGATTTTTTCCTTATCGGAGAGCGGGAAGCCGTTGAAGAAAACAAAATAACCTCGGGCTGTCTGTATCGTTTCGAAAACCTGAGCGCAAACGAAATGGCGGACAATACGGCGTACCTGAAAAGCTTTGCAAACGTCGCAAGTCTCAGCGAAATGCGGGACGGAAGCAGACAGCAAATCAAAACCTCGCTCGACGCATATATCCCGACCATAGTTCTGTCCTCTCTGCTCTGCGCGGCAAGCCTTGCGGCGATATCGTTTATCACAATCGGAAACAACAGGAAAAATCTTTCGGTGTTGTATTTTTGCGGCGCGCGGAAAAAAGATATTTTCGCCGTAGTATTAAGTTATCTGGCGACCGTTTTCGTACCGTCCGCCGCTTTATTCGGCATCATTAACGCGGTCGTTTACGATAAACTTTCCGACACGAGCCTCATAGCTCTGCCCGGCGTATTTCTGTGCGTATTTGCGGGCGTATTTCTGATTATGACCTGCATTTGCGTTGCGTCGGCGCTTTACGCCGATAGAAACATAATAAAAACAATAAAGGAGGAATAATTATGAAAAAACCCCTCGGAAAAACAAAAAATATATCCGCCGACAAGAAAAACGGCAAAAAAATAATCGCTATACAATGCGTACTTGCGGTCGTTACGGTATTACTTGCGGTTCTTAGCGGAATTTATCTGACAAAAGGCGCTCTCGCGCAGGCGAGTAAGAATTTTATCGAAAACTCCGTCAAAGCCGCGCCCGACGCTCGCCATGCGCTTCCGCTTTCCCTGAAAGAAGGTAACTCCGCCGACGCTTTGGACGTGTCGTTGTCCTCCTCCGACGAAACCTATCTCGGTCTGGTTTCTCAGGACGCCACTCTCGAAGGCAGTATCGTCGGAAAGAAAGGAAAAACCAAACCTACCGTTGCATTCGTTTACGATAACCGTCTTAAATTCGAAGACTGTTTTGTTAAGGATACCGACGCGGAAATCCCCGCGGGATACTATCCCGTTTACGTTGCGGGATACGAATGGGACGGCGTAAAAGCCGGCGAAACTTTCAGGCTGACTCTGCCCTCTTCCACGGGCGAAGAGGTGCCTTTCGACGTCGTTGTCGCAGGAAGGTTCGAATATTCGAAACTTATAGGCACGGTCGTATCCGGCAGTTTTTACTATAACGCCTTCAGAAGTATTGTCGGCGTAGTAGGTATCGATTTTAAAACGCTTTACCCTGATTCCGACAAATACGTATACGCTTTTACCGAAAAACCGATAAAAGACGTGGTCAGCGACGAATCGTACGGGGTAATCGGCAGGTCTTCTCCGTCTGTTATGCAATCGTACACGGGTTTAAGTAAAAAATTCGATTTCTCGTCGACCGACGGTTTTATTTTCAAAGATTATATTTGCTTTATCGTTTTTGCGCTTATTATGACGGCGGTATTCTTTATCGGAAACAAATATCGCGTTTTCCACTATATAGGATACGGCGCCGTAACGGCGATTACGATGGCGATTTACTATTTTACGGCCGTCAGAACAGACGCAACTGCTTTTATCGCAAAACCGCTTGCCGACTGGTTTATAATATTTTTCGTGATTCAGATTGTCGTTCCTTTGCTGATTGCGATAATCACGCAGTTAACGGCAATGTCGAAACAAAGAAAAATCGACGAGGTGCAACGTGATAAAACTGCAAAATATCTGTAAGACCTTCAACGAAGGCAAAAACAACGAAAAAAAGGCCTTGAAAAACGTCTCTCTTGACGTAAACGACGGCGAACTCGTTGCGATAATCGGCAAATCGGGCGCGGGCAAATCGACTCTTCTGAATATCGTCGCCTGCCTGGATACGCCTTCGTCGGGCGAATACCTGATAGACGGCGAAAACACGGCGAACTTTTCCCCTTCTAAAACGGCGGAAATAAGAAACGGCTATTTCGGCGTGGTAACGCAGTCGCCGTTTATGATAGACAATATCACGCCTCTCGAAAACGTTGTGATTCCGCTGATGTACGACAGAAAAAACAAAAAGGACAGATACCGTCGGGCGGCAGAGGCTCTGGCCTCGGTGGGAATCGACAGCGGCCTTAAAGTAAAAACCGCGGTGTTATCCGGCGGAGAACAACAGAGGGTTTCCATTGCGCGCGCAATCGTAAATAATCCGCGCGTTATTCTCGCCGACGAGCCGACGGGCAATCTCGACAAGGAAAATTCGGACGGCGTTATGAAAATACTTCTGAATATCAATAAAGAAGGTCGCACGGTAATAGTAATAACTCACGACCCCGATATAGCGGCTCAATGCGGGCGGGTCGTTACGGTAAGCGACGGTGAAATAATTATGGACGAAAAAAATGCCGACCGCTGAAAATCATCAATAAATATATCAACGAAAAACCCGGAAATTTTCCGGGTTTTTCATATCGCGTATAAAAAATCAATAATCCGTCAGACGACGTTTTTTCTCGTAAGCAATGCTTTGCATATTCGGTAAATATCGGTATTATCAATCACTTTATTTATTAAATCCGAAACATAATCGTCGGGTTTTGAAGTTATCCTTATATAGTACGGCACGTTTGCCGAAGTATGGTTTTTACTTGTAAACATGCCGTCGACTATTTCGTACCTGCTTTCGGAAGAATACTTTAGACCGCCTGTTTCGTGGTCTGCGGTAACTATAAATGCGACGTTTTCGGATATGAGTTTCCGCGCGGTATTTTTTATGCTTTCGTCAAAGCTTTTCAGATAGCGCACCATTCCTTCGATATCGTTTTTATGACTCGTCTTATCGATATGCGCGCCCTCGACCATAAGAAAATATCCGTCGGGAAAATTCCTTTCGAAAAAGTCCGTCGCAAAATCCGTAAGCATTTCAAGCGTAGGTTTTTCGTCCGACCCGTCGCACGCGACTACTTCGTCAAAAACGCCGATAACCATTCTTTCGCCCGACGCGGCGTTTAAATCCGACACGAACTCGTATCCTGCGTTTTCGAAATCGGCGCGATAATTATCGTAAACATCCTTTCCTGCTCCGAGATACAGGTCTATACCGCCCGATATCTGTCCGCGCACTATTTCGTCGGTATCGTTCCTGTTTTTTGCGTGCGAAGAAAAAGCCGCGGGCGTAGCGCCGTACAGATTGTCCGTCGTTACGATTCCGACGCCGTACCCGTTCTCTTTTGCCAATTCGCATACGGTGCTTACGAATTTTCCGTCCCTGCGGGACACCTCGCCGTTATCGTATTTAATTCCCGTTGCCATCGCGCTTGCCGCGGCCGCGCTGTCCGTAGGCCCCGTAATACTGTTGGAATACGTAGTAACGAAACCGTTTGCTCCGAAAGACGTAAAATACGTTTTATCGCCGTAATATGCTTCGGTTGCCTTAACGTGGTTTTCGCCCATGCCGTCGCCGATAAACAATATCGTTTTGTCCGCAAGACCCGTCAATGCGGTATAGTCGCCGTGAACGGTGTTCAGCCGTCTTCTTACGCTTATGCCCGCAAATGCCGCGGACACGCCGAGAACGGCGATAATCGCAATTATTAGAATCAGCGAAATAATTTTTACTGATTTCGAAGTTTTCATACCGATTTTACAATTTATCAAAAACACCCGATAACGTCGGGTGTTTTAAACGTTTTCAGAGTTTTTCCGAAAGTTCGTTAAGCAACCTTTCGGCCGTTGCGGCCACTTCCTTCAACGCACCTTTCTCGAACGGGGATTTCAGACCCGCAAGTTTAACAAGGTCGGTAAAGACGTACGACCCTCCGCGCGAGGCGTGTTGGAGATATGCTTTGAACGCTTTGTCGTAATCCTTTTGCGACTCTGCAAGAAACTCAATCGCAATCGTCTGGGCAAGGCAGTAATCGATGTAGTAAAACGGAGATTCGAAAATATGATTCTGATACTGCCATCTCGTGCCTTTCGAAAGATAAGGAACGTCGTCGGCGTCCATCCACGGACGGAAAGTATCCTCCAGTTTTTTCCATTCGGCGTCGCGCTCTTCGGGCGTCATTTCGGGACGTTCGTAAACAATCTGCTGGAAATAGTCCACTATCGTGCCGTAAGGAATGAACGTGAGACTGTCGAACAGATGTTTATATCTGTATTTATCGGCGTTTTTACCGAAGAATTTATCGATATATTTCCATGCAAAAAACTCCATGGACATACTGTGAGTTTCGGCCGTTTCCATACCGCCGAGACCCAATTCGTAAGGCGTCGTCGCTTCGCTCATATAATATGCGAAAGCGTGCCCCGCCTCGTGCGTGATTACGTCGACGTCGGCCGTGGTGCCGTTGAAATTCGCAAAAATAAACGGTTGATGATATTTATCGAAACTCGTCATATAACCGCCCGTCCATTTTCCTTCGCGCGTGAAAACGTCGAAAGCGTCGGTTTCCATCATCATATCCATAAAATCGCCCGTTTCTTCGGACATCTCACGATACATTTCCTGCCCCGCTTTCAGAATTCCAACCGAATCGAGAACGGGCTTTGGGTCCTCGTCGAAATAGGTGTCGTTATCGTAAAGACGCATATGTCCGATACCGAGTTTTTCGGCAACGCTCTTTTTAAGACGCGTAACCACCGGCACTATGTCTTTAAGCACGTTCTCGCGGAACACCTTTACGGTATCGGCGTCGTAATCCAGTCTGCCCATGCGGTAGTAGCCAAGTTCGACGAAATTCTTATATCCCATTTTTTTGGCCATAGTATCGCGGTTTTTGACCATTCTGTCAAACACGCCGTCGATAAATTCGTGATTTTCGTCAAGCGTCGCGCCGAGAGCGCAATAGGCCTCTTTTCTGGTTGCGCGGTCGCTGTCCTGCGCATATTTACGCAATTCGTTAAGAGTAATTTTCTTGCCGCGGAATTCGTAAGTAAGTTCGGATACGAATTTGGAATACTCGGTGACAAGCGCGTTATCCCGTTGCATCTCGGCAACGATTTTATCGCTTACGGCTTTTTTCCTGACCTCGAACGACCGGATAATTACGGGGTTGATTCTTTTTTCTACTTCGGCGATATATCTGCTGTTCAGGAAAGCGTCGATATAGTCGAGCATTTTAACCTCGCAAATCGGCGTGACTTCGTCGTAATATTGTTTTTCGCCGTAATAATACTCGTCTTTCGTGTTCAGAGTAAACCTTGCGTTTGCAAGAGCGTTAGCCGTCGTAAATTCGCAAAGTATATCGTTGAAAAGGTCTCGTGCGGCAAGCACGTCGTCCGCCGACGTCGCTTTTCCGATTTTTTCTATCGCCCTGTCGATTCCCGCTGTTACGTCCTCGATTTTCACTCTTTCGTACGGGATATCCGAAACTTTCGTTCTGTCCATATAAACCTCCGAATAAAATGCGCAAAAGCGCGCGCTGATTAAACATAATTTTAGCACGCGCCCGATATTTTTGCAATTATTACCGACTAAAAAGTAACGCCTACTTCGTAAACGAACCTCTTGCCCGAAGGCAGAGCGTTTATCATCGGTTTGTTTTTAAGTTCACGGTCGGCGTCGACGTAATCGGGAAGCCCCTGCCAGGCTTCGACGCACGCATATCTGCCCGCCGTTGCGTTTGACCATATGGCAAGTACGGGAACTTTTCCTATGTCGAAAACGATTTTTTTGCCGTTTCGTCTGATAAGAGTAACCTTTTCGGCGCTGTTTTTCATAACAACCGCGTCGTGTCGGAAAGTGCTTTTATCAAGGGGTATCCTGTTTGTAAATTCCGCAGCCTTAATTCCTTTTACAAGGTGAGTATCGTCGTCGAATTCGTATTGCATTATCGGCGCGTCGGTATCAATCAGCGCGTAATTTCCCGAAACGTCGCAGAAACCGTCCCCCTCTTCGCCGTCAATAATCCAGCCGAAGTGCGTTCCCAACCCGAAAAACATTTCTTTATCGCCCGTATTTTCAACTTCGTACGCTATTTTAAGACTGCTTCCTTCAAGCGTATATTTCACGTCGAAACGAAAATCGAAAGGATATTGCTTTTTCGTTTCCTCGTCCGATTCGAAACGCATTGTAAGAGAATTGCCGGTATTCTCAACGGCTTTGAAAGTATTGTATCTCGCAAGACCGTGAATTTTCATTTCGTATTTTTTGCCGTCAACGGTATACCATCCGTCTTTCAGTCTCGCTACGAACGGGAAAATTACGATATCCTTTGATTTCCAGGATTTTTCGCTTCCCTGCCAGAGATATTCCTCCCCTTTGAATTTTACGCTGTCCAGCAGGCTGCCGTTTTCGTTTACGCTTACTTCAAGAACTTCGTTTGCGATTTTCTGCATAATCCACCTCTTATCGTTTATTTCGGATTTTTATTTGTATCCGAAACGGCGTGCGTTGAAAATAGTTGCGACGCAAGCCTTTTCGGATTTTCTTTTACCTATACCCGTCTCGACCGTCCAGGAAACGAACGGCGGGTATTTGTTTCTTCTTTTTTGCGAGCGGGGAATTCCCGCGATGTTGCACAGCAACACATCGGGTTTGAAATCCATGGACGGAACTTTCGGTCTGAAACACGACAATGCAACCGTATAGCCCTTGCTTTTAAGATATGCGGCTGCTTTTTCATTGAAACCTATGTACATATATTTACCCGAATAAGCACTTAATACGTCGATAAGAGCGTCACAAAGTGCCGTTTCGTTATTCCGACATTTCAATTCGATTAAAATAGGAACGCGACCGCTAACCGCATAAAGCACTTCTTCGAGCGCGGGAATTTTATGTTCGGTGCCATTAAGACCGCACGCCGTGATTTCGTCAAGCGTCATCTCCTCGATAACGCCCTTTCTTTTGCACATTCTCCTAAGCGTATGGTCGTGGAAAACTACAAGCCTTCCGTCCTTCGTAAGATGCACGTCGATTTCCAGTCCGAGGCCGTTATCTGCGGCAACCTTTATCGCCGCAACCGAATTCTCGGGTCTTTTTCTGTTATAACAACCTCTGTGTGCATAATACTTTACTCCCGAAAGAATTTCTGCGATTTTATCCGTTGTTTCCATACTTTTCCCCCTGAATTTTTTTAAGTATTTCGTCAGTTTGTTTTATCAGGTTTTCAATATTGCCGTCGTTTTCGATAATAAAATGATTATCCGATAATTTTATTCTGTCCGAATCCGAAAACTGCGCCGCCATAATACTCTTTGCGCGTTCTTCGCTAATCCCTCTTCCTTTTATTCTGTCGATACGAGTATCCGCGTTTGCGGTAACGATAATCACCGCGTCGAACAAATCCTGCATTCCGCTTTCGAACAAAAGCGGCACTTCCGCAAAAAAGTCCCCCTCTGTATTTTCGAGTTCCCGCCGTATTTCGGGATGAGCGATTGCATTCAGCCGGGCGCGTTTCGAATCGTCCGTAAACACGATGTCGCGAAGAACGTTCTTATCGATTTTTCCGTCCTTTACGGCAGCGGGAAAAACCTTTGAAATCTTTCGGATATAGCCCGGACGTTCTTGCAGACGGTCGTTTATTTCGTCGGCCGAGCAGACTCTGTAACCTCTTCGGGCGATTTCTTTCATAACTTCGCTTTTCCCCGCGCCTATACCGCCCGTTACCGCAATTTTCATATCACGCCTCGTACCAGTTTTTTCCGCTTTCGACGTCGACGGTAAGCGGAACTTTAAGTTTTACGGCGTTTTCCATCGATTTTTTCAGAATGTCTTTCACTTCTTCCGCATTTTTTTCGTTCGCCTCGACGATAAGTTCGTCGTGCACCTGCAAAAGTAGTTTCGCACCCGTTTTTTCAAGATTTTTCGCCGTATCGAGCATGGCGATTTTTATGATGTCGGCGGCTGTTCCCTGCAACGGGAAATTCATCGACGCCCTTTTCCCGAATTCTCTTACGGCATAGTTCCCCGACGACAATTCGCTCATGATTCTGATGCGGTTGAAAAGCGTTCTGACAAAGCCGTTCGCGGACGCAAATTCAACCTGACCGTCCATAAAACTTTTGACTTTCGGATAGGTTTCGAAGTATTTTTCGATATAAGCTTTTGCCTCTTTCGGCCGTATTGACAGGTTCTGCGCAAGGCCGAAGTCGCTTATACCGTAAATAATGCCGAAGTTTACGGCCTTTGCATTGCGGCGCATCTCGGGAGTTACGTCTTTTTCATCCACTCCGTAGATTTCCGCGGCGGTGGTTGCGTGTATATCGCGGCTTTCGTTATACGCTCTTATTAGGTTTTCGTCGCCGCTCATACTTGCGATAAGTCTTAACTCTATCTGCGAATAATCGGCCGATATCAGCACTTTTCCCTCGTCCGCAACAAACGCTCTTCTTATTTCCTTTCCCTCCGCCGTTCGGGTGGGAATGTTCTGCAGATTCGGTTCGGTAGAGGACAATCTCCCGGTATTCGTCAGCATCTGTTTGTATTCGGTATGGATGCGCCCGTCGGACGATATCGCTTTTTCAAGCCCGAGCACGTACGTGGAAAGCAATTTGGATATCTGTCGATATCTTAAAATAAGAGGAATAATAGGATGTTCGTCGTAAAGTTTTTCAAGCACTTCGACGTTTACCGAAAGCCCGGACTTGTTTTTCTTCGACGGTTTAAGCCCGAGTTTTTCAAACAGAATTACGGTAAGTTGTTTAGGCGAATTGATATTGAACTTTTCTCCGGCATATCCGTAGATTTCCGCCGTCAGTTTTTCGATTTCGTCCTCGTATTTTTCTTTAAGACCGTCAAGGACTTTTCTGTCGACTTTAATTCCCGTGCGTTCCATATCGAAAAGAACTCTTTCGAGAGGAAGTTCGATATCGCCGTACAGAGATTGCATCTCTTTGTTTTTAATCTCGCGCGATAAAATCTCTTTAATACCGAAGAACGTTGCAACCGATTTACCGTCTGTCCCGACGGCGTTCGCGAGAGCGGCAATATCCGGAAAATTTCTTCCGCCGAATACGAGATACCCCATAAGCAACACGTCGTCTGCCTCATCCGGGATTTCAATTCCCGAATTGTCGAACGCGTGCAGAAGCTTTTTAAAATCAAACGTAATCGCCCGCCCTTTTTTGAAAAGCGGCGCTATTTCCTTAAGAATATCGTCCGTGGTTATCCCGCCGAATAAATCGTAATTCTGTCTGATAACGTATTCCGTATCATTGCCGAAAGCAAGACGAACGAGGTCGTCGACGTATATGGCAAACGGCTTGCCGACGTTTTCCGACACCAAGGCTTTAATCTTGCCGATATCGTCCAATTCTATAGTTTTGCATTCGATTTTGTTAACGGAAGTGTCTTTATTGTTAACATCCGCAAATTCAAATCTCTTTACAAGCGACGAAAATTCCAACGTCTCAAGCGCTTTTTTCGCCGCCGCCGGAAGGGGATATCCGAAACTTAAATCATCAAGTTCAACGGCAATCGGAACGTCTCTTTTTATAGTTGCGAGTTCATACGAAAGTCTTGCGCTGTCTTTTCCGTCCCTGATTTTTTCGCCCAGCTTTCCGGGTACGGACTCTGCGTTTTCAAGCACTTTTTCAAGCGTGCCGTACTCGTTCAGAAGGTTTAACGCCGTCTTCTCGCCTATGCCGGGAATTCCCGGAATATTGTCGGAAACGTCGCCTCTCAACGCTTTATAGTCAATAATCTTTTCGGGAGTGAAGCCTTCTTCTTTCAGCCTTTCCCGGTCGTAACGCACCACGTCGGTTATTCCGCGTTTGGTATATAATACGACCGTATTGTCGTCAATCAGCTGAAGGCTGTCCCTGTCGCCCGTAACAATGACCGTCTGCACGTCGAATTTGTCCGACAACGTCCCCAGAATGTCGTCCGCTTCGTATCCCTCAAGCTCCACGATTTTTACGCCCAGTTCCGCAACGAGTTTTTTCAGCACGGGCACCTGCGCCGCAAGGTCGTCGGGCATTGGTTTTCTCGTGACTTTATAAGCTTCGTACATTTTGTGTCTGAACGTAGGCGCTTTAAGGTCGAACGCGGCGGCAACGTGCGAAGGTTTCTCCTCGTGGACAAGCCTTGCGAACATCGATACGAAACCGTAAACGGCGCCGGTAGGATTTCCCTTACTGTCGGTAAGGTTTGAGCTTTGCAATGCGTAATATGCGCGATGCAAAAGGCTGTTACTGTCAAGAAGCAATAATTTTTCCATCATACACCGTTATTATAACCGGAAAATAACAAAATGAATATTTCCTTTAATTCGGATTTGATACCTTTTTCGGCTTTCACAACCTCGTTGATTCCGCCCTCCGTCTGTTCGCTTTTCGTCCGTGCGGCGGCCATTACGGCGTTGTAGAATTCCTCTATCTCGTAATAGCGGAAACGCGGCACGCCGAAGTAAAGCGCAAACGCTTCGAGAAAACGAATAAATGTCTGTTGGTCGCCCGTTTTCGCAGAAAGCCCCAGCGCCTCTCTGATAACGTCGAGAAGGTCTTCGATATTTGCGTCGTGAGTTCTGTGCGGTTTCATATGGCGGGTTTCGATAACGGAAACAACGGCCGATTTGTCGAGTCTTCTCAGAAAATCCCAGAAAACGTGGTCGTCCGCGCCCTTTACGCAATACTTCTGGCTGGGGTAACCGAGAAGCTGTCTTTTCGCCTCGTAGTAACCCATTTCCATAAATCTGTCGACGTTTTCCTTCGTAAAATTAATTGCGTAATCCAGTTTCTCGCTCGGCGTAAAATAAGTGATTTTTGCGCCTTTCGTATCGACTTTCCGATAGCCGATATATTTTTTGATATTCGTTCTTATCGCCACTATTTCGTCATAGCCCTTTTCTACAAGCATTTTTACGGGAAGATTGTCGTAAACTCCCCCGTCGATAAACCATTTGCTTTCGTTGCCCTCGATTTTCTGCCACTTGAAAACGGGATATGCGGAAGACGCCATTACGTAATCGTAAATCTGTCCATTGGGAATATCTTCCTTCATCAGATAATGCGGCGAAAAATCGGGAACGGAATAGGTAACGAGGCCGAAGTCTTTCCCGCTTTCTCTTATGGCTTTTTCGTCGATATATTTTTTTAAAAAAGCGCGCATTTTATCCGTTGTCGTATCAATTACGCCGCCGAGATTAGACACGATTTTCCCGACGTTTCCGAGAAGTTCGATATTGAAACGACCGGATAAAATGTTTTTGAAGTTGTCCTCGTTTACGTCAAACACGCTGTGCAGGTTTATTTTATCCCACATATCGAGAGTTTTGTCCCAGTCTCCGGCGCAAAGTAAAGCGGAATTGACAGCGCCTATACTTGTTCCGACGTATCCGTCGAAGTCTGCAAGACCCATTTCCCTCAACGCTTTCAGAACACCGATATGATACGCGCCTTTGACGCCTCCCCCTTCAAGTACAAGTCCTCGCATATTGTTCTCCTTTTTAAGTGTATAATAATTATACTTATTTTCCGCGCGACTTGTCAAGGATAGCGGAAAAAACCGGACAATAAAAAAGGTCTCGTGAGAGACCTCTTTTAATACGTCGGGAATTTACCGTTCGTCAGATTTCTTCCGCGTTATCGAAAAGGGGGTCGCCCTCTCTCAGCATTTTATAAAGATTCTGACTGTGCACCAGCGTTTCGGTATGTCTTACGGGCAACAATTCCTCGTTACCGTAATAGCCCATAATCGTTACATCGTAGAAGTCCTTGAAAAGCGGCGCCAGCGCGTCTCCGGCAATATCGGCAAGACTTACCTGGAAGGTGCCGAAATTATTTTTGCTGACCGAGCCTTCGATAATCGTACCGTCTTTCATGCACTCGACGCCGTTGTCGATAATGGATATATTGTCGGGATGCTCGAATCCGCTGAACATCATTCCGCAGTGCATATACTGAATGCCGTTATCCATTATGAAATACTGTTGATACTTGGGTTTCGACAATTCGTTGTCGATTATGCGTTTTACGGCGGCGTTAATTGCGGCGTTCGACGTAATATCTCCAATAAGGTCCATATCCACTTTCTGTTTCCAGTTGTAGATGCGGGTAAATCCTTCGAATTCGAGCGTGGCGTGTTTTTCGGCGTTACCGGTGGAAAAGCCTACCGACGGCGCGGCGGACTGACCGAACACGCAGTTTTTGAGCACGACGTGCTGATTGTCGGTATCGCACCACGAGAAGAAGGTAAATTTACTGCTGTTGCTGAAAATACAGCCCTCCACAATCGTGTTCTTTACGGCCATATCGGATTTGCCGTTAAAGCCGTAAACGCGCATACAGTATTTGCCGTTTTCGGCAATGCAGTACATAGCGTGCACCCTGCCTCTCAAAGAAACGGGAATACAGTCGAAAGTGTTTTTGGCAATGGAGCCGTCCTCGGGAAGCACGGCGCCTCTGACGCGGACGTTTCGGAAAATAAGATAATTGCTCGTCTCGTCCTCGGCTCCGAGCACCTCGAAAATGTTCGAACCTTTTTGTTCGAGTTCGGACTTTTCTTTTTCGTTTTTATAACTTTCGGGTGCGGGACGCCAGTCCACGGTGTGGCCGTTGCCGTACAGATTTCTGTGAATTTTCAGAAGGCCTGTTCCTCCGTCGGTACTTTCGTAAATCGCGTTCGACAACAACGTGATATCGCTTTGGATAAAAATATCGTATTCGGCTTTTGCGGCGGCGTCTTCGATTTCCTTCTGACTTCTGACGTTCACGCCCTGCCGTACGACGAACGAATAACTGCGTTTGATAAGGTCGGACGTATACGGACTGTCGATAGCCTCGGCAGTAACTTTGACGGTCTTTTCGCCTTCGAAATCCTTGAAAGTAATCAGACCGTTTTCGTCGATAGAAGCAACGTTGTCGTCCGAAGTCACGCTCCACCTGAACAGATTGCTCTGACCGACGAGCGTATCGGGCGCCATCACGTATATCTGTCTTGTGGGCACAACCGTCAACGAGTCGTCATAGCGGTGATTTCCGTATATACGTTCGTTTCCGATGCCGATGAAAGCGTCCTTTTCAAGCATAAAGTAAATCACGGGATTTTTGACGTACAACAGGATTTCGATTGCGTTCTCGCCGTTTTGCGCTTTTGCGGTAAATCGCACTTCACCAGGCGTTTTTGCCGTAATTAACCCGGTATTCTTATCAATATCGGCAATTTCGGGATGATTTGAAGTATACTCGACGCCGTCGACCCTGCTTCCGTCCCTGAGATATATACAGTTGAGAGTGAGCGGCACTTTACCGATAATCAGCGTTCCGTTTGCGATTTTATCGGCGTTTTCGAATGCGATTGCGTTTTCGCTGTCGTATTTGTTCACGGAAATGCTTTTACCGTTTTTCGTGAAAACGGCGCTGCCCGTTTTATCCGTAAACAGAATTCTGCCGTCGGACGTAACCGCGTTTTTCGATTTTTCCGCGTCGAAATCGGACGCTGTCGCCCCGATTTTTATAAGCACTTCGGCAGGAATTTCAACAGGTTCCACGCCCTCTTCCGTCGTAGGAGACTTGACGCACAGATTATAGGAATTGCAGTTGAACGCGCCCTGTTTTACGTTTACGTTTACGCTTCTGACGATTTCTTCGGCAACCTTTTTTACTTCGCCGCCCTGCACGAAATCGACGGATTTAAGACGCATCGTGACGTTTGCGTTGCCGGCGCTTACGGGCATCAATACTCCGTTTGCGTCCACGCGCAATACGCTTTCGTTATCGGACTCCCACCTTACGTAAGCAAGATTTACGTCTATGGGACGGGCGCACGCGTCAAGCTTAATAATCTCGTCGGTATACAGCTCGATTGAATTATCTTTCAGTATATTGCCGTCTCTGACGATAAACGCGCTTCTTGCCACGTCGCTGTTGACTGCAAAAGGACATCTGTCCTCTTTGCCGCCGTCGTCCGTTCTTACCACTACGTCAAACGTACCGGGCCAATAAACGGTTACCATACCGTTACCGTCGACGGTTGCGACGTCGCCTTCGAAATCGGGGTCGAAAGATTCGGCATGTTCGATGGACCAGGTTACTTTTTTATTGTTTGCTTTACGCGGCGTAATAAGCACGGCAAGCTGATATTGCATACCCTGATTTTCGAAATTAATCGATACGGACGGGACGTCCTGATAATAATCGGGGTCTACAATCGACACGCTTTCCACCGATATATCTGGGGTAAGCAGTACGACTTCGGTTACCAGCATAACCGCCGCCACTATTATAATAGGAATTATAAGAAGCAATCCGACTAATACTTTTTTCATAACTGCCTCCTATTGATATAATTTGTTATAGCGTTTGTCCAGTCTGACAAACAGAAGTACGACGCCTAGTATCGCGAATATGCCTGACACAATCAGCAACAGTCCCATTATCGAACGGGCGCCGTGTTTTATGGCAATACCCGCAAACGTCGGCAGAAAACCGCCTATCATTGTCATAAGGCCGTACAGCACCGCGAATACGAGGCCGAGCGCAAGCGCAAGAGCGACGTTTTTGTTTGCTCCGACAAGTTCGCCGTCGCCCATAAAGTTGAAAGTCGGCGAGGTAGTATCGAACCACATACAAAGACTCGTAAGCGCGATATTCGAAAATTCGGTTATAAAGAATATCATCACCGCGTCCGTAAACGACACGAATTTCGCGCCTGCAACCGCGATGCAGCAGACGAGTATCGACAACGTCGCAACCCCGGAATACAGCAGGAACTTTGCAAGCACCTGCTGCCAGTACGGCAACGGAATTATTTTAGTGTGATAGAAACAACCGCCCTCTCTGCTTATCGCCGTCGACGAGAAAGAAACGATAATCGTCACGAAAATGGTTATTACCATAAGCGATATTCCCGGAAGAATATTGTTTCCTACGCTGCCGCTTCCCACCGTACCCGCAAGCGCGTTGCAGTAATAGACCATAACGGGCGCGGCCGCCGCCATTACCAGATACTGAAAACTGTAATTGAAACTTCTCAGTATTCCGTTGAATTCACGCTTCATATACGATATGAACGGCGGAAGGGGTTTGTCGCTCGTGCGCTTCGTAAACGACGCGCGCTGATTTTCTATTCCGTCGAGAATTGTGCTGAAATACCATTTCTTTATCACAACGACGGCTATTATTCCGACGCCGACGGTAAGCAGCATTACGTAAATGAAGTTTATCCAGGGATGCCTGCCGAGAAGCATATTCGCATACAGATTGAACGGGAAAGCGTTTGCAGCGAATCTGTCTATCCTTGCGACCATATCGGGGCTAAACAGCGCCATATCCTTTTCGACGTAGAAGTTTACCAAGGATTGCAGAATCTGCATATACGCCACGAATACGCCGATTACGGCCGCGATAGTTACAAACAGCACTATTCCGTAATTGTTTTTCACCAGATTCATTACCTTCATCAGAGGAATGGCAACGATGTTTGCAAGGAAAAACGGCAGAAAACTGCTTAAAAACGTAGTCAGAATGGATACGGGATAAAAAATCTCAGGGGGTCTGTTCAAAGCTCCGACCTTCTGAAGAATAACGCCGTAACTGATGTAAAACGGCAACAATATCGCCATGGTGATTACGAAATTGCTTATGAACACGAAAATGGATTTCGCTATGAAAATCTGCGTGCCGTTGACGGGAAATCTCAGAAGTATCTCGTTGTCGCCGCTGTAATAAAGCGCCTTGATGAGAGTAACCGTACAGATAAAAAACTGCAGTATCACCGACGCCATCGACACTATTACTATAAAACCGTCGCGAAGGCCGGGACGCAGGACGAACATTTTCGTAAACAGGTATATGAGAAATACGATTACGGCGTACATTCCGGCTGTCATGACGAAATTGAATATCCATTTTCCGACGTTCCCCGCGCCGATACGCGCACCGTATCCGAAACGCGATTTCAAATCGATTTTCAGAAGAGTGCGTATCGCGGTGGCGTCGGCGGCGATTTTATCCCGTCTTGCCATACGCGCCTCTTTATTGAATTTTTCAGACATTCCACGCCCTCCTTTCTTCCTCGGTGGACGAGATTTCAAAGAAGCGTTTTTCAAGCGTTTCACGGTTTGCGGGATCGGACAAATCTATCACGCAATGCAGAATGCCGTCGTTTATTATTGCGACTCGGTTGCACACTTTCGCCACCATATCGAGGTTATGGCTGCTGAAAAACACGGTGTTGCCTTTTCTCACGTGTTCGCGCATATAACTTAATATTTCGGCCGTGGATTGCGGGTCGAGGCCCATCATAGGCTCGTCGAGAACCCAAAGCTTAGGCTCGTAAATAAGCGCGGCGATAATGCATATCTTCTGTTTCATGCCGTGGCTGTAGGATTTAATCTGTCTGTCGACGGCAAAACGCAGTTTGAACAAATCGAGAAACATATTAAGTCTTTCCTCGCGGTCGGCTTTCGGCACGCGGTAAAGGTCGGCCACGTAGTTTACGTATTCCCTGCCGGTAAGTCTTTCGTATACGCTGTGATTGTCGGGAACGTAACCCATATTCATTTTGGCTTTCATGGGTTCTTTCGCAATATCGTAACCGCATATTTCGATTTTGCCTTCGGTGAAGGGAAGTATGCCGGTAAGACACTTAATCGTCGTGGATTTACCAGCGCCGTTTTTACCCAGAAAACCGAATACCTCGCCGGGACGCAACTCGAAAGAAAGGTCCTTTACAGAATATACCTCGCTGTTCGGATAACGCTTTTTAAGATGCTCTATTTTAAGCATGGGGGGCGCGTCGTGCACGACGGTGCTGTCGTCGGCAAGACGTTTGTCCGCTATAAGGTTGTCGGATATGGACGGCGTGTTAAGAAACTCCATCGCCTCCGATACGGTATCCTCGAAAACCTCGTTTCTTCCGGGGATATCGGCATTGTTGATTTCTTCGTTGATTTCTACTTTTTTATTTTTTTTGATTTTTACCATAATTAATACCTCGTTAATTTTATTTTCGAATTAAAGATAAAATCTCAGGATATGTAATGAAAACAAGGTTTTGTATTGAATACGGCGGACAATCCGCTTCCTTTAAAAAATCCTCTTACGGAATTGCAACGCGTTCTCACTCCTCCCGATAACGCCTTTTCGGTTTTCAGAATAATGCGGATAATCGCAGGCGCCGTCTGACGCACGATATGTAACGCCCAACCCATAAGAGCAGTCAGAAAAACGTTGCTTAAGAAAAGTCGCGAATAATAAATAAAATCGCCGACGTTGGAAAGTATGCCGCTTACGATATCGGCAAGATACGTTTTGAAAAATGCGACGTAAATAACCGACAACACCATAAAAAATACGGTGCCGCGCAACCATTCGCTCATTTTTTTCGTAACGAAAACCAGAGCGCGGAAAACCCCCGCCGTGCAAACCATTACAAGAATATTAAAAATTACCAGCCACCCGTCCGAAACAATATCGGTAAAGGTAAAATATCCGAACATTTCTTTCCTAATAAAAATAACGTTTTGAATATTTTACCATATATCGATATAAAAGACAAACGTTTTGACGCATATCGCGGGGTTATAAAAAACCCCGCCGAAACGGCGGGGCCTCTTTTATTTTCCGAAAGTCAGTTCAACACCGAACTGATGTTTCTTTAACGGCATTATTTTATATTGGGTTTTCGTGCATGCCACCGCAGGTGTATCGCCGCCGACGCCGCGCTGTCTGCCGTCGAAAGTGACGGTTAATCGACCTGTTTTGTTAAGTAAATGTCTGTGTGTGGTATTATCGAGTTGTTCTATACTGTATTCGTTCACGCTTGCCTCGAAAGGTTTTCCGACGTAACGCAGACTGAACGTCGGTTTATTTTCTCCGTAAACTTCAAGCCATCTCATTTCGGTATGATTGCCGTATTCCTGCGGCGTAAGATAGCAACGTCCGAAGTCCGAAACGGCGCCGTCGTAAACGGCGAGCATTGCCGCGTCGCCTCTGTCGCAATAGTTTTCGAACGGGCCTTTCCCGTAAAAACGCATCTTGTCGTATCCCTCGGGAAGTTCCGTAACGAAACCGAATCTCGGCATTCCGTAAAACCTTCCTCTTGTTTTCATACCGAGCTGAACGTTGCCCGCGCCGTCGAATTTATATGTGGTTTTCAGATTAAGATACAGTTTGCCCCAGTATATTTCCACTTTGACGTAACCGTCGTTTTCGGTATAATAGATATTGCGCGGCACGAGATGCGCGGTAGCTCTCTTGTAATAATACTTGCCCATAAGTTCTCTGACGAAAGCGGGAACCTGCGGACAATAATCGTTGTCCGTGATGGCGCGCCAGAAATTCGGCATTATCGGCTTAGAAAGCAAAGGCTCGTTTTCATTCGTATAAAAGCTGAGACCGCCCGTTTTCTTATCGATACTCGCCTCGAATTTCTCGGTATAAACTCTGAATTCGTCTTTCAGATTCTCGAATACGGGTTTTACGCGCATATCCGTAGCCTTTCCTTTTTCGGCGGAAAACAGAATCTGTTCGTACGCGACCACGTGTCCCGCAGGCGCATAGAAAGTATCTTCGTTAAGCTGCAATTCCACGACTATCGAAAGTTCGTCGGATTTGTTTTTAATATACTTCTTGATATTTATCTCACCGGCGCTTAACGGCGCGATTACGGGCATATCGAGTTTGACCTTTTCAATAAATTTTCCCTCTCTCAAAATGCGCATCGAAAGCTTGAATCTGTCGTCGAGAGGGGTTACCCTATGGCGGTTTTTAATAATCAGCGTATCGCCGTTTACTGAAAAATCGACAAGTTGATATACTTTTTTTACTTCATAAAGTGCCGGTTGCGGCGTTCTGTCGGGCTGAACTATTCCGTTGAATACAAAGTTGCCGTCGTTCGGAACGTCGCCCCAGTCTCCGCCCTGCGTCCATTTTACGGTGCCGTCCGCCTCCGTCTTCTTAATACTCTGGTCGGCATAATCCCATATAAAACCGCCGGCAAGTCTGTCATAGCGCAATATATCCTGCCAGTATTCGTTGAAATTGCCGAGACTGTTGTTCATAGAATGGGCGTACTCGCAAAGGACGAAAGGTTTATCGCGGTAATCGGACGCCTTGAAAACCTTTCCGGAAGGATTCCACAACGCCATACAATGGGTATAAGGCGCGGTGCATTCTCCGATTTTCTTCATCTTTTCCTGATGGGTATACATATCGCTGAGCACGTCGGACGAGCGGAAATCGGTATCGGGGTTATAGTGAATTGGTCTCGTGGGGTCGATTTTCAGCGCGGCTTCGCGCATTTTTACGAAATTCTCTCCGTAACCCGCTTCGTTTCCCAACGACCAGAAAACGACGCACGGATGGTTTTTATACGTTTCGACCATATTCTCCATGCGATATACGACGTGTCCTTCCCATTTTTTATCGGACGCGGGAATAATCCTTGCAAGGCCGTGCGTTTCGAGATTGCATTCGCTCATAACCAGCATCCCGTATTTGTCGCACAGCTCGTAGAAGTCACGGCTGTCGGGATAGTGGCTCGTTCGTATTGCGGTAACGTTGTTTTTCCTAAGCAGAATTATATCCGATTCGTTGAACTCCCGAGTGACGTATCGGCCGTGTTCAGGGTCGAATTCGTGTCTGTTGACTCCGCGGAATTTCAAGGGTTTTCCGTTCAGCAAAATAAAGGGACCGCGTTTTGTATCGGGATTGTATCCTTTGATTTCGACGGTTCTGAATCCGAACATAAGTTTCCGTCTGTCGCTCATTACCGTATCGTTCTCGCCGTCTTCGTACAGAACGTAGTCGACTTCGTAAAGATAGGGATTTTCGCTTTCCCATAAGATTACGTCTTTTACTTCTTTTCTGAATTCCAGCGACAGGCTTTCGCCGTCTTTCATCGCTGGGACGCTGAGGATTTCTTTGAATACTTCGTTCCTTTCGGCGTCTCTGAGAAGCACTGCGAGTCTTCCGCCCTCAAAGTCCGCTCTTCTTGCGGTAAGGCCGATTTTCGCGTTGAAAAACATCACTCCGTCTTTGTTCGTAAACTCACAGTAATTGAAAATGTCTGAAATATGTTTTTTGGGACGGTATACGAGATTTACGTCGCGGAAAATACCGCTGAGTCTCCACATATCCTGGTCCTCGAGATAACTGCCCGTCGAGTATTGATATACCGTGACGCACAGTCTGTTGACGCCCTCCTTCACCAGTTCCGTAATATCGTATTCCTGATAGTCGAAACTGTCCTCGCTGTAGCCCGCGAATTTTCCGTTAACGTATATTTCTCCTGCGCTTTCGATGCCTCCGAAATTGATAAACACGTTATCCGTTCCGTTATCGCTGTATTCGAACTCCGTCTCGTACAGCCCCGCAGGCGCTTCGTCCTCCTTGATATGCGGAATTTTTCTCCTGTTACGCGTTTCGAGAGCGGACGGATATCTGACGTTGAGATACTGAGGCCTTCCGTACCCTTCAATCTGCCAGTCGGAAGGAACGTTAATCTCGCTGAAACCCGAAAGGTCATAGTCGTCGCTATACCAGTTTTCGGGAATGTCCGAAATCTTTTTTGCGAATCTGAACTTCCATTTTCCGTTGAGACTGACCGTCTTTTTATTGCCGTCTATATCAATCGGAAAGCCGGCGCCGTGTCTTTTTTCCGCATTGACGTTAAAAACGTTTACGTCGTTGAAATATTTTTTAGCGTTAGTCATATTCTCCCTCGCACAAACTTTATTTATTTATTCAATATTACTATGCGCCCGCAATTCGGACATTCCACGAAGTCCCCGTCGGCTTTCAGTTTGCCGATGCAGTCGTTGGGCAGATTCATTCCGCAAAAACAACTGCCGTCGCCTTTATATTCCACGAATGCCGGAAGTTTTCTCTGAGTGCGCAGACGTTTATACGCGGCAAGCACGGGCGCGGGGATATCTTTTTCTATATTTTTTAGTTTTTCCATTATCGGACGACCGGCGTTCTGCAGTTTCTGTTTCAGCGCCTGATAATTCTGAAGCGCGACTTTATATTGTTCGTTAATCTGAACGGCCTGTCTCGTGAGGCCGTCGCTTCCTTCCTTTACCGAGTCCATACGGGCGGATATTTTTTGTATCTCCCTCATGAGTTTCTGCACGTCTTCGGTAAGGCCTGCAAGAATTTTTTCGTAGTATTCGATTTCCTGCATATCGCCGACTTCTCCTATATGCGCGGCAATTTCGTTAATCTCGTTTTCGTAGTCGCCGACCGAAGACGCAAGTTTTTCGGCGTTACGGCCCAATTCGTCGGCCTCCATATTGAGCTGAGCCATATTATCGCCGGCCGTTTTGAGTTTGGCGTTAAGCGCGGACGCTTTTTCTTTTTCATCGCTGTGACTCAGTTCCTTTTCGATTTTTACGAGTTCGGAGTCGATTTTCTGATACTCCAGAATACTGTCAAACTTCATATATTCACCTCATCGGAAATCAGTCGTTAAACGGATTTCCTTCATAATATTTTACAAGTTTTAGTGTGTCAAAATGACATTTTAATATGTCATATACAATGTCATTAAAGCTTTTCTCGCTCGCGTAATGTCCTACGGACATTAAAGCATAATTCGTTTCCTTTGCTTCCAGCAGTATATGGTGTCTGAATTCGGAAGAGACGTAAAGGTCGGCAACCTGTTTCGCTTTCGAAAAACATTCGTCGTCGCCGCCCGCGCCGTTGACCATCGCGATTCTTCTTATCGTGTTGCTTTCGTCCCCGACGGTAAACGCGCTGTCATCGTTCAGAATATTCCTAAGCTTTTTTCTGATTTCGGAAAACCGCATATTTACGTCGCCCTGCGCGCCGAAACCGTTTTCGAACAACGTAGTCACGTTCTTCGCACCCAATTCTTTCAGCACTCGCACCGCCATATTTTCCTTATAGGCGTCCATGTTGGTATGCGCCGCATATATTACCGTACCCGATAAGTACGCTTCGGCTATGACGTCGCACTTATAATCGCCCGGCAAAAAGTTTTTTCTCGGCGTAAAAATTATCGGGTGATGAGAAAGAATCATATTGCACCCGTTTTTCTTCGCCTCCGAAAGGGCGTCTTTCGTTGCGTCCACCGTAACGAGAACGCCCGTGCATTCTTTTTCGTCGTCCCCGACGAGAAGACCGGGATTATCGTAAGACAGAGCCGTATCGGGCGGCGCGATTTTTTCGATTTCAGCAATTATTTCTTTTATTTTCATATTTATCGATTTCTCTTAGTTCCTCTTCCGCTTTTTCAAGGGACTCCCCGTTTGCCTTGCCGATAATCGCCGTAAGCGTTTTTTTGCGTTCCGCCATATATTCGTTCATTGCCTCGTTCCGGGTCTTTCCGAACGCAAGCTCGAACGAAGTATACTTAACGTTACCTTCACCGCAGGCAACTATAACGGGATAAAACTTTCCGCCGCATTTTATAATGAAGTCTTTATTTACGCCGTACGAATTATCGGAAAGATATCTCCTTAATACGTCGGGGTGCCGATGCGGAACCAATACGTATTTACGATACCTTTTTCGGGCAGAGGCCAGAATTCTGACGATTTCGTGTGCGCCCAATCCGGCAATAACCGCCGTATCCACGTCCGTATTATCAACAGGAAACAGTCCGTCGCCGATAAGGCAGACAACCCGCTCCTCCTGACAAAGCTCCCGCGAAAGGTCCTTCGTTTTTTTCAGACTTGCGGCGCTGATGTCTATTGCGAAAACATCGTTTCCCGTGATTTGCACGGCCAGATTCGCGATTTTTCCGTGGTCGCACCCAACGTCGGCAACCTTATCTCCGGGACAAAGTTCGCCCAGCACCGCTTTCAGCCTTTCGTCTGTCGACAGGCTCATATCAGGTGTAGTCCTTCAGTTTTTTGATGCGGTTGGGATGGCGGAGTTTTCTTAAAGCCTTCGCCTCTATCTGTCTTATACGCTCACGCGTTACGTTGAATTCTTTTCCGACCTCTTCGAGCGTTCTCGGGTGGCTGTCGTCGATGCCGTATCTCAGGCGCAATACCTTTTCTTCGCGCGGTGTCAGCGTGCTCAGAACGCTTACGAGCTGCTCCTTAAGCATATTCGTTTCGGCAACCTCTGCTGGCGCGGCGGCATTGCTGTCCTCGATAAAATCGCCGAGATGGCTGTCCTCTTCCTCGCCGATAGGCGTTTCAAGAGATACGGGGTCCTGCGCGATTTTCTGAATTTCTCTGACTCTTTCGGGAGTGCTGCCTATGTTTTCGGCAATTTCCTCGGGGGTCGGTTCACGGCCGAGTTTCTGCATAAGCTGACGGGTTGCCCGCACCTGTTTGTTTATTGTTTCGACCATATGGACGGGTATTCTTATCGTTCTTGCCTGGTCGGCGATTGCACGGGTTATAGATTGTCTTATCCACCAGGTCGCATACGTGGAAAATTTAAATCCTTTTCTGTAATCGAATTTTTCGACCGCTTTCATAAGGCCGAGATTGCCTTCCTGAATAAGGTCGAGAAACTGCATTCCGCGGCCGACGTATCTTTTTGCTATCGAAACGACAAGGCGGAGATTCGCTTCGCTGAGAATACGTTTCGCTTCTTCGTCGCCTTCCTCCATTCTTTTTGCAAGCTCGACTTCCCTCTCTGCGGAAAGAAGCGGAACTCTGCCGATATCCTTAAGATACATCTTGACCGAATCGTCCAGACTTCCTTCCGACAGGATTTTGTCGAAATTATCTTCGGTTTCGCCGATAGGCACTACCGCCTCGATTGCCTTGAATACGTCCTCCATCTCCTCGGCGGTGGCGTTAAGGTGTTCGAGTTTTACCATTATCTCTTCCTGATTGAGACTGCCCTTTTTCTTGCCTTCTTCAATCAGTTTGTCGATTTCCGCCTGCATAACGGCGGCTCTGTTGTCCATAAAGACCTCCTTATGTAAACCCCTTTAAGGCTACTTTAACGATTTAAGCGTTTTCTGATACGACATCAGTTCCTCGAAAATTTTCTTTTTTTCGGTCGGGTCCGACGTCGTATCGAATTTCTGAGACAGCGTTTTTATCATATAGTTGACGTAATTCGTATTTATAAGTCTGACGCTGTCTTTATAGTATTTTACAAGTTTGGTTTCGTCCGAAAATTCCTTTACGGAATTGAGTACGGCGGCAACCTCCTCGTCCCGGGACAAGGAATAAAGCATATGCGGCGCCGGTTTTTCGCCCGCGTCGTATTTTTGTTTGATATACTCGTAAACCGCCTTGTGCACCTCGTTGTCGCCGAAGACGTCTTTCGACACAACGTCGTCGGGTCGCGCGAAATTTTCTCCTGACACCATCTTGTTAAGCACGAACCTTGCGGCTTCAAGGCTTACCGGCAAAGATTCTTTCGGCCTCTCGGGCTCGGAAAAAGCCACCTGCGAAATGTCGTTTTCAAAACCCTCTCGTAAAATATTTATCGGAACACGGCTTTTATCGTGAACGATTTCAAGATAAACTTCTTTTTCTGCCGTATTATAGGGCTTGATAAAATCAAGCGCTTCCTTGACGTATCTGGCGCGTCCGGTATTTGTCGTAAGGTCGTGTTTTCCCGCTATGACCGACAAAACGTATTCGACGTACGGCACCGCTTCGTCAATGAGTTTTTTAAAACCGTCGCGGCCGAATTTCTTCACGTAATCGTCGGGGTCCATTCCTTCTTCGGGTATCGTTACCACTTTAAGATTAAGTCCTTCCGCGTTCAGGACCTCGAGATTTCTGACGGTTGCGTGTTGTCCCGCGGCGTCGCCGTCGTAGCATACGCATACGTTTTCGGACAAGGCGCGTATCGCGTGCGCCTGCTCCGGCGTGAAGGCCGTGCCCATACCCGCCACGGCGTTATTAAAACCGTATTTTGCAAGCGATATCACGTCCATATAACCTTCTACTACGATAACTTTGTCAACGGGGTTTTTCTGTTTTTCCTTCTTGACGAAGTTTGCCCCGTACAACGTCTTTCCCTTTTCGAATACGGAAGTATTCTTGTAATTGACGTATTTTCCGCCGTTATAATCCTTCGATATGGCTCGCCCGCTGAACGCCACTACACGCCCGCGCGCGTCAATAATGGGCACAATCATCCGTTGTTGCAGCGCGTCGAAAGGACGCTTGTCCTTACTTCTCTCGCTGACCCAGCCGACTCCGCTTTCGATAATCTCGTCGGTTCCGTATCCTTTGCTTTTAAGATTATCGATTGCGCCTTTGTAATCGGGCGAAAACCCGAGGCCGAATCTTATCATAAGGTTTTTGCCTATCCCTCTTCCTTCAAGATACTTTCTTGCCTCTTCGCCCTTTTCGCTCATCAGGGTATCGTGATAATAATTTGCTGTAATTTTAAGAATTTCGTAAAGTCTGTCGCGTTTTTTTCTGACGTCGCGTCCCTTTTCGCCCGACAGATTTTTCGGTATTTCCATTCCCGCGCGCTCGGCAAGGAAAGCCACCGCCTCGGGAAACGTC
Organism: Christensenellaceae bacterium Phil10; assembly: GCA_001940895.1. Classification (GTDB taxonomy): domain Bacteria; phylum Bacillota; class Clostridia; order Christensenellales; family CAG-917; genus CAG-349. Next base: position 36,493 of record MSGY01000015.1, on the reverse strand, counting down.
ATCCCTTCGGTTTTTTGTATAAAAGTTATCACGTCGCCGGACTCGCCGCAACCGAAACAATGATAAAACTGCCCGTCCTCTTTTACCGAAAAGGAAGGTGTTTTTTCATGATGAAAGGGACAGCAACCCCAAAAGTTACTGCCTTTCTGTTGAAGCGGAACGTATTTCGAAACGACTTCGACGATATTATTTTTATCCTTCAGTTCCTGCAACCAGTCCAAAGGATAGCCGTCTTTCTGCAACATATAACCTCAAACTTTACACTTTATTATTCGTCGTTTTTACGAAAAATCCTAAATTTTATTATATATATTATATATTTTTTGTGTTCTGCCAGCCTTTCGGTATGAAAATATCCGAAAAAACCTTTACGGCGTAACGGTCGCTCATTGCGGCAATGTAATCGCATACCACTATTTTTACGTCGTAATCTTTCAGCATATTTTTATATAACCCGGGCAACTCGTCCGGTGAATTCACAAAATAAGCAAACAGGCTTTCGATAAGCCTTTTCGCCTTAACTTCTTCGGTTTTCGCCTCCGATTTTGTGTAAAGATGTTCAAACATATATCTGCGCAATCCGTCAAGGGCCTTTTCGAATTCGGCGCTAAGCGTAATATACGGTTTGCCGGCGCTGTTTTCTACCAGATTATAAACGAGATTGTTTATCCTGTCGCGGTGCGTCCTGCCGAGAACGGATACGCATTCCTCGGGCAGATTGTCCTCGCTGATAAGTCCCGCTCTTATTCCGTCGTCGATATCGTGATTCACGTATGCGATTCTGTCGGCATAACACACCACTCTCCCTTCGAGCGTCTTCGGCTTGCCGTTAAGACGGTGTTCCCGTATTCCGTCCAGAACTTCTGCGGTAAGATTGAGTTTCTCAAGCACCTCGCAAACCCTGACGCTTTGTTCGTTATGCGAAAAAGCGCCGCCCGTAAGCGACGAGAGCGTTCTCTCTCCTGCGTGTCCGAACGGAGTATGGCCGAGGTCGTGTCCCATCGCTATCGCTTCTATAAGGTCCTCGTTTAGCCTCAACGCCCGTCCGACGGTGCGGGCAATCGACGAAACTTCGAGAGTATGCGTAAGTCTCGTGCGATAATGGTCGCCTTCGGGCGACAGAAATACCTGCGTTTTATGTTTTAATCTTCTGAACGCTTTGCTATGTATAATTCTGTCGCGGTCGCGCTGAAATTCCGTGCGGATTTTACATTCTTCGACGAAAACGCGTCTTCCCGCCGTGTCACGGCTTTTGAACGCATAGGGACTGAGGTATTTATCCTCGATTTCGTAAATAACGTCTTTTACGGGTGTGCTCATTGTTTTTTCTTCTGTTCGACTTTATGTTTTACGCCGTTTGCGTCGACGATATAGGTATTGTCGAGTTGCGCTTTCAGCGACGCCTTGACGCTGTCTATATATTCCCTTCTGATAGCCTGTTGTTCGGCCTTTTCCTCGTCCGTGAGTCCTTCCGTCCGAGACTTTTTCGCAAGATAATTCAGCCTTTCGATATCAATCATTGTTGTACCTTCTTATAATATCCTCGTTATCTTTTAAAATCTTTGCCTTGTCCGATATCGACGCAGCAAGTTTTACGAGAGCAAGATACTCCGCTTCGAATCTGTCTTTATCGTCGCGGCATTTCTCGACGTCGGACAGCATCGAATTCAGTTTGTTCAGGTCGTTATAAACGTCGTAATATCCCGAAATCTGTTTTTCGGTATAAGTTGTCAGAGCGTGGTCGGCAACTCCCGTTATTTTCAGGGAAAATTTAAGGATTTCTTTTTTCGTGCGCGCCTTGTCGCGGTTTGCATAAAAATCTGAAACCTGTTTCGCGATGTCTTCCGTTTCCTCGACTATATTTGCAACGTAACCCTGTTTTTTCCTTTTATTGACCGCGCGTATCAAAGGTATTCCCACGACGATTGAAAGGCCGAAAGCAATATAAGTCGCCACGAGTTTTATCGTGTCCTGTTTTGTAAAAGCGGCATCCGCAGCGTCTGCGCCGACCTCCTCCGCAAACGCCAATCCGGTTCCGGAAAGCGCAATAACCAATGTTAACGTAACTAAAATTACAAATAAAATGCTTTTCTTCATTGTTTCTGGCCTCCGTTTACAAGCTTTACGTCAAGTTTGTTCATGGATACGTCAATACCCGATTTCTGTAATTCGCTTACGAGTTTTTCGTTGACTTTAAACAGCACGTCCCAGTACATCTCGGTAGGCGTCCATAATCTCAACGTCATTACGACGGCGCTGTCGGTAAACGAATCCACGACGGCGCTCGGTGCCGGGGACGTAAGGACCTCCTTAAAGGATTTGCCTACCTCCGTCATTATTTCGCCTACCTTGTCGGTATCGACGTCGTAGGAAAACTTAAGGCTGACGGTAACTCTTCTCGTGGGATTCGCGGTATAATTCGTAACGCTGCTTCCGATAAGCGACGAGTTTGGAAGAGTTATCATAATATTATCGTACGATACGAGTTTGGTATTGAAAAAACCTATCGACTTCACAGTCCCTTCCACGCCGTTCACGGCAACGTAATCGCCCACCACGAACGGTTTGCTTCCCAAAATGATAAAACCGTTGGCAAGGTTACTTAAGCTGTCTTTCAATGCAAGAGATATGGCAAGACCGGCGGCCGATATCAGCGCTACGAAACTCGCAGTGGAAATTCCCGCCGATTTTCCCGTAAACAATAAAAGCGCGAAATACAACAGAACGTTTATCACCGACAGAATAAAACTTGAAACGGTTTTTTCTATTTTCGCGCGCACCGCAATTTTATTTGCGATAAGCATTATAAGCTTAACGGCAAGAAGGCCGAAAATGAATATCGCAACCGTCCTCGCAATCGTTATGCCCGTACCTGTAAAAAATTTAAAAAGCAATTCGTTAAAAGCGTCCATATCTAATTTTGTTTCCACATTTTCTGAAAAATCGAAAACAGCAGTTTGTCTGCTTTTTTTTGCGTCGCGTCGCTTTGGCCGCTCACGGCGCACAGTATGGATTTGCGCGTAAGTTCGGGGACGACGGCCGTAAGAATGTTGAACTCTGCGTTTTTTTCGCCCGAGGCGAGCGCAAAATACGCGTCGCCGTCGAAATTCGTATGCGAAGGAGAAATCGCGCGCGCAAGTCCGTCGTGAGCAAGGTCGGCAAGACGGTTTGCCTGAACTTTGGTAAGAGCCGCGTTGGTAAGCACGCAACCTATCGTGGTATTTGTTCCCAAAACGCCCTCCGCACCCGAAGTAAACGCTTTAAGACTGTCCAGAAATCCACCGTCGGGAGATTTTATCCCTGCGATAATTTTTCCGTTATCAACCACGTCGCCCAATGCGTTAACGGCCGAAATAACCGCAACTTCGATACCGTTCAACGAAAGGCACGCAACGCCGAGCCCCGCTTTTGCGGCGCATTCGATGCCCAGCATCTTCCCGACCGTCGCGCCCGTACCCGCGCCTATACTCCCCGACGCAAAATTGTTCTCCTTTGCGTTTTTTGCCGCCTCGTATCCCGCAGTTTTATCGGGATAAGCGAAATTTTTGTACTCGAGGTCGAAAAGCGACGCACCGACTACAATAGGCACTTTATACTTTCCCGCGTTGAATCCGACGCCTTTTTCGCGCAGATAATCCATAACTCCCGACGACGCCTCGAGCCCGAATGCACTGCCTCCCGACAAAACAACCGCGTTGACCTTCTGCACGGTTTTTTCGGGCGACAATAAATCCGTCTCGCGCGTGGCAGGCGCGGCGCCTCTGACGCTGACTCCGCCCGTTGCGCCTTCCTCGCAAAGAACGACGGTAACGCCAGTGCCGTTTTCGTTATCTGTAAAATGTCCTATCCTGAATTTTTCCAGCATATATTCCTCTTTGGAAATCCGTTATTGCGTATAGATATTTTATTATAACATAATAAAAGCGTTTTTACAACGTTTTTTAAAAATTGACGCTTTTTAAAGGATTTTTTCGGTTTTTATTAAACTTTCGGCCCTTGACAACGCCCGTCCGTTAGAATATAATTTTCGGTATCGAAACAATTAAAGAAACGGTGAAAATATGACTAAACGCGAACTTGCGATGCAGAATTTCAAAAACGGATACAACTGCGCTCAATCGGTGCTTCTTGCCTTCTCGGACGAACTGTGCCTCGACCCCGAAACACTTAAAATGATTTCTTCGCCCTTCGGCGGAGGTATGGGTCGTATGCGCGAAGTCTGCGGCGCCGTAAGCGGTATGCTTATGGTTGCCGGACTTAAATGCGGTTATTCCGACCCGCAGGCAACCGACGAAAAAGCAAAACTGTATTCTCTCGTTCAAAAACTCGCCGGGGAATTCAAAGAAAAAAACGGAAGTATTATCTGTCGCGAACTTTTAGGCGTCCCCGATTCCTCGCCCTCCCCCGAAAAACGCACGGCGGAATATTATAAAAAACGCCCCTGCGTGGAACTTGTCGGCGACGCAGCCGGGATTATCGAAAATTATCTGCAAAATGAATTTCCGCCGAAAAACAGCTGAAAAATTGTTTACAAATCGGAAATAGTATGTTAATATTACTTCTGCTGTGGACGTTTAACTCAGCTGGTAGAGTGTCTTCTTGACGTGGAGAAAGTCAGCGGTTCGAGTCCGTTAACGTCCACCAAAAAGCAACCTTTTTAAGGTTGTTTTTTTTGTACTTTCGGCCTCTGTCCAACTCCGTTGTACGGGCTTCGCCCCGAACCGCTGCGCGCTGACGCTCCGCTTCCGAAAGTTCCTCTTTCTCTCTTCGCTATTTCTCGAGTCCGTTAACGTCCACCAAAACGCAACCTTTTTAAGGTTGCTTTTTTTGTACTTACGGCCTTTGCGCAACTCCGTTGCCCGGGCTTCGCCCCGAACCGCTGCGCGCTGACGCTCCACTTCCGAAAGTTTTACTTTCTCGCTTCGCTATTTTTCAAGTTCCGTCAAAGAAAAAACGCCGAGCAATCGGCGTTTTATAACTTAATTATAAAAATCTTCTTAATTCCTTGATGTTTGCGTCGTACAGGTCAATCATTTCGCCAACGAAAGGCGTGTTTTCCTTTCCGTCCAGACGGTGCGAGACTCTTACGACGTCGTTGATTCCCATATTGTTGCCCTCTATCAGCATTTCGGCGATATTCGTGGACGATTTGTCAAAGCCCGATTTGATTTTTACCGCCGATTTAAGCATTATCTTTTCTAAACCGTCAGGCTCGGTGCCGGTTTTTTCGGCGGCGTGTTCGCCGAGTTCCTCCGTCGCTCTGTGCAGAAGGTCAAGCATATTCTTTTTTTGAGAGCAAATCGTATCCTTCAGTTCGCAATCTCTGACATTGCACATAATATCGTCGATGGCGTTTACTCCCACATTCAGATTTTTTATTACTTCTTTTAAAAGTTCCATAATTACCTCCGTATAAAGTGTTTGCCATACGGCGAAAAATATGCGTTTTGATAACAGCGTAAGAAAAAGCCCGATAAAAAAGCCGCGGAAAAACCGCGGCTTTCTGAAAAACGACCGGTTATGCGTCTATATCGGCAATAAATTTCTGCAAAGTCTCCTGCGCGTTGCCGAGATACAGATATACTCCGTCCTCGCGTGTATATATGGGGTTGTCTACGCCCGCGTATCCGGGTCTTGTATCATAGTTGAAAATAAAGATGTTTTTGCACTCGGCAACGTCAAGCACGGGCATGCCGTAAATGGGCGTTCCTTCGGCGGTATTAGCCGCGGGATTGAGAACGTCGTTGGCTCCTATTACTATTGTGGCGTCCGCGGTTTTGAATTCGGGATTGATATCGTCCATTTCGTACAAATCCTCATAATCAACGTCGGCTTCGCACAATAATACGTTCATATGGCCGGGCATACGACCCGCAACGGGATGAATTGCGTATTTGACTTTCGTGCCGCCCGCAACCAGTTTATCCGCAAGCTGTTTTACGAGATGTTGCGCCTGCGCGATTGCCATTCCGTATCCGGGTACGATGATGACTTCTTTTGCGCCGACCAGTATTTTTGCGGGATTTTCGGGACGTACGTTTTCTTCTTTCTTTTCTTCTTCCGCGGGTTTCTCGTCCGCAACGGGTGCGGCGGGTTTTTCCAGCTCGACTTCGGCGGGTTTATCCATATCGGCAATGAATTTCTGCAAAGTCTCCTGCGCGTTGCCGAGATACAGATGCACGCCTTCCTCGCGGGAATAAATGGGATTGTCTACGCCCGCGTATCCGGGTTTCGTATCATAGTTGAAAATGAAAATGTTTTTGCAGTCGGCAACGTCAAGCACGGGCATGCCGTAAATGGGCGTTCCTTCGGCGGTATTAGCCGCAGGATTGAGAACGTCGTTGGCTCCTATTACGATTGTGGCGTCCGCGGTTTTGAATTCGGGATTGATATCGTCCATTTCGTACAAATCCTCGTATTCGACGTTGGCCTCGCACAGCAATACGTTCATATGGCCGGGCATACGACCCGCAACGGGGTGGATGGCGTATTTGACTTTCGTACCGCCCGCAACCAGTTTATCCGCAAGCTGTTTTACGAGATGCTGCGCCTGCGCGATTGCCATTCCGTATCCGGGCACGATGATGACTTCTTTTGCGCCGTTAAGACTTGCCGCATAATTAATTTCGGTATTTTTTTCGGGTTTAACCTCTGATTTGACTTCTTTAACTTCGGATTCCGAAACTACCGCAACGCTTTCTTCTTTTGCGTTATCGTTTTTCGCAGGTGCGGTTTTATCGGTTTCGTTCTTATGTTCCGTCGAGACGGAAGTCGCGCCGAGAAGTATCGAGCCCAGTTTTCTGTTCATCGCTTTGCACATAATCTGCGTAAGCAATAATCCCGAAGCGCCCACGATACCGCCTACCGCAACAAGCAACAAATCGTTGATTGCAAGACCGGCTATCGCGCCTGCAACGCCCGAAAGGCTGTTAAGCAAAGATATAGTGATGGGCATATCCGCACCGCCCACGCGGATGGCGAAAATATAACCGAAGAATCCTGCAAGCAGGAAAATCAGCGCCGCCATAATGCCTCCGAACGCCCTGACGGAGATTCCGAGACGTATGACGCCCGAAGCGCCGAGAGCGGCGATTACGGCAAAAATTACGATGCCCGCGACGGTAAGGACAAGACTTCCTACCGTCATAGCCTGATGGCCTTTGTAAACGACGGGTTTTTGAGGAAGAATCTTATGAAGTTTTCCTGCTGCGACAAGACTTCCCGTCAGCGTAATCATACCTACCGCAAGAGCCAGCGCAGAAGTCGTGGTCGAAAATCCGTCGAATCCCGTACCTACTCCGAATATCGCAAACGCGCCGACTATTGCCGACGCGGCTCCTCCGAGACCGTTCAGCAGCGCAACCATCTGCGGCATTTCAATCATCTTGACTTTCTTCGCAAGTACGACGCCGACGGCCGCGCCGAGGGCGAGACCGATATACATCGTCCATGCGCCGCCGATGTTATTGTAAACTATGGTAAGAACTATCGCGATAAGCATGCAGATGGCGCTCACTCTGTTGCCGATACGGCTGTAAACGACGTTGCCCATCATTGCGATACCGCCAAGCACGCCGCCCGAAAGCACTACCGCCAGCGCAAGATATACCCAATCTTTTGCGTTGCCGTAAAGACTCATGCAACCGATTGCTGCAATAAGCCCCGCTCCCAGAACGCACGCAACCGTATAGACTACGGCCTGACGCGGGGCTTTCTTCTTTGCAATCATACCAAGCATCCTGTCGGTTACCATAAATCCGCCCACAACGTTTACCATAGCGAGCGCGATTGCTATCGAACCGCATATTGCCGATATAACGATACCGGCAGTGCCGTAACCGTTCAGAAGGACGGCCGCCGCCGTAAGCGCGCCGAGAACGGTAACGCCCGATAAGGCGTTCATACCCGACATCAGAGGAGTATGCAGAAGCGTCGGCACGTTGGAAATAAGTTTATACCCCACGATAGTCGCAACGAAAAATACGCCGAGTAAAATCAACTGGAAGTAAATGGCTTTTTCAAGGCCGAAATTACCGAGCGCCAGCGACCGCGCCAAAAAAGAATTTAAAATCGAAATCATAATTAGCACCTGCCTGATTTGTTTTTAAAAAATTCTCCTGCCCGTATAAGGCAGGAGAATTGCCTTCCTTTTTAAGTTCAAGGATATTTTACAGACCCATTGCCTCGCGCGCACCCTTATGAACGATTTCGCCGTTCAGGGTTACGAGAATGCTCTGGACGATTTCGTCGTTCATGTCGAGTTTGACTTCGCCGTCCTTGGCAAGGAATTTCAAAAGGTTGTAAATGTTATATGCGAACATCCAGGTCGAACTTGTGGGCAGCTGACCGGGGATATTTTTGATACCTTCGATGACTACGCCGTGTTTGACGTCGCGGATGCCGGGAGTGGTGATAGCGCAGTTACCGCCCTGGTCGATGGAGATATCGACGATTGCGGAACCGGGTTTCATGCTTGCAACCATTTCGTCCGTAAGGAGCGTGGGAGCGAGCTGACCCTGCAGAAGTGCCGAGCAGAAAATAATATCGGCGTTTTTAACGGCGTCAGCAAGAGCCTCGCGTTCTTTTTCGAGCCATTCTTCGGGCAGACGTTTTGCATATTCGACGACGCCTACGCGGCGGACTGCGATTTCCTCGGGAACTCCCGTGGGAACGATTTTCGCGCCGAGAGACATTGCCTGCTCGTTAGCGGAAGGACGGATATCGGCGGAATATACTTTTGCGCCGAGTCCTTTTGCCGTCGCGACTGCGCGCAGACCCGCAACGCCCGTGCCGAGTACGAGAACGTTACTGGGCTGAATTACGCCTACGGCCGAGCCGATAAGGGGCATGAATTTGGGAATATCGCTGGCGCCCATAAGCATACCTTTATAACCTGCGCAGGTACTCATCGAGGACAACGCGTCCATCGACTGTGCGCGGGAAATACGGGGAACGCCGTCGAGGGTAAGACCGATGACGCCCTGTTTCGCCATCGCCTTTACCATTTCGTGGTTGACGGGAGAAGCGGGGTGAATAAAGGTGATGATGTACTGTCCTTTGTGCATCATATCGATTTCGTGTTTGCCTTTAGCCTCGTTGAAAAGAGGTTCCTTGACTTTAAGGATAACGTCGGCCTGTTTAAAGATTTCCTCGCAATCTTCAACTATTTTTGCACCTGCGGCAACGTAATCGGCGTCGGGATAATAAGAGCCTTCGCCCGCTCCTTTTTCAAACAGAACGGTTGCGCCGTCGGCTACCATCTTTTTAACGGTGTCGGGAATTGCCGCCACACGAGCTTCGTCGTGCATAATTTCCTTGGGAATACCTACTATCATACTTTTCTCCTTTATTAGGCTTTCGCCGTTTATTTTTTATTCTCACGCGCGCATATACGCACGCATAATCCTTATTTGTCTTTCTTAGGTCTGATTGCGCAGTTATAGTCGTTTTTCGGACTGCTGAGAACTATGCTGGTCTGAGTTTTCGACACGCCCGGAATACTCTTTATTTCGTTAAGAACGTTTTCAAGCGTTTTCGTATTGTCGGTAACTACCTTAAGAAAATAATCGAATTCGCCCGCGATATACAGACATTCCGTTACGTGATGATTGCTCTTCGCCGCCGTAACGAATCCGTCGTTGAATTTAGGATGGTCTATTGCAACGCTTATCAACGCTATGACGTCTTTGCCCAGTTTTTCGGGATTTACCATTGCGGTATAACCTTTGATTACTCCCGAACTTTCGAGTTTCCTGATACGTTCGATTACCGCCGAGGTGGAAAGCTTAACTTTTTCGGCGATATCGGAGGAATTCGCTCTTGCGTTTTTAACGAGACATTGCAGGATTTTTGCGTCGATATTATCCAATAGAAGCCTCCTTATCCTTACGCATACATTTTATAACGGAGCGGTATGATATGTAAACACTATAACGATATTTTTTCCAAAAATTTTACGGTAAAAGCGTGTTGTAACAAAATTTTTTTCGGAAAAGCATATTATTAACAAAAATTTTCAATTAAGAACAAATATTTCCGATATGCCGCCCGGCGTAAAAAACCGTCCGGACGTTTTTGATCCGGACGGTTGCAATTCTTTTTCGCCTATATCCTCGCTTCGTCACAAATCAACGCCGCGCAAAGTAACCGTTTTTCCGTATTCGTTTCCGAGAAGCGCAAAATACGTTTCGGCACTTCTTTCACCGTCCGGATATTCGTATAAACGGGTTTCGACGTAAGGCACGTAATCGGTGCTTAAAATGTTTGCGCCCGACGCAATTCCGTCCTTATATTGTTTTTCTTTGACGACGGCATATTTATCGAGTCGCGTGCGCACCATAAAATTTCCTTCGTTTATGGCTTTTTCTATGCGGTCTTTATGTTTGGAAGCTCTGTTTATAATAACGGTGAAAGCATATTTCGAGTATTTTTCGCCCTTCTTCATTACCGTTTTGTATTCGAGCGCGATATTCATCGCGCTTTTCTGCATATCGGGGTCCCTCGCTATGTACGTATCGAGGCTGGCTTTTTCGTGCAGCAGGAAAATAATTTTCCCTTTAAGCGTTTCAACGGTAGGGTAGGCGTTGTCTGCGCGGAAGTCGTCGAAATTATCGTATTCTCCGAGAAGCTTTTTCGGGGTCAGAAGTTTATCTCCGAATACGTCGAAGAGCATTCCGTCAAGCGCGTCGAATGCCTCCTCGTCGAATTTTTTACTTCCCTTCGGCTCGACAAGCACGATTAAAGGCAACGAATCCGGATTTCTTTCAAGCCACATATCGATTTCGTGCAATCCTTTTTTAAAATCGACAGCCGTGCTTTTGCTTTCGAGCAAACTGCTGTGCAGACACCGGATTTCGAAACCGCCGTCCGCGGTGGCGACTTTATTTGCGTCGAGTTCGATACTTCTTATCCCCATATTGAGCTGTTCGGTTATCGTATCGTAAACGTAATCGAACTGCTTTCCCATAAACGCGGCAAAAGGTCCGTGATAGAGATATTCCGTCCCCTGCGTAAGCCCCACTTTATAACTGTTGTGCGACGCGAGATAGCGGATTTCGTTCAGCCGTGCCGAATAAACGTCCGCGACAGTCGCGCCGGTTATAAAATTTTCTTCGTTTACTTTCGAAAAATCCGAATCGGCGGCGTACGACGTCTCGAGAAAATCTATATAGCCCTTCTGCCATTCCCGCCACGTTTCCTCGGCATGATGCGCTTCTATCGTCGTCGGAATAAACGCGGAAAGACATATCAGAAAATAAGCCGAAAATCCCCATACGAAAAGCGCAAGCACCCATTTGGCGGCGCGTGATTTTTCTTTTTTTGAGCTCTCTTTCTTATCGTCAGCCATAAAATATCCCCTGTGGTTGTTTTATATTCTAATGATAGCATATGCGCACGTGCGATGTAAACAGCGAATTTAAGAAATTTTAATTCACTGAGGATTTTTTCGTTAAACGCTTGACAAACTCTCCCGTTGTGATATGATATATATCGTCAGACGATATATGGAGGAGCACGATGGCTATCAGCAACGACCTTTTAAGAGGTCATACGGAAACCATAATTCTCGCGCAACTTAAAAACGGCGATAATTACGGATATGAAATAAGCAAAGCAATCGAAACTTTGAGTATGGGACAACTCGTGCTCAAGGACGCTACGTTATACACCGCCTTTCGCCGTATGGAACAAAGCGGCCTTATAGAAAGTTACTGGGGCGACGGCGACGCGGGGGCGCGACGCAGATATTACCGCATTACCGACGCGGGACGCAACTTTTACGAAAACAATAAAACCAACTGGTTTGAAACAGCGGAAATATTAAAAAATTTAATTCTCGGAGGAAAAAAGAATGCTGACCGAACGCTTTAAAAAGTATCTCGAACAACAATTCCGTACCATATCTCCCACAAGAGAGGCAATGGAATATCGCGAAGAAGTGTTGAGAAATCTGCTTGACCGCGCGCAGGAATACCGAATCAAAGGTATGACTGACGAAAACGCTATTTATGATCTCTGCATCGACAGTCTCGGCGACTTCGCCTCTACTCTCAAAGATTTCGAAAGCAGACTCGACAACGTAAAACGCGCGCTTTCGAAGGCGGGGATTATCGCCCTCTGTGCGGTTGCGTTTTCGCTGTTCGTGGTAATTGCCTATCTTACGGTAAGTTTTGCAACCAAGGCGTGGGACAAGACGTGGCTCATATTTATCGCGGGCGTTTTCACCGGCGTCATTGCCTGCGCGTTATACGGAATAGTTAAATTCGCAAAACGCAAAAAACGTCTTGCGGTAAGAGGATTGTCGCACGTAATTATAGTGGCTGCGTTTACTATGCTTTTCCTTTTCCTCGAAATATTAAGCAATCTTCCCAACTGCTATTTCGTATTTCTGATTATGGTAATCGCAATGCTCGTTACCGACACGGTCGAGGCTTATTCGTACGGCAGTAAATCCCGCCTTTTCGATTTGCTCGCTACGGTTGAAGTTACCGCCGTCCTCGTGTACGTTATACTCGGAATCGCGGGAGTGGTTGCGTGGCACCCCTACTGGCTTATTCCCGTAATAGCCGCTCTTCTGGACGTGATTATTCTTATCGTCGCGATAAGCCGTTTTGCAAAAAAGAAGAAAAAAGCGACCGAGGAAAAGAAATCCCGCGTGGACGAAGCATACTACACGATGTGGAACGACGAAAACAAATAAAGCTTTAAATCATCGGTTTACAATATAAAAGGTTTTAGCTATATGAGTAAAATTATCAAAGCCGAAATGTGGGATAAGATGCAATATCTGTTCAGAAATTATTACGACAGAATGGTGCACGCCGTATTGCATTTCGATAATCTTATCGACCCCGAAATCCTTAAAAACGTTATCGTAATTATGGCGGAGAAAGCGCCCGTCCTGCACAGCAGTTTTCACGAAAACCCGGTAAATCCGTACTGGTCGGTCGAAAAATATACCGTGGACGATATCCTGACGGTTGCCGACAGCGACGACCCGTACAAAGATTCTTACGACTTTTTGTGTCAGAGCATACCCGTAACATCAAACGTTCAGTTTAAAATTCTTCTGCTGAACAAGGACGGCCGTTCGACGCTTGCGATGATTGTCAATCATATGTGTTTCGACGGCGGGGATTTCAAATATTTCCTGAAAAAACTGGCCAAGAATTACAACGCTATGCTTTCGGGCGAAAACCCCACAGACCTCAAAAGCGGCACGAGAAGCGCCGAACAAGTTTATACGAAACTGAACGCTTCCGATAAAAAAATCGCCAAAGGGCTCTATAAAAACATCAGCGACGTAAAGGATAAACACGTATTTCCCCTTACGCCCGCGTCGGACGACGACCGCACGATGATTAACGTAAGAAAAATCGAAAGGCCCGTTTTCACAGAGATGAAGAATACCGGCAAGCGTCTCGGAGTAACCGTAAACGACGTTATGCTTGCGGCGTACGTCCGCGCTCTGTACGAGATTATCGGAATGCGCGACGACGAGACTCTGTCAATTCCCTGTATGGTGGATTTGAGAAGACATATCGAAGGCGGAGAAAACGCGGGCGGGCTTGCAAATCATACCGGATTTATGCTTTGCACCGTACACGGAAAAGGCGAAACGATAAACGACACCCTTATTAACGTGATGCGTTCCACGAAGTCCAGCAAACGCGATAAGTTTATGGGGCTTTACAGTCTTCCCCTCTTAAAGCTCGCTTATACCATTCTTCCCTTCTCGATATCGGAATTCGCGATAAAAATAGGTTATAACAACCCGCTTATCGGAATGAGCAATATCGGACTGCTTCCCGAAGAACTTTTGACTTTCGGAAACGCAAAACCCGTCGACGGATTTATGACGGGCGCCGTCAAATACAAACCTTTTATGCAACTTGCGATGACTACGCTGAACGACGAACTCACGATGACAATCGCCATAAAAGGAAACGAAGCGGATAAGGAAAAAGTCGAGGTATTTTTCGACCTTATCGAACGAAATATCGAAGATTTTATAAACACCCCCGCCAAATAAAAAGCGTTTAGCGAAAAACAAAATCCCGCAGTTTTGCGGGATTTTATTTTTTAAAATCATTTCAGTCTCTTTACGGCCTCAACCGCGCTTTCAAGCCAACGAGCGTCCACGCTTTCTATATCGCCTCTGTCGCACGCTTTCGCAATGTCGACGTCAAAAGGAATTCGCCCGAGAAGTTTCAAGTCGAAATTTGTCGCTACCTCGTCAACCTTACTTTCACCGAAAACCGAAAACTCTTTTCCGCAATCGGGACATTTGACGTAACTCATATTTTCAACTACGCCGAGAACGGGAATATGCATCATATTTGCCATTTTTACGGCCTTCGCAACAATCATAGATACAAGTTCCTGCGGACTCGTTACAACGATAATGCCTTCAACGTGCAGACTCTGAAACGCGGTAAGCGGCACGTCGCCCGTTCCGGGAGGCATATCGACGTACATATAATCCACGTCGTTCCATACACAGTCCGTCCAGAACTGTTTTACCATACCCGCAATCACGGGTCCGCGCCAGATAACGGGGTCGTCCTCGTTTTCGAGCAAAAGATTCGCTGACATTATTTTTATTCCTGTTTCAGAGGTGACGGGATAAAAATATTTGCCGTCGCTGTCAACCGGACCTTTGACCCCAAACATTCTGGGAATTGACGGACCCGTAATATCAGCGTCGAGAATTGCCGTTTTAAACCCTTGTTTTGCCGTTTCGGACGCCATAAGACCCGTAACCAGAGATTTGCCTACGCCGCCTTTACCCGATACGACGCCTATAACGTGTCCGACTTTCGACAACTCGTTTACGTCAAGCGAAAAATCGTTCTTTTCGCCGCAAGTTCCCTTGCTTTTGCAACTTTCGCAATCGTGTGTGCAATCGCTCATACATTCACTTCCTGTTCAAGATTATCCAATAAGCATTCTATGCCCGTTCTGATATCGTCGTAAGTTTTAACGAAATTACCGGTGTACCACGGGTCGGCGACGTCGCGCGGATTTCCCGTGTAATCGTTAAGGAGTTTTACTTTATTATAAGGGTCTCCGTTAAAAAGCCGTTTCATACAGCGTACGTTCGATTCGTCCATACCGATAAACAAATCGTATCGGTCGTAATCGGCGGCGCGAAGCAATACGGCGCGTCTTTCCCGAAAAGGAACGCCGCGTCTTTTTAATTCGGCTACCGTACCGTAATGAACGGGACTACCCTCTTCCTCTTCGCACGTACCTGCGGACGCAACCTCGTATTTTTCTAAGACGCCGCGATTCTTCGCTTCGTAATTAAAAACGAATTCGGCCATAGGACTTCTGCAGATATTTCCAAGGCATACGAACATTATTTTCATAGAGATAATATTATCACTTACCGTAAATAAAGTCAATCCGCTTTTAATTGACTTTAAGGCATGCGGTGGTATAATAATCTGGTTTTAAGGATTTATATGGACTGGACCAGAATAATCGTTTATATATTCGCGGGAATAGGCGCGGGACTCGGCACGGGTTTCGCGGGGTTGTCGGCGGCCGCGTTTATTGCGCCGATGCTCGTTGCCTTTCTCGATTTCCCCGCATACGACGCCGTAGGAATAGCGCTTGTTTCCGACGTGCTTGCGTCTGCGGTTTCAACCACCGCATACGCGGTCGATAAAAACGTCGACTTCAAAAAAGGGGCCTTTATGCTGGCAATCATACTGTGCTTCACGATGATAGGCAGTTATCTTGCATCTCTCGTCGATAATCATATGATGGGAAGTTTCTCGATTTTTGCCACATCCCTTCTCGGCCTGAAATTTATTTTGCGTCCCGTAAACAAAAAAGACCCGCTGAAAGAAAATCTGTGCCGCGATAAAACCACGGCCGTTATTCAGACCGTCGCGTTTTCGTCGGGAATAGGTATGATTTGCGGTTTTGTCGGCGCGGGCGGCGGTATGATGATGCTGCTCGTCCTGACGTCGTTTTTGGGATTCGAACTGAAAAAAGCCGTCGGAACAAGCGTTTTTATCATGACTTTTACGGCGCTTACGGGCGCAGTCGCACACTTCGGGATAGGCGGAATACCCGATACGACCGCTATGTTCGTATGCATATTGAGTACGTTGATTTCGGCACAGATTGCCGCGGCGATTGCAACACGGGTAAAACCGAAAACGCTGAATATTACCGTCGGCGCGGTCCTGGTGATTCTCGGGATAACAATGCTTGTTCTGCACGTATTTTTCTGATAAAAAACCCGCTTGAGACGGGGTTGATAAATGATTTCAGAAAATTGTCGGATTGTAAGCAGAACGCGATATCAATCTCGTAAAAAACCTTAACGAGGAATAAAAAAGTCGGGTCTTAACCCGACTTTTTTATATTAAGCTTGCGCGTTTTTTCTTTTTTTACTTTTGCGCAACGACTCTATTCTGTCTCCGAGCGCGCCCACTTTATCCTGAAAGGTCTCGTTATACCTCGAGTCCAGCCACCAGCTCAACGCAAATACGGGAATCAGAATTGCCCACACTACGGCAATCGCTTTCCACATATCGGGCGTCATATTGCGATATAATCCGAAAAAGGCCTGAATGTCGATAAACGACAGATTGACGAAATAACACAATACAAGCAAAAGTATCACGAACACGAATACCGCGGCGTGCAGAATATTGAAAGGACAACAGGATTTAAACACAAACAGGTAGCCGGCAAATACCGTTGCAAGGAAATACAGACTCTGCTGTTCTTCCTGCGAAAGCCCCGTAAATATGCACTGCGTCACGATTACGATTGAGATAATTCCCGTCATAACCGTAATTATTCCCGGCACTGCTTTCATAATAACTTTCGGTAGAAAACGCCCTTCAACCCTCTTATTGTTCTTTTCGAGCGCAAGAATGGTAGAAGGAATGCCAATCGTTACGCCGCCGAGCAAAGTAAGTTGTCTGGGCTCGAAAGGCAATACCGACGGAACGATAAGGAAAAGAAGCGCTATAAGCAGATTATAGCCGGTTTTTACCAGAAACAGCGAAGCGGACCTTTCGAGATTGTTTATCGAGCGTCTTCCTTCCGCAACGACTTTCGGCATCGACGCGAAGTTGCTGTCCAGAAGGACGAGGCTGCTTACGTTTTTCGCCGCGTCCGACCCCGACGCCATAGCGACCGAACAATCGGCCTCTTTTAATGCGAGAACGTCGTTTACGCCGTCGCCCGTCATCGCAACGGTATGTCCTTTAGCTTTCAGAGCTTTGACGAGCAGCAGTTTCTGATCGGGCAGCACTCTTCCGAACACCGTATATTTATCGGCGGCTTCCATTACTTCTTCATCGGTTTTGAGAGTGGACATATCGATGATATTATCGCAGTCGTCAAGACCGGCGCGCTTCGCAACGGCCCGCACCGTAACGGGATTGTCCCCCGATATTATTTTTACGTTAACGCCCTGCTCCCTGAAAAAGCGCAATGTATCGGGCGCTTCTTTACGTATTTTGTCGGCGATGAAAATAAACCCTTCGGGTTTCAGATTATCGGGAAGTGTATCGCCTTCGAGGTTGCATGCGGTTGACGCGAATACTATTACGCGAAGACCTTCCTCCGCCTTTTCCCGCGTTATCGCAACCATTTCGTCCGATTCGTCGGGAAAAACGAATTCGGGCGCGCCCAGAACGTACGTTACGCCGTTTATCCTTGCGGCGCTCCATTTTCTTACCGACGAAAAAGGCACCGTCGATTCCGCTTCGTCCCCCGCGCACACTTCTTCAACATAATTGCGTACGGCCGTCGCGGTTGCGTTATCGTCGGGAAGAGCGTTCATAAGGCTTTTCAGATGCACCTTGAACTCGTCCTCCGACACGTCGACGGTTTTAATTCCCTGTATTTCCATACTGCCTTCGGTAATCGTACCCGTCTTATCGAGACAAAGCACGTCGACGCGGGCAAGAGTTTCGACGCAGTACATATCCTGCGCAAGCGTATGGTGTTTCGCAATCCTGATTACGCTAAGGCAGAACACCGCCGACGACAGCATCACGAGCCCGCTGGGTATCATACCGACAAGCGAACCTATCGTTGTAATAACCGTATCGTCGAGTCCGTTGCCCTGCACGAGATATTTCACGCAGAACAACGCTATTCCGAGAGGAACGATGATAACCGACATCGTTTTGACGATTTTGTTAAGGCTGTTTCTGATAACCGAAACCGGTTTTTTGATATATTTCGCGCCGGCGCTGATTTTCATTGCGAAATTGTCCATACCGACGTGTTCGACGCGTGCCTTTGCGCGCCCCGATACAACGAAACTGCCCGACATAAGTTTATCGCCCGCGTTTTTGCGGATAGCGTCGGGTTCGCCCGTAATTAAACTTTCGTTAACCTCTATACTGCCGTCCGTAACCACGGAATCGGCGCAAATCTGCTGTCCGGCGGACAAAATCATCACGTCGCCCAGCACGATGTCCCTGACTTTAATCTCGCTTTCCGTTCCGTCTCTCAACACGATAACTTTCGGCGCGGATATAAGCGACAGTTTATCCATCGTGTGCTTTGCGCGAAGTTCCTGTATAATACCGACGAGCGTATTGAAAACGCACAGCATGACGAAACCGTAATTTCCTATGCCGTCTTTATCGAACGACGCGAAAAAGGCAAGTATAACGGCCATCACGAAAAATATGAAGTTAAAGAACGTAAAAGTATTGTCGAAGATTATCCTGCCGACGCTTTTGGTACGGATGGTCTGTTCGCCGTTGACCTTCCCTTCCTTAACGCGCTCGGCCACCTCGGCCGAAGTAAGGCCTCTTTCAGAAATATCCTCCGCAATCCGTGTTTCCGAGTTTTCTGCCACCATAAATCACACTGTAAGAAAAATAAGTAGTATTAATATTATTACATTATATACGCCGTTTTGTCAACAATGCGTGATTATAAGAATTTCGCGGCGCACGTCTTAGCCAAAAATAAACCCCGCTTTCGCGGGGTTTTCTTATTCGTTTTATTTCGAGGATATTCTGTTGTCGAAATTTTCAAGCGCTTTTACGGCTATCGCATAGCAATCCGCAAGGCAAGCCTCGTTGAGATTGTCGTAGCTGTCTTTCAAAGTATGATAGTAATCTTCGAGAACGTGGTTCAGCGCCGTAACGCCCGTTGCTTTGAAACCGGCCTGCGCAAACGCCGCGCTGTCCGTTGCTCCTCCGAAAGGAGGCACGAGCGTCTTGTTGCATTTTACGCCAACCTGTTCGGCAGCTTTCATAAAGCTGTCGGAAACCTCTTTATCCGCCTTTACGAGACCGTTAAGGTCGCGATAGTTTACACCGAGGAATTTGGGGTCGTGAATGGTATCGAAAGAATATATCCAGGTGGGTACGTCGTCGAATTCGCCTTTATGCTGTTCGCACCACGCCTTCGCTCCGCGAAGACCCGCCTCTTCCGAGCCCGACAGAATAACGCCTACTTCGGTATGTTCCAGTTCGATGCCCTGGTCTTTCATTGCTTTCAGAATGGCAATGCCCATATAGCACGCCGTAAGGTTGTCGTTTGCGCCGTCAACCGTGGTTTTCGGGTCCCACATACGGTACATTCCGAAATAGAACGGAACGAATACGAGGTTTGCGATTCCTATCCAGAAAATAACGGAGTTAAGTTCGGGCGTGAGAATCATGGGTTTGAAGCCGGTAACTATCGCCGCCGCAAGGCTTGCGAACATCAGGAACAATGCACCAAGCACTACCACGACGATATTCGCCTCGTAAACTTTTCCGCCGAATCTGTTGTTGACGGGCCAGTTCCACGCCGCGTCGGGATGGCCGTTGAAAAACACGCGACCTTTCACTTCGCCCGTGCATTTTTTGATTGCGGTAACGTTTGTGCCCGTTTTTTCGGGGAAAAGAAAATCAAATGTTTTTCTGTAAAGTCCGAACTGCATAATCATTACGAAAAATCCGAATACGATAAGCGCAAAGCCCAGAATCGGCAGGAAGAAGTACGACACGAGACCCGCAAGCACACAGGTAATCGTTATGTAAATCCATCCGAAGAAACTGCCGGGATTTTCCTTAAACGATTCCACGTCGGAACGTTCGCACCCGCAATCGTTCTTAAGTACGTCGGCCATATACTCGCAGGCTACTCTTTCGCCCTCTTCGCCGGGGGTACGTTTGGGCATATCTTTGCAGATATGAGTGATTTCGTCAACCATATACCGCGCCGCTGCCGCTTTGTTTTCAATCAACTTTGAAAAATCAGCCATAATTTTCTCCTTCACATCATTGTTATTTCAATAATAACACAATAATAACCGAATTTGGGAAAAAAACCGTCCACTTGTTTTTTTTATAGACAAACCACGTTAAATATTCAGTTTTTTCGCGCACAGAATGCGTTAAACGTCTATAAAAACTCCTTCTTTAATTATTTTTCGGGCCTCGGAAGGAGATTTTCCGTTAATTTTTAAAAAATTGCGGTTGAAACTTCTGATGCTGTCGTAACCCGTCTCCCGTGCGATTTCGCCCATCGTCATATCGGTCGTATACAACAACCGGCAGGCCTCGTTAACGCGATATGCGTTTACCGCCTCCGAAAAACCCGTGCCGAAGGTTTCGTTGAATTTATCCGAAACGTAGTTGTAGGAAAGTCCCAGATGCCCGGACAACGCGGTCAGACTTATATCTTCCTTATAATTTTTCATTATATAGTCAACGGTTTTTACTATTATTTCGTTTTTAACGGGGTCGACGGGAATAAACGCGGTATGTTTACCGTACAAAGACGCTATCTGATAAAAAAGGCTTTTCCTTTCGAAAACGTCGACGGAAGATTGCAGTTTTTTGCATACGATATCGCCCGAAGGAAGGGAAAAGACGGGATACGTCGCCACATAATCCTTGTGCTTTTCGTAAAAATCGGAAACGTAATCCTTGGAAAATACAAGCAGATAAACGTCGCAGTAATCGGACGTAAAATAGGAATGCACCTGCATTGGGGGAATTATCATACCTTTTCCCTCCCGCAGACGATAAATTCTGTCCGTAACAGTAACGTTGACAACGCCTTCGTAACAGTAAATAAACTCGTAATTGTCCTGACAATGCAGGGTAAAATTAAGGTTTTTCTCCGTCTTGCCGAAAAAGTATCCTCCCTCGTCCGACAAGTGTTTTTCGAGATTCAACATAACTTCCGCCTAAATCATACCGTACAAAATTTTACGTTGTTGAAAAATCAAATTATGCCGCGAAGGAAAGACCCTATGATTGTTCTTTCTCTTTAATTTCGTCCGAAGACTCCGTATCGTTGTCTTCTTTTCTGAAACCTTCAACATCTGAAACGGGCAATGAAAACACTATTGCGCCCGCGTCGGTTGCGGGACCGGCTTTCTCGATTACGGTTTTCATAATTGCGGTTTTTATTTCTTTTTTCGCCACTATAAGAATAATCTCTTTTTCCTGAGCAATCGAGACTTTGAAAAATTTTTCCGCGTTTGCCGCGCCCGTGCCTTTCGCGTGAATTACCGTTCCGCCTCCCGCGCCCGCTTCTCTCGCGGCGTCCATGACCGCGTCGGTATGTCCTTCGTTCGCTATCGCGATAATAAGTTCGTAATCGAAATTGAATTCGGGTGTTTTCATTTCCCTTTTACCTCCGCTTAAAAAATCGAAAGTTCCGCCTCCCCCTACGCTTTTCACGGGTACGGCAATCAGAATGCCGTTTCCCGGCGCGTCGATATAAAGACGTCTTTTATGTTCGGATATGAGCAATGCGGTTTTGTTTTCGTCCGCAACCGTAATCACTATTCTTTTTTCGTTTGATTCGATGCCCCATAAATCGCGTATTTTCTGACTTGCCGTACCCTTGCCGATAAGAGACAGGACGAGAGGTATCTCAAGTCTTTCGCAAATATTGTTGAGAATGGATAATCCGTTTGCGTTAATTACCGAAATAACGAAATTCATATTATTCCCCCCAAAGTTCGATGACGTCGGAGTCGCCGTAAATCGCCGCAGGTTTTTCTGCCGCTTCTTTCCGTTTCCGTTTGCGATTATAAACGACGCCCATAATCTGAATTGAAATAAGCGGCATCATTGCAACCATCGCGACGCAACCGAACGCGTCGCTTAAAACGTTGCCGCCTCTTGCCGCGCAGACGCCTATGAAGAACTGCAACATAAACGTTGCGGTCATTGGTCCCGACGCAACCCCACCCGAGTCGAAAGCTATCGCCGTGAAAATGTCGGGAACGAAAAACATCAGTACCAACGCAACGAGATAGCCCGGCACGATAAACCACAATATCGATATCCCCGTAAGCACTCTTATCATCGAAAAACCCATTGCGCAGGCTACCGCTATCGAAAGGCTGATTTTTATCGCTTTTCCCGGTATCGCGCCCGAGCTTACTTCTTCAATCTGTTTTTCCAGTACGAATACCGCAGGCTCCGCGGAAATAATAAACCACCCGAGCAACATCGCAAGCGGTATAAGCAGATATTGCGTCCAGCCGGAGCTCAGTTCCGTCCCGAGGAAAGAGCCCAGCGGCGAAAAGCCGACGTTGACGCCCGTAAGAAACAGTACGAGACCGACGTATGTATATAGAATTCCGATAAGTATTTTTAAAAAATTGTTTCGGGTCATTCTGAAAGAAACAACCTGAAAAATCAGAAACAACACGAAAACGGGCGCAAGCGCAATCGCCATTTCTTTCATATAAACGGGAAAGGCTTTCAGATACGAAAGGCCCATTTCGGTGGTGGTAGCGGGGACGGCGGCCGCGCCGACGGTTGCGTCCCCTCCTCCTTTATAAAAAAATCCGAGCATAAGCACGGCAAGCACGGGGCCTATCGAACAAAGAGCGACAAGACCGAAACTGTCCGCTTCCGCCTTTTTATCGCTTCGGATATTAGCAACGCCTATTCCGAGAGCAAGTATGAACGGAACCGTCATGGGGCCGGTAGTTACGCCGCCCGAATCGAAAGCGACGGAAAGGAATTCCTTGTCAGAAAAGGCGGCAAGCACGAATATTGCCGTATAAAAAATCAGCAACAACCATTTCAGCCGTATACCGAGAAAACTTCGCAGCATACATATCGCAAGGAAAAATCCCACGCCCGCGCCGACCGTGATAACGAGAATCCTGCCGTCGATGTGAGGCACCGTTTCGGCAAGGACCTGCAGGTCGGGTTCGGCAACCGTAATCGCCACTCCCAGCACGAAACTCACGAAAAGAATAAGCGGCAGACGACGCGATTTAGTTAGAGACGTGCCTATTCTGTTTCCGATAGGAGTCATTGACGTTTCTGCGCCCAGAGTAAAGATTCCCATTCCCAGAACGATAAGCAAAGCGCCGAACAGAAAAGAAAGCAAAAGCCCCGTCGGTACGGGCGAAACCGTCAGACAAAGCAACACAACGATTATAATAATAGGTAAGGCGGAAATAAAAGACTCGCGGATTTTATCGCTTATGACCGCGCGTTTTTTGACGAATTCCTTCGCTCTTCTGTCGTGTATAACACGTTTTTTTCCGATTCTTTTTTTCATAGCTTTTTAATATTATACATTATAATACTGAAATGCGCAACCGTAAATTCCGCGCAAACATAATTTCCGCGTATTCCGGCCGTTTTTCCGTAAAATACAAAAGCCTCCGTTTCCGGAGGCCTTTTTTATAAGTAAACTTTCAGACTGTTTACGCAAAAAACGGATTTAAAGCGTCTTCTTCATTGATTTTATCTATCATTTCGTAGAAATCGTATTTAAGAATATCCCAGTATCCTCCGACAGAGCCGTGGTCGGCAGTATAGAATTTGATGGGTTTTCCGGTGCCGTTAACCGCAGCGATATTGTGGCGGGGATTTCCGAGAGTATACGTGCCGCCGTTATAGTTCTGCCCTCCTATGCAGGAATTCGTGGGCATTGTGCCGTCGCCGTCGCCGTAAATGATGGCGTTGTGGTCGAACGAATAGTATTCGACGGAAGTAAGAGGCGTATCGTAATTATGATTAAACGTATCGTATGCGTGATATGTTATCTTGTTGGTCTTCACCGTATCCGTATCACTGGTTACGAATTGCAGACTCTTTTTGGTATTGTATCCGCGGCCGAGGCAATATATCGTATTAACCACGTCGGGAGCAAAGGTATCCTTAATTCCGTCGGCGTTGGTATCGAGATAGAACGAATCCCAGTACTCGCGCAAATCTCTCATGGCGGGTTTGAGTTTATCGTATATTCCGTCCACTCCGCTTATCCAGTCGCTCGTATGCGCCCAGGGACGCGAGCAATACCATTCGTACAAATCCCTTACGGGCTCGCCGTCGACGTAGACGCAGCTTTCGTCGTCGGCATAATACTCCGAATCGAGGAACGTCTGGAAGGGAAGAAGTTGCATTACCGACGTCATATTCTGGACAAGGGGCGCGGCAAGATGTTGCAATCCGTCAGAAAGCGCCTGTATTCCGGTTATCGTATTCCCGAGTTTGTCTCCCAGTACGCCCGTTACCGCGTCAACGCAGCAACCGACGGGGTCGTCGAGGAAATAAATTGCGTCGACGGAGCCCGCCGTCGCGGGAGAAAACGCACGGTACGCACGGATAAGCTCGTTGGGATGCTTGTTGTTTTCGGGGTCGGCGATATATTTATTATAAAGTCTCGCTATGTAGCCGGCAACGACGGGGCCGCCCATACTATGCGATGTAAGAATAACTTCCTGCCATCCGTTTGTTTCGATAAACTGTTCGAGAAGTTCGGAATTTCTGCGGTTGTCCATACGCCAGTCGTAATTGAATACCGTTACGTCCCAGTCGTCTCCGTATTTTGCCTGAAGGTCCAGACACTGCTGACGGTAAGCGGCAATCGCGCCGTATTGTATTTTTTCGCCGTAGGTATACGAACCGTATCCGCCGAGCGTCTCGTTGTTTTCATTCCAGTAGGACGGAGTATAATTGCCGTCGGCGGTTGTAGGCAGGACGTTTGCGGGACGAAGTCTCGGATTGTTTACGCTAACGCCCTGTTCGTTCAGAGTAACCTGCCATAACAGATTTTCGCTTCCTTCCTTGTACTTCGTTATATCGCCAATAAGGCCGTAAGTGTCTTTATCGGAAAGAACGCTTAATATAAGTCCCATCATATCGCCGTCGGGGAACGTTTGTTGAAAATACACGCCCTCGGCAACGGGGTCCCATATCGCGGCTCCCGTTTCGGTATCGTAAAGACCGCCCGATAACAATGCCGTACATATTACGATTGCCTTTTTATGCTGAGCGGTTTTTGCCGTATTGTCTTCGCCGCATGCCGTGAAAACACACAGACAGGCAACGACGACCGATAAAACAAGAAGCACGGAAATAAATTTCTTCTTCTTCATAATTTCCTCCTGAAAAAGGACATAAATTTCCTTATACATAATCTATAATAACATCTATTCCGAAAAATAACAAGAGATTTATCGTTTTTTATACGGCGGGCTTTCCTGAACGTCGTCCGCGCTTAAAAAAAGACCGCGGATTTCCGCGGTCTTTTATTGCTAAAAGCCGTTTTTCAGGCAAATTTATATTGCGCGTTGTAAATTTCGGCATAAAAACCGTTTTTTGCGAGAAGCTCCTTATGCGTTCCGCTTTCGACGATATCTCCGTCCTTAATAACGAGTATCACGTCGGCGTTTACGATGGTTGACAGTCGATGCGCTATTATAAAACCGGTTTTGTTTTTCATAAGGTCGTCCATCGCTTTCTGAATAAGAACCTCCGTACGCGTATCGACCGAACTTGTGGCTTCGTCGAGAATCAGAAGGGGCTTATCGGACAGAAACGCGCGTGCGATGGTGAGCAACTGTTTCTGCCCTCCGCTGATGTTGGTAACCGATTCGTTTATAACCGTATCGTATCCGTCGGGCAGCATACGGATAAACGCGTCGGCATGCGCCGCTATGGCCGCTCGTTCGACGTCCTCACGGCTTACTCCTTCTTTTCCGTATGCGATATTATCGTATACGCTGCCTCCGAAAAGCCACGTATCCTGCAAAACCATCGAAAAACAGTCCCTTACGCTCTCTCTGGAAACGGTTTTAGTATCCGTGCCGTCAATCAGGATTCTTCCCGACTGAGGGTCGTAAAATCTCATAAGAAGATTGACAACGGTCGTCTTCCCCGCGCCCGTAGGCCCGACTATCGCCACCTTGCTTCCGGCCTCAACGTGCACGTTCACGTCTTTCAGCAACGGGTTTTCGGGATTGTAACTGAACGCCACGTGTTCGAAATCCACGACACCTTTTACGTTTTCGGGCATTACGTCGGTCTGAACGTCCATCTCGGGCTCGTCCAGCACCTCGTAAACTCTTTTGCTTGCTGAAGCGACTCTTTGCAAACTGCTGATTGCGTTTGCAATCTGTTCGAGAGGCGAGCTGAACATTTTGGCATATATCACGACAGCGACTATGTCCGCCACGGACACGACGTTTCCTCCCACGCTCGTTCCTTTTATGGCAAAATATGCGCCGATAAGGCAAATGAGTACGTACGCGAGATTGTTGGAAAAAGTTACGAGAGGCGTTACCATAGACGACATGAACGTCGCGCGCGTCTGCGAAGAACACATTGCGTCGTTGTGCATTTTAAGCTTCTGTTCCTGCAACGATTCGAGGTTATAGCTTTTTATCGTCTGATAGCCCGAGTAAGTTTCTTCGACAGTCTGATATATATCTCCCGACGCTTTGAACATTTTGTCGTAATAAGGTTCGCTGCGTTTTGCAAATATATAGGACAGCACGACGGACATCGGAACAAAAGCAATCACAATCAGCGCTAAAACCCAGTTTATCGTAAAAATTATTACGGTAATCGCGATAAGTTGCAAAATACCCATCAAAAGCGTTTCGATTATCGCGTGTATGCTGTTGCCCATCTGAGATACGTCAGCAGTCATACGGTCAAGCATTTGTCCGGCGTCGGTTTTATCAACGTAAGATACGGGCAGATACTTGATTTTGGTGGACATATCCATGCGAAGTCTCGCGGTAAAATGCCTGCTTACCACCTTGTTTGAAAGCAACATTCTGAAATACATTATAACGGAATACAGTGCATATACGACGGTAAGCAAGATAAGCGCGTTTCCGATTTCGGAAAGAAGGTTTCCTTCTCCGTTATAGGCGTTGAGCGTATCCAGGATATCGGACAGATATTTCGGCGCTATAAGGTTTGCCGTCATGGAGACGGCAGACAACACGCACACCCAGACCATACCCCACTTAATGCGCCCCGTTTCTTTCATAAGGCGCTTCATTATTCCTTTTCTTTCGGTGCCGGTCATTTTATCCGGACTGCGGAAACGTCTCATCCGACACCTCCTTCGGAAGCCCGGCTTCCCGTCTGCGATTCGTATATTTCGCGATACTGACGGCAATTTTCAAGCAAGTCGTCGTGTCTTCCGCTTCCTGCTATTCTTCCGTTTTCAAGCACGAAAATGCGGTCGCAGGCCGCCGCCGTTGACGCGCGTTGCGTCATAATTATGCGCGTACGCCCTTCGAGTTTTTTATTGAGTTTTTCCTTAATTCTTGATTCGGTAAGAAAATCGAGAGCAG
This sequence comes from Christensenellaceae bacterium Phil10, assembly GCA_001940895.1. Classification (GTDB taxonomy): domain Bacteria; phylum Bacillota; class Clostridia; order Christensenellales; family CAG-917; genus CAG-349. The sequence goes on along the minus strand of MSGY01000015.1, from coordinate 8,928 downwards.
AAAAACTGTCGTCGAAAAGATAAATCGAGCCCTTTTTAAGCAAAGCTCTGGCTATCGCAATTCTCTGTTTCTGTCCGCCCGAAAGATTTGTTCCTCCGCTCTGTATTTCATAATCGAGACCGTTTTCGAGATTATCCACGAAACCTTTCAGTTCCGCAACCGTAAGCGCGTCGTAAACGGCCGCGTCGTCCGCGTCCGCCGCCGCCATTCTGACGTTACTGCGAATCGTCCCCGAAAATATCGTGGCATTCTGTAAAACGCACGTTACGTTATCCCTGACTTTTTTGCCGCTGATATCGTTAATGCTCCGTCCGTCAAACGATATTTCACCCTCGCCAGACGTAAAAAACTTCATGATAAGTCTTACTATAGTGCTTTTTCCGCTGCCCGTCCCTCCGATAAACGCGACTTTTTCGCCGGGTTGTATTTCGAAACATATATCGCTCAGGGCGTTTTCGGCGGCGCCTTCGTATGCAAAATTCACGTGGTTGAATTTAAGTCCGCCCGAAAAATCGGCGGTATCCGCGTCGTCAGGCTCGGCTGGGACTTCGGTTTCGAGAACCTCGTTTATACGCCTGCTGTTTACCACAACCTTGGGCAGAAAAGCAAGCATCATCGCAAACATCATTATTCCGTTCATAACAAGTCCGACGTACTGCACTATCGCTATAATATCCGCGCCGGTAACGGCGGATTTTCCGCTTTGCATAAGTTCGGCGCCCACTAACACAATCAGAACGGTAACCATATTAAGTCCCAACAGAATAAGCGGCGTAAGTATTCCCATATTCACGTTGGCCTTAATTATGTTTTCGGCCATAATGCGGGTTGCCTCGTTTGCCCTTTCGCACTCTTTGTCCTCGCGGTTGAACGCCCGGATAACCCGGATTCCCGTAAGTCGTTCTCTGATAATGCTGTTCTGTTTGTCTATGTACTCGTCGCTTTTCTCCCACAGCGGCATAATCCTTCTTACCACCAGATATAAAACCGCAACGACTACGGGCACGAACGTGAACATTATAAGCGCAAGCCACGGGTCGGCAAGAAACGCCAGAACGCCGCCCCCGAACACGAGAATGGGGATACTTATAACGCCTCGCATAAGAAAACTCGCGCACTCTTCGAGAAGTCCTATGTCGTTCGTACTTCTCGTAACAAGCGCGCCCGTGCCCCAATGATTGAGTTGGTCGGGATTAAGAGTGTTTACCTTTTTGAAAACCGCTTCTCTCAGCGTCCTCGAATATCTGCTCAATACGCCCGATGAAATCTTATACGAAATAATGCCCGCCGCAAGCCCGATTGCCGCCATAACGACCATCGCGCCGGCAGCATATAACGTAACCCTCATATCGAGAGCGTTTATTCCGTTTTTTACGATAAAACTCATAAGATACGGCAACGCAAGACTTGCCGCCGACTCCACGAGTGCAAGCATTACGACCGCTATTATGTTTTTAGCGTCGGGTTTAAGGTATCTGAGCAGTTTAAACATAATATAAAATTATACCAAAATTCGAATTCCGTGTAAATCGTTTGAAACGTTACGAAACCGCAAAATTGTCCTGCCGTCGTGAAAATCGTTTCGACAAAACCGCCTTTTACATAGCAAAAATCAAAATTTGAAAATCCCCGTGGACAATAAAAAAAAGCCGTTTTCACGGCTTGTCTTTTTGGTGGAGATGCGGGGTTTGTAGCGAGGTACGAGCGTATTAGCGAACGGACGTTTCCGTCCCGTGAGCGTCAGCCCGGTGATAACCGGGGTTCCCGCGGCATTGCCGCGCCGCAACCTCGTTGCGTAAAATCCCCGAGGACAATAAAAAACAAGCCGTTTTCACGGCTTGTTTTTTTGGTGGAGATGCGGGGATTTGAACCCCGGTTCATCCTTACCCGCCCGATACCTTCTACACGTTTAGTCGGTGATTGAGTTCTCTCGTTGCAGTTCGCCGACAGTCTGCAACTTTGAAGAGGCCGTTATACGGTTCTGCTTACGGCCGTGGGCAGAATCGTACCCTACCCTGTATGACGCCGATTGCCTGCGGAGTAGGCGCACAGGGTCGGCGTGTCGCTGTTAATTAAGCGGCGAATGCGAACGCGGGAGCGTTCACTTTTTCGTTATTTTTTGCGTTTAATTTTAATTTTCCGTCTTTAACGCAGCCGGACCTGCGACGTGCTTCTTATCGTCCGAACAAAAATGTCGAATCCTAAAACATCCCCGAATAAAATAACGAAAATATTATAATAGGCAGTTTACAACCTGATTTTATATTGTAAAGCGCTTGTTTGTTATTTATGTATATCGTCGTACAGTTCGTACGGCGTTACCTGATATACATAGTAGTTAAGCCAGTTATAGTATAACAGATTTGCGGTACTTGCCCAACTCATATCGATTTCGCCCTCTTTGTCGAAATAGTTGTCGGGAGGCAGAATATCAAGACCTTTTTCCTTATCGCGGTTATACTCGTTAAGAAGAGTATCTCTGTCGTATTCGCTGTGGCCCGTAAGGAAAATCCGTCTGTCGTCCTTGGATTTGATTATGGACGGACCGCATTTCTCTCCGGATACCAGCACCTGAAGGTCGGGACATGCGCGAAGTTTCGTTTCGTCCACGGCAGTGTGGCGCGAATGAGGTATTCTGATAACGTCGTCCATTCCTTTAAGCAGAGGCTCGTGCGAAATCTCTTTTTTGTTGTTATACACCCCGAACAGTTTTTTGTCAAGGATATGTTTATCTATGCCGTAGTAATAATACAACGCAGCCTGCGCTCCCCAGCATATAAATATTGTACTCGTGACGTTTTCGTCCAGAAAATCGAAGATTTCCTGCAGTTCCTTCCAATATTTTACTTCGTCGAAAGGCAACGTTTCCACGGGCGCGCCGGTGATAATCATGCCGTCGAACTTCATTCTTTTGACTTCCTGCAGACTCTTGTAAAACTTGTCGAGATACCTTTCGCTGATATGTTTTCCTTTGTAAGTGGTCGTTCTTATAAACGTTACGTTTACCTGCAAGGGAGTATTACCGAGAAGCCTTAAAAGTTGCGTCTCGGTAACCTCTTTTGTGGGCATAAGATTCAGTATTGCGATTTCGATGGGACGAATATCCTGCGAAACTGCGCGCGTACCGTCCATAACGAAAATCTTTTCGGACTTTAACGAGTCGAATGCCGGAAGGTCGCGCGGTATTATGATAGGCATAGTGCTTTTCTCCGGTTATTTAATGCTGTCAAGCGCCTGAACGACGTCCCCTACGACGTCTTCCTCGCTTTCGATTCCGCACGAAAGTCGCACGAGATTCTGCGTGATTCCGCAAGCCACAAGGTCTTCGTCGGAAAGCTGGCGGTGAGTCGTCGAGGCGGGATGAAGCACGCAGCTTCTGCTGTCCGCGATATGCGTAACCTGTTTGAACAGACGAAGATTTTCAATAAACTTAACGGCGTTCTCCTTTCCGCCTTTCACGCCGAATACTACCATTCCGGAATAGCCGCCCTTGAAGTACTTGTCGGCAAGGTCGTGATATTTGTCGTTTTCGAGACCGGGGTATCTCACCCATTCCGCCATCGGATGTTTTTCGAGCGCGCGGGCAAGAGCAAGTCCGTTTTCGCTGTGTCTCGCCATACGAAGGTGAAGCGTTTCGACCCCTCTGAAAGTCAGATAGGCGTTGAACGGACTCATGCAGGCGCCGATGTCGCGCATATACTGCATACGAGCTTTCAGAATAAACGCCGCCCTTCCGCCTTCCTTGACGTAAACCGTGCCGTGATAACTTTCGTCGGGAGTATAAAAATCGGCGTAGCGGGGATTACCGTCAAAATTGAAATTTCCGGCGTCGACAATGCAGCCGCCGACGCACGACGCCTGACCGTCGAGATATTTCGTCGTGCTGTGGATAACTATATCCGCGCCGTGCTCTATGGGCCTTACGAGACAAGGCGTAGCAAGGGTATTGTCGATGACAAGAAGAATTCCGTGTTTTTTGCATATGCGCGAATACCTGTCGAAGTCGAATACGACCATTGCGGGATTGGCGATGGTTTCGGCAAACATAAGTTTGGTTTTGTCATCGATAAGATTTTCGATTTCATCGTCGGTCATATCGGGCGTAAACATTCTGGTTGTTACGCCGTATTTCGCCAAAGTATGACTTAATAGATTAAAAGTGCCGCCGTAAACCGTCGATAACGACAATAAATTGTCTCCCGCGGTGCAAACCGTCATTACCGTCATCGTCGTTGCGGCCATACCCGAACTTGTCGCCATCGCGCCGACGCCGCCCTCTAAAGCGCTCATCTTTTCCTCAAACGCGGCTACCGTAGGATTGCTTATTCTCGAATAGATATGTCCGTCCTTCGGTACGTCGAAAAGGTGCGCCATTTCTGCGGGCGTTTCGTAATAGTAAGTAGTGCTCTGGTACAGCGGCAGAACCCGGGGAGCGCCGTTTTCGGGCTCGTAGCCCGACTGCACGCATAATGTGTCGATGTTTTTTCCCATAGTCGTATCCTCTCTATCTTGCGCCGTATTCTTTCATAATACGGTCGATTTTTCTTTTGTTTTCTTTTTCGGCGATAGCGTCCCGTTTATCGTGAAGTTCCTTTCCTCTCGCAACCCCGATTTCAACCTTTACGAGCGCTTCCCTGAAATACATTTTCGTCGGCACGAGAGTGTAACCCTTCTGTTCGACCTTTTGTTTCAGCTTGTTGATTTCGGACTTATGCATCAAAAGTCTTCTGTTTCTTACGGGGTCGATTTTAAACATCGTCGCCATCTTATACGGCGAAATATGTACGCCGACAAGCCAGATTTCGCCGTTCTTCACGATTGCGAAACTGTCCTTCATATTTACGTTGTTAAGCCTTAACGATTTTACCTCGTGTCCTTCGAGCGCGATTCCCGCCTCGTAAGTATCCTCGATAAAATAATCGTGATAGGCTTTTTTGTTCGTGGCGATTATTTTAACGCCTTCCGTTTTTTTCTTCATATACCAAAAAGTTCACGCGACGCAAATCGCGGTTGATACCCTCTACTTCTATTCTGATGTTGTCGCCTAACGAAAACGAATTTTTTCCGGACGACAACGTGAAGCGGCCTTCGTCGAATTTATATCTGCCCGCCGGCAGTTTCTCAAGCGAAATAAATCCCTCAACGGTGTTTTTCAACTGTACGAAAACGCCGTATGCGGTAACTCCGCTCACTATCCCGTCGTAAACCTCGCCGGTTTTGTCTTCCATAAAAAGCATTCTGAAATAATCGTCGGCGTCCCGCTCGGCGCATTCGGCGGCTATTTCTCTTTCGCTGGATACGGCCGCCGCCTTTTCCGCGCGCATTTCCGTTTTCTTTATTTCGGCGCCGGTAAGTTTTCCCGACAGCATGCTTTTTATTATGCGGTGTATCATAAGGTCGGGATAACGGCGGATGGGCGAAGTGAAATGGCAGTAATAGTCGAGCGCAAGCCCGAAATGCCCGCCGTTATCGACGGCGTATTTTGCCTTTTGCATACTCCTAAGCATCACCCTGCTGATAATTCTCTCCTCGGGCGACCCGTGTATTTCGTCCAGCAGTTTCTGATATTCGGAAGCGTGCACCGTTTTATGGGCGATAAATTTATAATTGAACGACGCGACGAATCGTCTGAATTCCTGAATTTTTTCGTTAGTGGGCGCCTCGTGCACGCGGTAGACGAACGGCAGTTCGGTATGATACATAAATTCCGCAACCGTCTCGTTGGCGAGCAACATAAATTCCTCTATTATCAGATTGCTCTCCTCGTAAGGATAAGGCGCGATATCGAGAACGCGGCCGTCCTCCGACAAAGTAAACTTCGGCTCTTCGCCGATAAAGTTTATACTTCCTCTTGCGCGGCGTTTGGCGTTGAGAATGCGTTCGAGATCGCGCATATTTTTAATCATTTCGTATACGTCCGCATACTCGTCGATAAGGCCCGCGTCGCCGTCAAGAATCTTCTGTACGGCCGAATAAGTCATTCTGTGGTTGCTTTTTATAACGCTTTCGACAATTCTGTCTGCAACGACCTTACCCGAAAAATCAATTTCCATCACGCACGACAGGGTGAGTCTGTCTTCTCCTTCGACAAGACTGCACGCGCCGTTGGATAACGCCGGAGGCAGCATGTGAAGCACCATATTCGGAAGGTAAACGCTCGTCGCGCGCTTCAATGCTTCCGCGTCGAGAACGCTGTCCTGCTTAACGTAGTGCGAAACGTCCGCAATATGCACGTAAAGAATATACCCGCCTTCCGTTTTTTCAACCGTAACGGCGTCGTCGAAATCCCTTGCGTCCTCTCCGTCGATTGTTATCGTAAGAAGGTTTCTGAAATCTTCGCGACCTGATAAATCCTTATTTACGACGGGCTTGTCAAGTCTTTCGGCATCGTAGAGCGCCTCGTCTGGAAATCTTTCGAAAAATCCGTGTTCTCTGATTATCGACAGGGTATCGGCTTTCACGCTGTTTGCCTTTCCGAGAATTTCTTTTATCTCGCCCGCGGGGTTCTTTCCCGTATCGAAGTCGTAGATATCCGCAACAACTTTATCGTGATTTTTTGCGCCGCCGCGACATGCCGACGGAATATAGATATCCGAATAATAATTTTCGTCGTCGGGAACGACGAAACCTCTGCCGGCGCGGTCGCAGACGTATTCGCCCACTATGCTCGTCCTTCCCCTTGCGATAACCGAAACGACGCGTCCTTCGTCTTCGGTATTCCTTACGGGCAACGCGTAAACGGTATCGCCGTGCTGCGCCCCGTTAAGACTCCTGTGCGGAATAAACAAATCGCGCCCGCCGTCCTCGCGCAACAGGAACGCAAACCCGCGACGGTTTCCGCGAAGCACGCCCCTTATTACGTCGCATTTTTCCTTTAACGCATAGCTTCCCTTTTCGACCGACACGAGAACGCCGTCTTTAACCATTGAATCGAGCGCTTTCGTAACCTCTCTCTTTTCGAACGTCGAATAGATGCCCAGTTTTTTATTGAGAAGCCTGTCGGTAAAATTATCGACTTTCAGGGCTTTTATTTCGTTTAAGAGTCTTTCTTTAAAATCCATATTAAAAATAAGGGCGACTGATTGTCGCCCTTGGTTTTATCGTCAGCGTCCGCTGAGACTTTATATCACAAAGTATATTATCGACAGTACAAGCAGCAGGACCGCCAAAATTACGGTTGCTTTCCTGAGCCTGCCCTCTGAACTCTGAGATTTGTTCTTACCGAAGAACGAGTCGTTTTTCTGATTGTATCCCGATATTGCGCTCATATCCTCACCCGTGCTCTTCTGCATCAGCACCACAACCACGAGAGCGATACCCGCAAGTACCATTAAAGTCATCATAGCCCAGCCTACTTTCTGGCCGACTTCATATTGAATAACCGACAGAAGCGGCATCAAACTGTATAACATCGAAAATCCTCCGAATTTTAAGTGCAAAGTGAATTTTAACATATATATTTTAAAATAACAAGTATTTTTAACGCCAATATGCAAATTTTAGCACCGATTTTTCGGTTTGGTATTGACTTTACGCACGCTTGACAATATAATAATTACCTAAATACTTTTATTCTAACCCCCTTGAGCCGGCAATGAAAAAACTTATGAGACACAATTCTCCCATAAAACTTTTTTCGCGCAATCTCCACGACGAGACCGACGCTTATCTGCGCCTGCTGAAGTTCAAAAAACTGCTGAAAAACAATATCGTCGTAATAATTGCGGTCGTCGGTGCGGCGGTCACCTGCTTTTTCGTACCGCCCGACGCGGGATATAAGGACTACATAAGTTACAAAACCGTTTTATGTCTGCTGTCTCTGATGCTCGTGGTACGAGGACTTAAGGACTGCAGATTTTTCGGAATAATGTCGGGCAAAATTCTGGACAGAATTTCGGACAGGCGCGCGATTTCGGCCGTGCTCGTTTTTCTGCCGGCGTTTTTCGCCTTGTTCATCACCAACGATATAGCGACGATAACGTTCATACCGTTCGCCATAATAATGCTCTCGTCGGCAGATGCTTACGACCTTATCCCTTACGTGGTTATTCTTCAGACGATGGCGGTAAAGCTTTCGGGCATCGTATCTCCTCTCGGCAACGCGCAGAATCTGTTTCTCATCGACTACTACGGTTTCGATTTTTTCTGGTTTATTAAAAATCTCTGGCCGCTTGCGATTACGGGTTACGGTCTTACGTTTATTCTCTGTATGCTGATAAAACCGGGAAAACTCAATCCGCCTCCCGTCGGCGAATACCGACTGCCTAAAATAAGAATCGCGATTTACTTTATAATGTTCGTCTTTATCATTATTTCGGTATTCGACGTTCTTCCCTACTATATCGTTACGCCCGTAATAATCGTAGCGATGATTTTCGTCCATCCGAGAAGTTTCAAAAAGGCAAACTACGGCGTTATCTTAATGTTTATCGCATTTTTTATAATGTCCGGAAATTTTATGAGAATGCCGAAAGTAAACGCTTTCCTCACCGACGTCATATCGGGCAACGAACTCTGGCTCTCGGTCGTCGCTTCTCAGCTTTTCACAAACAATCCCGTCGCGCTCGTGTTTCCCAAGTTTTCTTCCGACACGGTCGGCCTTATGTTCGGCATAAACGTGGGAAAATACGGCACCGCGCCTCTCAACAATTATATGGTAATGTCGCTCGAAAGAAAATACGACGTGAAAAAACATTTCGTATTGAAACTTCTTGCAATGAATTTCATATATCTTCTCGTTCTTTTCGGAGTATCCGCGCTCTGCGTATATCTGTAATTAACCTTTTCCGTTCCTCCGTCATATATTGAAACAAAACGGAGGTAATTATGGATTTTCAAGATCTGAGCGCGGTTTCGGATTTACCTTATCCCGAGCCGATTATACCCTATTCCAACCCTATCGAAGCAAAAAAACTTATGAACGATTAC
>MSGY01000014.1 GCA_001940895.1 Christensenellaceae bacterium Phil10 | reverse complement strand
CGTGGAGGGTCACACCCCTCCACATCCCTTTCCTACATACGGAAAAAAGATTTCTGACAAATTCCTGACTATTCCTGGCCATTCCTGACTAAAACAAAAAAACGTTTCGCCTGCGAAACCATTTCACGGCCACATGTCCGCATGGCGGACTGGATTTGCGGTCAGGAATCACCAGTAATATCCAGGAATCATCCAGGAATATTTTTATCTTGAAATTTTCAAAAAATAGATTTCTGACAAATCCTGACAAATTCCAGACAAATCCTGACCAATGCTTTATCTGCTTGACAAACGTTTGGTTAGGTGCGATTGTTGGGAACGGTCGGCTGAAGCGATGCTTCTATTGTATCTAATGGCACTTCGGGCCAAAGAGCCTTGTGTTGAATAACCCTTTCAGGATTAGATGCTTGGCATGCTGAGATAGAGATAGACGAATGGACAGGGTCAAAGACCCTGCCCTGTAAATAACCCTTCCAGGGTTAGCCATCCGGGACATCTTGCCATCCGGGACGCGCTTGATTATTCATGCATCACCAACCAGAGGTATCCGCTGACCCTATGTGCCTTTGGACGTTAACACGGACAATGTTGTGGGTGCAGACCTGCGCAACGGTGCGCTCTGAGAGGTCAATGCAGTCACATCGGTCACATAGAAGTCCAACTTTTATAATAATGAAAAGAATAATATATAATGAATATATATATATACATATATATTATATATAAGTTTAGTAAAGCATGTGACCGATATGACTGCATAGGGTATAAGCCGACTGAATTACGGGTTGTGGCAGGTGCGCTCGCCTTTTTCGCGAAGTGGTAACGGGGACATCACCGGGACGCCCCGAAGTGTTAACAAACATTACCCCCCTTGTTTACGACCTCTAAACCCCTTGTTTACGACCTCTAAACAACCGGTTTACGATTTACAAACAACCGCTTAGTAGTCTGGAATAATCGGGGAGAAATAGGGACTCGTTGGGGAATGATATTCCTGGCAACAGCCAGGTTGTGTCAGACCAGAAGAGAACGCCATCCACGTCGTACACTCCATATATCTTGTGTTCCGTGTGTAGGTCATGCTCCGTGGTGAGGCTTGTTATAGCAGCGTTAGGCCTTGTAAAAGAACTTTTTTGGGCAGATAGTGAAAAAAAATGCCATTTATGTTCCATGGTTCGTGATTTTTACCTAACTTTGCACCGTGATTAAAGGCTTAGGTTTAACTAATGGTGAAAGGAACGTTAGCATTGGTGAAAAAAGTGGCACTGTTGTTGCTTCTCTTAATGGTGCAGATGACAATGCCAGTGAAGGCTCAGATGCTTATAGGAACAGCAGGCATGATGAATACGCCGACAGCGGACATGTTCGATGAGGGAACTTTCGTTGGAGGTGTTAGTTTTGTGCCCAAGGAGATGGAACTTACCTCAGGGAAGTACAACACAGGCATCTATTATGTGGACTTCACACCGTTCAGTTGGATGGAGCTGACATTCCGTGAGACTCTGCTCAAGACAACCAAAGAGGAAAATGGGAAAGTCAAACGTGGTTACTATCAGCAGGACAGATCTACAACCCTCCGATTGAGACCGATAGCAGAAAAAGATAGTACTTGGCTGCCAAGTGTGGCAGTAGGAGTAAATGATATATATTCAGATCACGGCTCGAGCCGATACACGTGCGTCTATGGTGTTTTGACAAAACATTTCCCTGTGGCAGCAGCAGGTGTTGTCGGAGTTAGTGCTGGATACGCAAGAAGATTTGACACAGGAGTCGTTTATAACGGAGCCTTTGGGAGCATTGAGTTTAGGCCATCATTCTTCGACAAACTGAGATTGATGGCCGAATGGGACACCTCTGGATTTAATTTTGGAGCGCATGCACACTTGGTAAAGCATCTTAATGTCATGCTATTCACGCGAGAGTTCAAAAGCGTCGGTGCTGGCGTAAGTTATCAATACACGATCAGATATTAAGCTTATGAAGAAGTACATTGTATATCTCATGACCATGCTGATGGTGATAAATGCGCAGGCACAAGATATTGTCCAATCCCTTCAAGAGGAAGGCTTTGAGAATGTCTTGATACTTAAGGACTCCGAGGCGGTATACGTGTCAATAGAAGACCCAGCGTACAGAGGCACTTTCCGCGGTCCTGCCGCAGCTATAAAGCTCATTGCTGAGGCGGAACCTGAGTGCGGCAAGATTGAAATGGTGATTGCTGAATACATGACCCCTAAGGTCGCTCTGCATGCGTGTAATGTTGCTGGCAGGTGGAAAGTGAAGGTGGACTATGATACCAGACCAATAGTTGTTGCATTAGGTTCAGAACGAAATGCGGGCATTGCCAAGGGCGATGAATCGTCGATAGGCAAGACAGACATCACAGTCAATCCTGTAGTGTCGCTTAATAATCACCGATTCGACAAACTCTTTGAGGCTGGCTTCTTTATAGCCCCATCAATAGAGACGACTCTGTGGAAAGGTAACAGAATCAATATCGAACCAATAATTCCGGTATACACCAATCTGGATGCAGGAAGTCGCGACAGGCGGTTACAACTTGGCTCGACCAATATACAGCAAGACTTCATCTTCGGTGGAAGATGGTATGGAACGTTCTCAGCAGGAACATTCCGTTCTTGTAGGCTTGGAGCGAACCTCGATTTTGGCTACAGGGTTCTGCCACAGTTCACTCTTGGCTTGAGGGCTAACTGGACTGTAGACAGTCACTTTGGCGATGACAAATGGTACGTAGCCTCTGTAGACATCAAAGGGCGTCGCTCGGAAGTGTCCGCTCTGCTTAAGGCTGACTATTTTGATATGGCCACAGCCATGCAGGCTCAGTTGACAGTAGGGAGATTCCTTTATGGTGACTTCGGGGCACGTCTTGACTGTACGCGCCATCTTGGCGATTATGCCATTGGTGTCTTTGGTGTACTCACAGGCGGTGAGCATAATGCAGGTTTTCATTTTGCGATACCTGTAAGGGGCAAACGCAATAAGCAACACGGTTTGGTTAGAGTTAATTTGCCAGAATACTACGATATGCAGTACAATATGGTCAGCTATTTTAAGTATGCGGATGAATGTATGGGTACAGAGTTGGAAGTGAGACCTGTAGAGAACCGCTCTCTGCAATATTGGAATGCCGCTTACATACAGCGTAATGTGCAGCGTATCTTGGATGGCTTGGTGAAGTAGAACATATTAAACACATTTATTATTATAACTTTATTCATTAACTAAAAACAAAAAGAGTATGAAAAATTTCAAGTTTCTTTTAGGAGCTTTTGCAGTAGCATCTACTGCACTCCTTACTTCATGTTTCAGCAGTGACGATGATGACACTCCTGAAGCACCAAATGTAGACATCGTAGAGGAGGCTTATTCTGTTAATCCTTCTGCTAATGTACCTGCAACGTTCACTGTAAGTAAAAACACAAACCTTAAGAAAGGTGATGTCGTAACAGTAACAGCAAAGGCTAAAGAAAACAAGTATGTTGATAATACGCTGACAAAGAAGGTTAAGCTTGGTGATGAGAAGAGCGTAAATGTTTCATTCGTATTCACTGTAGCTCCTACTACTGTTGTTGCAAGCACTACAGCGACAACTGTTGTATACGTAGGTGAGGACAATGAGACAACAACTGATGTTAATAAGGCTGAAAACGTAACTATTGCCGACGTGGACGTCAAGGGCATCTCAATGTCAATTCCTGCTGAAGCTGCTGTCGCTGCAGGCAAGACAGAAGGTGGAAACAACTTCTCTGTAAAGGTTATTCCAACTGCTTCAGACGAAGAGCAGGTGGATGCTGATGAGATGAAAGAGGGAAATGTTGACGCTCAGACTCTCACTGTAGTATGTAAGCCTGATGGCGCTCAGTTTGGTGAAAATCCTGTAACTATTACAATCCCCGCTGCTGAATCAAATGGCCTTGAGTTTACTGCACGCAACGGTGAGACAACAGTTTCTGGTAAATCTTCAGCTAATTCACTTTCTGTAGTAGTTCCTCACTTCTCTAACTGGGACTTCATCCTCAAGGCTGTAGTACGTAACTATAGCGAGAAAGTTACTCCAGGTAGCACTAAGACTATGAATGTTTCAAAGGGTAATAACAAATTCTCTTATACATCTAAGTCAGGCTGGAATGTTAACAGAAAGAACGTGCTTGTGAATTCTTATCTCGTAGGCAAGCTTGGCGATTCACGCGAGAAAACAAGAACAGTGAATTCTTCTTTCAATGCTGACGGTGACGGTGTTGTTACTTACCGTGTAAACCAGAAGACTGTTGAATTCGATGTTCTCTCTGGTACTTCTGCTGCATTCCATGTGACAGCTAATGTTGGTTCTGAGGTCGAGATAGTAGACGTTACTTACCGTCCTGGTCACTCAGGTGGTAATGCTGAGTAATTTTAGAACGTTTATCAACATTGATATAATATTGAGAGGTGGCGTGTCAATTGGCATGCCACCTCTCTTGTCTTTGTGTGGTCTCAATGATTGGACTACACTCTCTTTGGCATTATGTTATAGCCTTTGGGGCTTACCATGCCGAACAATACATGTATGCATGAGAACAAAAGGTTACTGGACAGTAGCATGGCTTATTGTTACAGCAGTTATGACGTAAATGCATATATATAATAACATAATACCTATTTTGGACTTAAAACGTAAAATAGTTGCGTCTGTTTCTTGTCAGTTTCAAAATAAGTCGTACCTTTGCACTGCTTTTGAGAAACAAGCCTACTGACAAGCTCAAAAACGGGATGTAGTACAGTTGGTAGTATACTTGGTTTGGGACCAAGGGGTCGCACGTTCGAGTCGTGTCATCCCGACCA
>MSGY01000013.1 GCA_001940895.1 Christensenellaceae bacterium Phil10 | reverse complement strand
GCGTCTGCGGCGGTGCGCTGCGCTTGCAGCCTGTCCAGCATGGCAGCTTCGTCCAGTTCCAGCGCCTCGGCATGGGCGCGGATCTCGCTCAATACAAGCTCCGTCAGCGTCATCTCATAGATGGTGTGCCTGGAACACGCGCCGTAGCCGGAGGCCGTATAACGGGAGCAGAAATAGGAAACATAGCGTTTGGACGTGCCGTTCTTGCGGCGCTGCGTCTCCCGGTTGCCCTGAAGGGGTGCTTTACAGTCGGCGCAGACGAGCTTGCCTGTGAACAGAAAGGGCTTCGGCGGCGCGTTGTCCGCCGAGAGCCGCGTCCTTTCCCGGTTGATAGCCTGCACTTCATTCCATACCTCCGGCGAGATGATGGCTTCATGCAAAGCCTCATGCCGTATCCATTCGGATTCCGGCTTATAGATCATGGTGTCGTCCTTATAGGAGCGCGAGCCGGTCTGATTCTGAATAAGATTTCCGGTGTAGACTTCGTTTGTCAGTATGTTCCTCACCGTGGCGTACATCCAAAGGTTCGCGTACTTGCAGGAGCCGTTGCCGTACCGTTTCGCCCAATACCAGCGTGGGGACAAAATGCCCTCGCTGTTCAGCACGGCGGCGATCTTGCCGTAGGCCATGCCTGCCCGCCGCAGCTCAAACATCCGGCGCACCACGGCGGCTGCTTCCTCGTCAATCACCAGCCGATGTCTGTCCTCATCGCTCTTGCGGTAGCCGTAGGGCGCGTAGGCGGCGATATACTGGCCGCTGCGCATTTTGGCGTGAAGGACGGATTTTACCTTATTGGAGAGGTCTTTCAAGTGGTAGTCGTTCATCAGACTGCGGAAGTGCAGCATATCCGTGTTGTCGCCCTCGGTGTCGAGGCAGTCAAGGACGGATACGAAGCGGCAGCCCAACGAGGGGAAAATAACGTCGGTATAGCGCCCGACCTCCACAAAATCACGGCCCAGCCGTGATAGGTCTTTGACAAGGATCAGGTTGATAAGGCCGTGCCGCGCGTCCTCCAGCATCTCCAGAAATCCGGGACGCTGGAAATTTCCCCCGCTATAACCGTCGTCGCGATAGGACTTGACCTCCGTCCAGCCGTTGAGCATTACGAATTTGGAAAGCAGTTCATATTGATTCTCGATGCTGACGGATTCATCAGCGGGGATATAGTTTTTCGCCTTGGCGGAGTTGGAGGCGTCGTCCACGCTCAACCGGCAATAGATGCCGACCTTATATAGCTTTTTCATACGCTTCCAGCCTCTCCTGTGCCAGCGCGTCGTCCACGCTGCCGACGTAGCGGTAGACCACCTTGACGTCGCAGATGCGCTGTCCGTTGACCTTCCGCGCCTCGCCCACCTCGATGCGGTCCACCAGCTCAAAGAGGATGCTTTCGTCCAGCGCCGTGATCTCGGTGTAGCGGCGGATGACCTCCATCCAGCGGTTTGCGTCCTGCCGGTTCTCAAGCTGCGCTCTGACCTTCTGCTCCAGCTCCGGGATGGCGGCGGCTTTTTCCGCCCGTTCGGTTTCGTATTTCCGCATGAGCGTCTGAAAGACCGTCTGGGGGATGGTGCCGGTGCATTTGTCCTCATAGAGATTCTGCATCAGCCGTTCCAGCTCGATCATACGCGCCGCTGCCGCTTTCAGCTCCTGTTCATAGGAGAGAACGCGGCTGCGGCTTTCCTTTTCCTTCATGCGGCTGATCTGCTCGGCAAGGCGCTCGCCGTCGCACTCGACGAAGCGCGCCTTTTCCCGGATGTCCGTCAGCACCAGCTCCTCCAGCACATTCTCATAGATGGAGTGGATGGTGCAGGCGCTTTTGCCGCTTCTGGCATAGTTGCCGCAGATAAAGGAGCTGTACCGCCCCGGCGTTCCATCCTTGTAGGTAAACCGCTCGATGTGGTTACGCATTTTGAAGCCACAGTCGGCGCAGTAGACAAGACCGGTGAAGATACTTCGGATGCCGTCCGTAGGCGGCGTCTTACGGACTTTCTTTTTGTCGATGCTGACCACGGTATCCCAGACCTCGCGGGAGATGATGGGTTCGTGGGTTCCCTCCACCCGTATCCATTCCTCCTCCGGCTTGTTGATGAGCTTTCTGGACTTATAGGACAGCGTGCCGGTTTTGCCCTGCACCATGTTCCCGATGTAGACCTCACTGCGGACGAGAGCTTTGACGGTGGTTTCCGCCCACTTGTGGTTGACGTTGCGCGGGTCGCTGCGCCCCTTGCGCTGATAGTAGAGCGCACCGGGCGGCAGAACGCCCTCCTCGTTGAGCGTGACGGCGATGGCGCGGAAGCCTGTGCCGGCGGCGCGCATGGCGAAGATGCGGCGCACGGTAGGGGCGGTCTCCTCGTCGATGACGAGGTGGTGCTTATCCTCCGGGTCGCGCTTGTAGCCGTAGGCGGGGTAGGTTCCCATGAACTTGCCGCTTTCCGCGCAGGCTCTTTTGACCGCCTTGACCTTCTTGGAGGTGTCCCGGCTGTAAAATTCGTTAAATAAATTCAAAAAGCACATGACGTCGGTGCTGCCGTTGTCACTCATGGTGTCGATGCCGTTGTTCAGCGCGATAAAACGGCAGCCCAGCGAGGGGAACAGGTAGTCCGTGTACTGTCCGAACTCGATGTAGTTACGCCCAAAGCGCGATAGGTCTTTTACCAGAATGAGGTTGATTTTCTTGGCTTTTGCATCTTCGATGAGGCGTTTGACGCCGGGTCTGTCGAAATTCGTACCTGAGTACCCGTCGTCGCAGTACACCGCGATCTCGTTCCAGCCCCGCTGACGCACATAGCTTTGCAGCAGGAGCTTCTGATTTTCAATGGATACGGACTCCCCGTCGCGCTCATCGTCGTTGCTGAGCCTGCAATAGATGCCTACGTTG
>MSGY01000012.1 GCA_001940895.1 Christensenellaceae bacterium Phil10 | reverse complement strand
CCTGTGCCTATTGATTGTGCATTCAACGGTTGTACCTCGCTTACAAACGTATATTATAACGGTACCGAAGGAGAGTGGGAAACTCTTTGCTCTTCAATAGGAAACGGCAACGATTATCTCATAGACGCAAAAGTTTACTATTTCTCCGAAACCGAACCTGCGGAGGGCTACTTCTGGCACTACGATACGGACGGCGTAACTCCCGTAATCCGGGGCAAGGAACGTGATTACAGCGTGGGGCTTGAGTATTCGCTCAATGCCGATAACGCAAGTTATACCGTTGTCGGTATGGGGTATTGTAAAGATACTGGCCTTATAATCCCTGCTACGTACAGGAAGTTGCCCGTAACGGCAATAGGTTCCAATGCGTTTAAACAAGTCAAGTCTTTTACAAGTACGTCAATACCTGCAAGCGTAACCACTATCGGGGAGTATGCATTCGCATATTGCGGCGTTACAAGCGTAACGTTTGCCGCAAGCAGTCAATTGACCACTCTCGGGAAGTATGCATTCTTTGCTAGTTATTTGCAAAGTATTATTCTCCCCGACGGTGTAACCACTATATGTGAGGCTGCGTTCGACGGCTGCGATAAGATTACAAGTATATCCATTCCCGATAGCGTAACTACAATCGAATATAGGGCATTAGACTTTGAGTCGGATGCTTTTACGGTGTACGATAACGCCAAGTATCTGGGTAACGATACCAACCCCTATTTAGTTCTTGTCAGGGCAAGCGATACGTCGATAACGACTTGCGGTATACACACGGGTGCAAAGATTATATCAGTTTTTGCGTTCGATGATTGCACTTCGCTTAAAAGCGTAACCATTCCCGACAGCGTAACCACAATCGGTGACGGCGTAATCTATTATTACTCTCCGTTTACAAGCGTATTTTATGGCGGTACGGCAGACGATTGGAATAAAATTGCAATAGGTAACAATAACAGTAAATTAACGGATGCAGCGAGGTATTACTACTCCGAAAGCGCGCCTACCGAAGACGGCAGCTTCTGGCACTATATAGAAGATGTTCCTACCGTGTGGACGTATACGACCGTAACCTTTGATTTAAATGCCGAAGCGGACAGCGACACGTTAGAAAGTGCAAAATATTACTATAGCGCAAGTTGTACCTTGCCTACTCTCGAACGACCTGGTTATATCTTCAAGGGCTGGACTTTGGATAACTCGGTTGAAACTCCTGTAATATTCACCGACACCATATGGCGGATTACAGACCAGACTGCAGCGTTTACTGCCGTTTGGGAAGCCGATTTGCAAATGACGGACTTCACTTTTAAGACAAAAGCGGTAGTTGTAGGCGGCGGTACTCAGAATAGCTGTACTATCACGGGATATACGGGCAGCGGAGGAGACGTCGTTATTCCGAACGGCGTAACCGCAATCGGCAATGGTATATTCCAATTCAACACTACGATTACAAGCGTAGTAATACCCGACAGCGTAACCTCAATCGGTGATAATGCGTTCGATCAGTGCGGATCGCTTAAAACCGTAACGTTTGGCACAAACAGTCAATTGACCTCAATCGGCGGTTCAGCGTTCAGTTACTGCCCTTTGATTGAAAGCATATTCATTTCCGACAGCGTAACCTCAATCGGCAAGCATGCGTTCTACTACTGCAATTCGCTATCAACCGTATATTACGGCGGTACGGCGGAAGAGTGGGCTGATATTAATATAGATAGTACGGGCAACGATAAATTAACGAGTGCAACCGTATACCACTACTCCGAAACCGAGCCTGCATTAAATGCGGATGAAACGGCATACGACGGCAACTACTGGCACTATGTAGACGGCGAAATCGTCATATGGGTAAAAGAGACGGTTTAATTATTTAAACCCACAAAAAGGCGGGGGAGCTGAACTGCTCCCCCGCTTTGAATTTAAACAATACTGCCACATATATTGACTGACTGTCGTAGGGCAAGTAAGAATTGTAAAATACGGTTATCGGAATCTGAAACGGAAGTATAAAAGTAAGGATTCTCGTTCAATGTACCTTTTACGGGGCGGCGGGATTGAAATAATTAAAATAGTATGCTATAATTTTTCCGATAGTTTTGAGGTATAAGGGTTATGGAAAGCAAACAGACGTTATTATTCAGACTTTATCAGATTTTATGCGAATATTCCGACGAAGAACATCCTCTTACTCAGCAGCGTATTATTGAATTACTCGAGCGGGATTTCGGACTTGTCGTCGAACGTAAGGCCGTCGGGCGCAATATGTCCTATCTGAAAGAGATGGGATATAACATACGTTCGGACAAGCGCGGTTCGTACATAGAGGACAGGCCTTTTGAAAATTCCGAACTGCGCATTCTTATTGACAGCGTTCTCGGCAGCAGCCATATCAGCGCCGTTCATTCCGGGCAACTTATCGATAAACTCATTGCGGCGGGAGGGCACAATTTCAAAGCGCACGTCAAGCACGTTTATTCGGTTAAGGACTGGAACAAAACCAAAAATCCCGACTTATTTCTGAATATCGACATTGTAGACGAGGCAATCGAAAACGAAAAACAAATCTATTTCGACTATAACAAAATGGGCGTCGATAAAAAACTGCGCAAAATCGCCTGTCACGTAGTCAGTCCGTATCAGATGGTATTGCATAATCAGCACTACTATCTCATGGCGCGCGACGAAAAGTGGAAGGACGTTTCGTTTTACAGGATGGATAAAATCACCGGCATGAGGATAATCGACGAATCCCGTACGCCAATCAAAACCGTCGAGGGTTACAAAAACGGAATAGATTATAAGGTTATCTCAACGTGCCGTCCGTATATGTACGCCGATGCTCCGGTGCATATCGTAATCAGAGCGGATGAAAAATCCATTGACGATATCATTGATTGGTTTGGCGACGAAATAAGGGTTAAACCACTTGAAAACGGTATGATAACCGTCGATTTGGTCGCAAGCCCCGAGGCCATGAAACACTGGGCTATGCAATACGGCTCCAATGCGGAGGTTCTGTCGCCGGAGTCTTTGCGAAACACAATCCGCGAAACAATCATAAAAATGCAGGAAAAATATCAACGCTCCGACGCCGAATGCCACAAATAAAAGTCTGCAAAAACAAACAATATCGAGTAAACAAACAGGCCCGTTAATTCGACTATTTTTTCAGACACGGTAAAAATAACGGATTAATTTTTTGGTGTTTCATTTCGCAATTGCTCATAAAATGTTTTTTTTGGGGCATATCGAAGTATTTTAAAATATGTCGCGCAAAATTTTCGCAGACCCGTACAAGTATATGGGCGCGCTTATTCATGCATAAGAAAATAACAAGTATCGATACCTTAGTTTTTAAGTTATGATTCGGTTTTAACCGTGGCGACAACACGCTTTTTATTTGCTTTTTGAAAAACGGCGGGTTTATCTGTCATCGCAACACTTTTGCTTGCAACAATTACGGTTATTGCGTTGCGAATTCTTGATGATTAGTATGGTCGTATGCTAAAATAAACCGTAGAATAGTAACAGAGGTTATAATACGGTGAAAAACAAGAAACTTGCTGTGAATATTATTTTAATCGTCACGGCGGTTGTTTTGGCAGTCTTCGGTGTGTACTTATTGAAGAGAGCAAAGTTTTACGAAAACAACGGCGTCAAGACTGAAGCGGAAATAACGAGTATTGTCGTTGAAAGGACATCGAAAGGCGAAAAGAGACACACTGCTATAGTGCAATTTCAGGTGGACGGAAAAACGTACGGAGGAGAGCTCGACTATTATGATTCGAGCATGCGTGAGGGCGGGAAAACCTCCGTGTATTATCTGCCCGACGATCCGAACGATTTTCATAGTGCAGAATTAAATTATTTGCCGAGTATAGTGTTTTTTATTGCAGCGGCTGTTGTGATGGTTGTAGTAGTTGTTCGTTTCGTACGCAAGCCCACCGCGAGTCAGGAAAGCAAAACCTCTGATAAATACAAAAATTGATGAAAGTTTGTCGTTGCGAGGATTGAGCGGTTTAACAAAAAAAGCGCGTGTTAACTGCAAGATGCTCGCAACTTTCGTTTTTTTAGGTAACAAATTTCAACGAAATAACAAAAGGCGTTTCTTAACGGAAGCGATAGCTATGCCATAGGTAACGATATCGGCGTATATGTCAGCATACCCGACTTGGACAAATATGTCATTGACACCGAAGGTTTTTAAAAACCAAACGTGCGAAAAGTTGACGACACACGGACAGATTATCGATATAATGCTTATAACTACATTTTCTACAACACTTCGCCCGAATATCCGACAAAAGTAAAGTTGGAAAAAGAAGAATTGCAGTCTTTACGCGATTTAAGTAACAAAAAAGCCGAAAAAGATGCGGAAAATAAAGAAAGCACCCCGTTTGAACCCTTAAAGTTCAAATTGGGTGCTTGTGGCGGAGAGAAAGGGATTCGAACCCTTGCGCCAGTTTCCTGACGACCGCATTTCGAGTGCGGCTCGTTATGACCACTTCGATATCTCTCCAAATTCAGGCGGGCGGAATTAGCCCAACGTGTGTAATATACAACATTTCGGGAATTTTGGCAACTTTTATTGCGAATATTTTGAAAACAATTTAAAAAGAGCGGCGAAACAATGCGTTGCCGCGGCAGAGGACGTGGATAAACGGTTCTGAAAACCGCTTATAAAGAGTTGACATTATTTAGTTATTAAGTTTGTTTATTGCCGGGACTTTATAGGCGCCGCGCGATTTGGTCACGCGCGTTTTATTAAAGCAGGTTTTGGGGGGATTATAAGAGGCGTATAAAATTTTTTTGAAAAACGGCGGTAGTTTCCTTGATATATTTTTTAAAAGGGGTTATAATAAATCGAAATTTTTAAACGCGCACAGAGATGCCGATAAGATTGAAACGTAAAAAAAGGGAGAGCAATCCCTGAGTTTTGCAACGTAACGATACGTTGTGCGGTCTTGTCGGATACGGCAAGTTTTTTTATGCCGCGGTGCAAAGAGGAGAGAATGCTTAAAAGCGATATTAAACGGCAAAACGACCCTGACCTTTCCCGACGGTACGATTATCTGATACAGCGCTATATTCAAAACGACGTTTCCGTTCCCGTGATTTCGGACGACGGAGAGATTGCGGTTTTACCCGGCTTGTGCGACGTTCACGTCCATTTCAGAGAGCCGGGTTTTTCATATAAAGAAACCATATTGACGGGAACAGAGGCCGCGGCAAGGGGCGGATACACCGCCGTCTGTACGATGCCGAATCTCTCGCCCGTACCCGATTGTGCAGAAAATCTCGGAATTCAAGCGGAAATCATTAAAAAAGACGCGACGATAGCCGTGTATCCGTACGGGTCGATAACAAAATCCGAAAAAGGCGAAAAACTTTCGGATATGGAAGAAATCGCCCCTTTCGTCTGTGCTTTTTCGGACGACGGCAAAGGCGTACGGAACGCGGACGTAATGAGGGAAGCGATGATTGAGGCAAAGCGGATGAACAAAGTTATAGCGGCTCATTGCGAGGACGAAACTCTGCTTTTCGGAGGATATATCCACGACGGAGCGTACGCAAAGGCGCATAATCATAAAGGTATATCTTCGGCAAGCGAGTTCGCAGCCGTTGCGAGGGACGTCGCGCTGGCCGGGGAGACGGGAGCGAAGTTTCACGTTTGCCACGTATCGACGAAAGAGAGCGTCGAGGAAATAAGGCGGGCAAAAAGGCAGGGTATCGACGTAACCTGTGAGACTGCGCCGCATTATCTCGTTCTGACCGAAAACGACCTTAAAGAAGACGGAAGGTTTAAAATGAATCCTCCCGTTCGTTCCGAAAGCGACAGGAGAGCGCTTATCGACGGAATCAAAGACGGCACCGTCGATATGATAGCAACCGACCACGCACCCCATTCGGCGGAGGAAAAATCGAAGGGGCTGAAGGGAAGCGCGTTTGGCATAACGGGATTGGAAACCGCGTTTCCCGTTATGTACACGAAGCTTGTAAAGACGGGCGAAATATCGCTTGAAACGCTGATAAAACTGATGTGCGTGAATCCCAGAGAAAGATTCGGGTTACCGAAAAGCAGAGACGATTTTGCGATATTCGATTTAAAAACGCCGTTCAGAATAAACTCACGGGAGTTTTTGTCAAAAGGAAAAAGTACGCCGTTTGACGGCGAAGAAGTATATGGAAAATGCATTTTGACGGTATGCGGAGGGAAGGTCGTATGGCAAGACAGTATGATAGAAAACTTATAATGGAGGACGGAAGCGAATATTACGGCTACGCTTTCGGCGCGAAAGAGGAAAGAGTGCTTGAAATAGTTTTCAACACTTCTATGGCGGGGTATCAGGAAATCGTTTCGGACCCGTCGTATACTTTTCAGGGAGTGGTTGCGACTTATCCTTTAATCGGGAATTACGGCATAAATAAAGACGATAACGAAACGGTAACGCCTACGCTCGGCGCGCTGATAGTGTCCGAATATAACGACGAGCCTTCTAATTTCCGCAGTGAAAAGACGCTGTCGGAATGGCTCGAGGAGTGCGGTATTCCCGGAATCGAGGGGATAGATACGCGCAAACTCGCAAGAAGCATCCGCGATTTCGGAAGCAGAAAAGGAATTATAACTTCCGCAGACGTGAGCGTTGAGGAGGGGCTGAAAAGAATATCCGTGACGCCCGAAAGAAAGGACGCCGTTTCTACCGTATCCACCGTAAAACCTTGGCTTTCGCCCGCTGTAAATCCGAAATATAAAGTCGCGGCGATTGACTGCGGAATCAAACTGAACATATTGCGTTCTCTCAACAAGCGAGGTTGCGACGTTACGGTTTTTCCGTACGACACGCCGGCTTCGCAGATTGAAAAGATGAAACCCGACGGACTGTTTTTGTCAAACGGTCCCGGAGACCCCGTCGACGTTACGCCCGTCATAGAACTCGTGAAAAAGATGAAAGGGAAAATTCCCGTTTTCGGTATTTGTCTCGGACATCAGATGATTGCTCTCGCGTACGGCGCGAAAACGTATAAACTCAAATTCGGCCACAGAGGAGGCAATCATCCCGTCAAGAATCTTCTTACCGGCAAAGTCGAAATCACGTCGCAGAATCACAGTTACGCCGTGGACGCGTCGTCAATTGACGGCACGGGGCTTGAAATCACGCACGTAAACCTGCTTGACGGTACGGTCGAAGGATTGCGTTGCGAAAAAGACGGAGTGTTTTCGGTGCAATATCATCCCGAAAGCGCGCCCGGCCCGGAGGACAGCGGCTATTTGTTCGACCAATTCGTAAAAATGATGAAAAGGAAATAAAACTATGCCCAACAGAAAGGATTTGAAAAAGATTATGGTAATCGGCAGCGGCCCTATCGTGATAGGTCAGGCCGCGGAATTCGATTATGCGGGAACGCAGGCCTGCATAGCGCTTAAAGAAGAGGGATACGAGGTCGTGCTGTGCAACTCGAATCCGGCCACCATTATGACGGATACGATGATTGCCGACAAGGTATATATGGAGCCTCTGACCCTCGAATACACGGCTAAAATCATTCGTTACGAGAGACCCGACGCGATTATACCGGGCATAGGCGGGCAGACGGGACTCAATCTTGCGATGCAACTTGAGAAAAAAGGCGTGCTTAAAGAATGCGGCGTCGAACTTCTCGGCACCAAAAGCGAAAGCATAGAAACGGCAGAGGACCGTGAATTGTTCAAAGAACTGTGCGAAAGAATAGGCGAACCGGTGTGTCCTTCCGAAATTGCCGAAAGTTTCGAAGAGGGCATTGCCGCGGCAAAAAGAATAGGTTTTCCCGTCGTTCTTCGTCCCGCGTTCACGCTCGGCGGCACGGGCGGTGGATTTGCGTCCGACGAAAACGAACTGTCCGCGCTGCTTGAAAACGCGCTCGAATTATCGCCCGTAGGACAGGTGTTGATTGAAAAAAGCGTAAAAGGTTTCAAAGAAATCGAATACGAAGTCATAAGGGATTCGGCAGATACCGCGATAACGGTCTGCAATATGGAAAACGTCGACCCCGTAGGCGTTCACACGGGAGATTCCGTCGTCGTTTGTCCCAGTCAGACGCTTACCAACAAAGAGTATCAGATGCTCCGCAACAGCGCGCTGAAAATAATAAGGGCGCTGAAAATAGAGGGAGGATGCAACGTACAGTTCGCACTTGACCCGAACTCCTTCGATTATTACGTTATCGAGGTTAATCCGAGAGTGTCCCGTTCGTCGGCGCTTGCAAGCAAGGCAAGCGGGTTTCCCATTGCGAGAGTGTCGGCAAAAATAGCAGTCGGACTTACTCTCGACGAAATTCAACTTCCGAATACTCCCGCATGTTTCGAGCCGTCGCTCGATTACGTGGTAACTAAAATGCCACGTTTCCCGTTCGATAAGTTTGCGGGCGCGAGCAATCGTCTTTCAACGCAGATGAAGGCTACGGGAGAAGTAATGAGCGTGGGAAGAAACTTCGAGGAAAGTCTTCTTAAAGCGGTGCGTTCGCTTGAAATCGGCGCGTATCACCTGTTTTCCCGCAAGGCCGAATCGATGACCCTTTCCGAACTGTGGGAATACGTGAAAGAGGCGACGGACGACAGATTGTTTATGATTGCCGAACTGTTGCGCAGAGGAGCGGACGAAAAGGATATAGCCCGCATTACGCAAACCGATAGGTTTTTCATATCGAAAATCGCGCATATCGTAGCGCTCGAAAACGAAGCGAAAGCAAATCCTATGGACGTAGGAACGCTTAAAGAATGTAAAAAATACGGATTTTCGGATAAAGCGGTGGCAAGATTGTGGAATACGGACGAAAAAACCGTGCGTTCGATGCGTAAAAAGAACGAAATATTGCCCGTATATAAGGCAATCGACTCGTGCGCGTCGGAATTCGACGCATATATACCTTACTATTATTCCACCTATGACGGACGGGAAAACGATGCGAAAACCGACGGCGGAAAAAAGAAAATCGTCGTTCTCGGCGCGGGACCTATACGTATCGGGCAGGGCGTGGAATTCGATTATTCGACGGTGCACGCGGTGCAGACCATAAAAAAAGCGGGTTACGAGGCAATCATAATCAACAATAACCCCGAGACCGTTTCAACCGACTACACGACTTCGGATAAACTGTACTTCGAGCCGCTTACGCCCGAGGACGTCATGAACGTCGTCGATCTTGAAAAACCGTACGGAGTGATTGCGTCTCTCGGAGGACAGACGGCAATAAATCTTGCCGAATCGCTTAAAGAAAACGGCGTGAACATAATAGGAACCGATTGCGACGCCATCGATAAGGCGGAGGACCGCGATATTTTTGAAAAACTGCTTGAAAAACTCGATATTCCGAAACCCGTCGGAAGAGCGGTTACAAACGTCGAGGACGGCGTCAAAGCGGCAGAGGAAGCGGGATATCCCGTTCTCGTACGTCCCTCGTTCGTTCTCGGCGGGCGCGCAATGCAGATTGTAGCCGACGAGGAAGGACTTCGCAGATATTTGCAGACGGCGGTCGAGATAAGCGAGGAAAAACCCGTCCTCGTGGACAAATACATCGTCGGAAAAGAAGTCGAGGTCGATGCCGTGTGCGACGGCAGGGACGTTTTCGTTCCGGGAATAATGGAACTCGTCGAGAAAACGGGCGTTCACAGCGGAGACAGCATAAGCGTTTATCCTCCTTTCAGTATTTCCGATAAAGTAAAGGGCACGATACTCGAATATGCGAAAAAACTGGGGCTTGCAATCGGCATAGTGGGGCTTTTCAACATTCAGTTTATAGTGGACAAACAGGACAGAGTTTATATTATCGAGGTTAACCCGCGTTCGTCGCGCACCGTGCCGTTCCTGTCCAAAGCTACGGGATATTCCCTTGCGGATATCGCAACAGAAGTAATCCTCGGAAAGAGCCTTAAAGAGCAGGGCATTTTCGGAATTTATCCCGAGGAAAAGAAACGGAGATACGTTAAAGTGCCGGTATTCTCGTTCTCGAAGATAAGAGGTCTCGACGCATATCTTTCGCCCGAAATGAAATCGACGGGCGAGGCAATCGGCTACGACGACAAACTCAATCGCGCGCTGTATAAGGCGTTGCAGGCGTCGGGTATGAAACTGCATAATTACGGCACCGTACTCGTTACGGTCTGCGATAAGGACAAAGAGGAAGCGTTGCCTCTCGTGCGAAGATTTTATAATCTCGGTTTCAATATCGAGGCAACGGGAGGGACCGCGGCGTTTCTGAAGAAAAACGGCATAAGAACGCGCGTTCTTAAAAAAATCAGCGACGGTTCGCACGACATTCCCGACGCGCTGAGACAGGGACATATCGCCTATGTAATAAATACCGGAGACGTCTCGAAAAACAGCGTAAGCAACGACGGATATCTCATCAGAAAAACCGCTATAGAAAACAATATCACCACCTTTACCGCGCTCGATACGGTGCGGGTATTGCTGGACGTGCTGGAAGAAACTACGCTTTGTGTTTCCACAATCGACAGTTAACGAACTGTTTATCGGCGATAAAGTGCTTTTAATACAGAAAAATTTAAAAAGGAGTTAAGTCGTGGAAAGAATTTTTCCAAAGGTAACAGGAAACGCGAAAATAGCGGAAAACACTTATGAAATGCGTTTAAGCGGGGATTTTTCATCGATAACCGCACCGGGACAATTCGTGAATTTTGCGGTTGAAGGATGCTATCTTCGCAGGCCTATATCCGTGTGCGACGTCGAAAACGGAATTTTGACGGTCGTATATAAAACGGTAGGAAAAGGAACGGAAATAATGAGCCGTATACGCCCGGGAGAAACGATGGACGTCCTTTCGGGGCTCGGCAACGGATACGACGTCGGCGCGGGAGGGAAGAGACCGCTTCTGATAGGCGGCGGAGCCGGCGTGCCTCCTATGTATATGCTTTGCAAGGCGCTCGTCAGAGCGGGCGCGCGTCCGGTTGCGGTGCTTGGATTCAACAGCCGTAACGAGGTATTTTACGAGGACGAATTCAAGGCGGCAGGCGCCGAAACGCACGTAACGACGGTCGACGGAAGCTACGGTATAAAAGGTTACGTTACCGACGTAATCGGAAAACTCGACTATACCTATTTTTATGCCTGCGGGCCGGAGGCTATGTTCAAAGCGGTCGAGAAAACGGTAAAATCGGACGGCGAATACAGTTTTGAGGAGCGCATGGGTTGCGGCTTCGGCGCGTGTATGGGATGTTCGTGTAAGACAAAATACGGCAGCAAACGTATCTGCAAGGACGGTCCCGTGCTGAAAAGAGGAGAAATCATATGGTAGACACAAAAGTTACCTTATCGGGGTGGGAGCTGGATAATCCCGTAATACCCGCAAGCGGCACCTTCGGATACGGCAAAGAATTTGCGGAATTGTACGATATCAATATACTCGGCACGTTCTCGTTCAAGGGTACGACGGTCGAACCGCGATTCGGAAATCCTACGCCGAGAATAGCCGAATGTCCTGCGGGAATCATAAATTCTATCGGTCTGCAGAATCCCGGTATGGAGCACGTCATATCGGAGGAACTTCCCGAAATGAAAAAATATTTCGGGAAAAAGGTAATAGCAAATCTTGGAGGAGCGAATATCGACGAGTACGCAAGACTTGCCGAGGCTTTCGGGAAAGAAGAACAGGTCGGAATTCTCGAAATCAACGTGAGTTGCCCGAACGTCAAAGACGGGGGAATGGCCCACGGCACTTCCTGCGAAAACGTTTATAATATAGTTAAAAGACTGAAAAGCGTTACCGAAAAGCCCGTTTACATGAAACTCACGCCAAACGTTACCGATATAGTATCCGTCGCAAAAGCGTGCGAGGACGGCGGTG
This sequence comes from Christensenellaceae bacterium Phil10, assembly GCA_001940895.1. GTDB lineage: Bacteria > Bacillota > Clostridia > Christensenellales > CAG-917 > CAG-349. The sequence goes on along the minus strand of MSGY01000012.1, from coordinate 46,140 downwards.
CGGACGGAATTTCGCTTATCAACACTATGACGGGAATGCGCGTCGACCTGAAAAGCAAAAAGCCCGTTGTGGCAAATAAAATAGCGGGTTATTCGGGAAAGGGCGTTTTTCCCGTTGCGTTGCGAATGGTTTATCAGGTTTACGAGGCGGTGAAAATTCCGATTATCGGAATGGGCGGAGTTTCCTGTGCCGAAGACGTTGTCGAAATGATGCTTGCGGGGGCAAGCGCGGTAGGAGTAGGCACCGCCAATCTTATAAACCCGTACGCCTCGAAGGAGATTGTCGAAGCGTTGCCCGCGGTTATGGAAAAATACGGCATAAACAGTCTGAAAGATATCATAGGAGGAGCACACAATGGCTGAAGACGTAATTATCGCGCTCGATTTTAAAAGCGCGGAAGAAACTTATGCGTTTCTCGATAGGTTCGGCGACGAAAAGCCTTTCGTCAAAATAGGGATGGAACTCTATTACGCCGAAGGGCCGTCGATTGTGAGGGAAATCAAGAAAAGAGGACACAAAATTTTTCTCGATTTAAAGTTGCACGATATTCCAAATACGGTCGAAAAGGCGATGAGAGTGCTGTCGTCGCTGGAAGTCGATATGTGCAATCTGCACGCCGCAGGCACGAGCCGTATGATGAGGGCCGCCCTGAAAGGGCTTACGAGAGAGGACGGGACGAGACCCCTGCTGATTGCGGTAACGCAACTTACAAGCACCGACGAGGACGCTTTGAAAAACGAACTTCTAATAGGCGATACGATGGAAAATACCGTAAAAAGTTATGCCTTAAACGCAAAAAACGCGGGACTTGACGGCGTAGTGTGTTCGCCGCTCGAAGCGGGAAAAGTGCACGAATTCTGCGGAAACGGTTTTCTTACCGTTACGCCCGGCGTACGTTTTCCCGAAGGCGAACAAGGGGACCAGAAACGCATTGCCACCCCTGAAAGAGCAAGGGAACTCGGGTCGGATTATATCGTTGTCGGCAGACCCGTTACGGCTGCTTCCGACCCCGTTAAGGCATACGAACGTTGTCTGAAAGAATTTTTGGGAAGATAACCGCGAAAAGGAGAGTGTTTTTATGGAGAATACAGAAAAAATCATTGCAAAAGACCTTTTAAAAATAGGGGCCGTGTTTTTCCGTCCCGACGAGCCCTTTGTCTGGGCAAGCGGCATTAAAAGCCCCGTATATTGCGACAACCGTCTTACGCTTACCGCGCCCGAGGTGAGGAACGACGTTGAAAACGCCCTTGCGGAAACGATAAAAAGGGAATATCCCGAAGCCGAAGTCCTTATGGGGACGTCGACGGCCGGCATAGCGCACGCCGCCATTACCGCGCATATACTCAATCTGCCGATGGGTTACGTCCGTTCGGGCGCAAAAGACCACGGAAGGCAGAACCGTATCGAAGGAAAACTCGAAAAAGGTCAGAAAGTCGTTGTCGTCGAGGATTTAATCTCTACGGGCGGCAGCGTGATGGAAGTCGTCGACGCACTGAAAGAGGAAGGCGCAAACGTGCTGGGAATCGTAAGTATTTTTACCTATGGGATGAAGCGCGGCGCGGAAAGACTTGCCGCAGAAAACGTTAGAAACGTCAGTTTAACGAATTTCGACGAGGTTGCGAAAGCGGCGGCCGAAGAAGGATACGTCGCGCCGTCCCACGTTAAAAGACTGATTGCGTTCAGGGATAATCCTTCGGACGAAAGCTGGATAAAAGCGTAACTCTTGAATGAACAGAGGAAAAATATGAAAAATCTTTTAAATATTCTCGATTTATCGGAAAAGGAAATCGAAGAACTTATCGCGACTGCCGAGGATATAGACGCAAATCCCGATAAATACCGCGACGCCTGCAAGCATAAAATTCTCGCAACGCTGTTTTTCGAACCTTCCACGAGGACGCGACTCAGTTTCGAAACGGCAATGCTCTCTCTCGGAGGCGGCGTCGTGAGCGTAGCGGGAGCGAATACTTCGTCGGCTGCAAAGGGCGAAAGCGTCGCCGATACCGTCGAAGTGGTGTCCGGATATGTCGATATTATCGCGATGAGACATCCGAAAGAAGGCGCTCCTTACGTCGCCGTGCGGCATTCGTCGGTGCCCGTCATAAACGCGGGAGACGGCGGACATTATCATCCCACGCAGACCCTTGCCGACATGCTGACGATATACCGCGAGAAGGGCGGGTTTGAAAATCTTAAAATCGGTTTTTGCGGCGACCTTAAATACGGAAGAACCGTTCATTCGCTGATATCGGCGATGTCGCGCTATAAGGGAGTCGAATTCGTGCTGATTTCTCCCGAGGAACTGAAACTGCCTTCGTTTGTAAAGCGTGATTATATCGAAGAAAAGGGGATTTCTTATATCGAAAGCGAATCCCTTGAGGATAATATCGGCAGCCTTGACGTATTGTATATGACCCGAATTCAGAAAGAACGGTTCGGAAGCGAGGAAGAGTACGAAAGGCTGAAAGATTCGTATATACTTACCGAAGAAAAAATGCGTCTTGCGGGCAAGGAGACAATCGTTCTGCACCCGTTGCCGAGAGTGAACGAAATATCGGTTAAAGTCGACGACGACCCGAGAGCGTGCTATTTCAGACAGACCGTAAACGGAAAACTGATGCGTATGGCGCTTATTCTCAAGATGCTTGAAAAAAACAAGTCGTCCGAAAAGAACGACGGAGCGTTTCAGGAAAATACTTTCGTTTCCGATAAATACGATTGTACGAATCCGCATTGCATCTGCGAGTGCGAACAGGAACTGTCCCGCCTGTTTTACAAGGATAAAACGGGAAAGGTGTTTTGCGCCTATTGCGAACACGAAGCCTCTGAAAAATAGAGGGAAGGACGGGATTCAGTTTCCGGAGTTTGTCATAAAAAGGTCGTCGGGTGTATAAAAACCCGCCGTTTCGGACGAAAGAAATCTGATTGCGCGTATCGCGCCTAAGGCGTAAACGTCTTTGCAGGTCGCTTCGTGCGTTATCGTAATCGTTTCGTAATTACCCAAAAAAACCACTTCGTGTTTTCCGGTTACCGTGCCGCCTCTTATCGAATTGATGCATACGGCGCGGGACGGAGGACCCGACGAAGTTATGGAATTCTTAAGCATAAGCGCGGTGCCCGACGGAGCGTCGAGCTTATTTTTATGGTGTGTTTCGGTAATCGCCGCGTCGAAATCCGTCAGAGCGTCTGCACAAATCGCGGCGAGTCTTGATAAAACCGATATGCCGACGCTTAAATTTGCCGCTTTGAAAACGGCGATTTTTTCGGACGCTAAACGCAAATCGTTAAGTTGAGAACGGCTGTGTCCCGTAGTTGCGACGAGAAGTTTAAGATTGTTGTCAAGCGCATAACGAAGTATACGGTCGAGGGCGGCGGGAACCGAAAAATCCACGATTACGTCGGCGGGGACTCTGATTTTTCCGATATCGTCGTAAACGGGAAAACTGTGACGCGCAGTCTTCGTATTTTCGTCGACGCCCGCTACGATAAATATATCCGCGGTATTTTCGCACAGCGTCGCAAAACTGCGCCCCATTCTGCCGCACGCTCCGTTCAGAATAACTCTTATCATATTTTAATTTATAAAATCGTTTATTAAAGTATCGATTTTGTCGGAATCCGCCTTTGTGACGGGCGTAAGAGGAAGGCGTAAAATATTCTTTATATATCCGAGTTTAGATAATGCGTATTTGACGGGAATCGGATTGACTTCGCAAAAAAGACCCTTGACGAGCGGATTAAGTTTAAGTTGCATTTTAGACGCGTTGTCGAAATCTCCTTTAAGGGCAAGCGCCGTCATTTCGCGTACGAACGACGGAAAAACGTTTGAAGCCACGGAGATTACGCCCGTCGCTCCCATGCACATCGATGGAACCGTCAGACCGTCGTCTCCCGATATGACTTCGGCAAGCCCCTGCGACAGCCTTATGGTTTCGGAAATCTGTTCGATATTCCCCGACGCTTCCTTAATTGCGCATATGTTCTTATGTCCCGCTATCGTTCTGAAAGTTTCGGGCAGAATGTTTACGCCCGTGCGGGTAGGCACGTTATAACAAACGATGGGAGTTTTTACGGCGTCCGCAACTGTCAGATAATGCTCAATCAGTCCGTTTTGCGTGCATTTATTATAAAAGGGCGTAACGACGAGAAGTGCGTCGGCGCCCAATGATTCGATAATTCTGCTGTATCTGACGACTTCGCGGGTATTGTTGGAACCCGTGCCCACGATTACCGGCACGCGGCCGCGTACGTGTTTTATCGCAAAGTCTGCCGTTCTGATTTTTTCCTCCTCGGTCATCGTGGCGGATTCGCCGGTGGTACCGAGGACTACGAGTGCGTCAATTCCGTTTTCAAGCTGAAAATCGAGAAAACGTTCAAAAGAGTAAAAGTCCACTCCCGTTTCGTCGAACGGGGTAACGAGCGCTGTCGCGCAACCTTTGAATATTGACATTTTCACCTCTTATCATATTGATTTTTTTATTTTATCAGGTTCTCCTTTATCAGTAATTCGGCAATCTGGACGGTGTTGGTTGCGGCGCCTTTTCTGATATTGTCCGCAACGCACCAGATGTTTATTCCGCTTTCGACGCTGTCGTCGATGCGGACGCGACCGACGTAAACGGGGTCGGTATTTTCGATATCGACGGGCATCGGGTATCTGCAGTTTTCGATATCGTCGATGACAACGAGTCCCGGCGCGTTCTTCAGACAATCGAAAACTCCTTCAAGGTCGCACGGCTTTTCGAATTCTACGTTAATGCTTTCCGAATGGCCGTGGAAAACGGGAACGCGTACGGTGGTTGCGGTAATGCGCATATCGGGTGCGTGAAGTATTTTGCGCGTTTCGTTTATCATTTTCATCTCTTCCTTGGTATAGTGATTATCGAGGAAGGAATCAATCTGAGGCAGGCAGTTGGCGAAAATAGGGTGATTGAATTTTTTGGGAGGTACGCCGTTGACGCCGTCTTTGAGGTCGAGATAACCCTGCACGCCCGCGCCCGATACCGCCTGATAGGTGCTGTATACCACGCGTTTAATAGTATATTTGTCGTGAAGGGGTTTTAATGCAACCATAGCCTGAATTGTGCTGCAATTCGGATTGGCGATAATACCGTGATTCCATCTGACGTCCTCGGGATTCACCTCGGGCACGACGAGAGGAACGTCGTCGTCCATTCTCCAGCAACTGCTGTTATCGACGACCACGGCGCCGTTTTCGGCAAATACGGGCGCAAATTCGCGGCTTACGGCAGCGCCTGCCGAAAAAAGAGCGATATCTATTTTTTTATCGACGACGTTTTCGCGCGTCAGTTCGATAACTGTGTGCGGTTTTCCCATAAAATCGATAACTTTTCCCGCGCTTTTCGCGCTTGCGTAAAGATAATAGTTTTCCACGGGCAGGTTTCTTTCGGACAGAACTTCTAAAAATTTATTTCCGACCATGCCGGTTGCGCCTACTACGGCTACGTTGTATTTTTTCATATCAACCTCCGGAAAGTATGAAAAAGAGGGCGTAAGCGCCCCTCTTTATTAGTTTACTATAATAGCAAACGAAAGAGAGTTTGTCAATCAACCTTTTTCTATATAATATTATTTTTGGCGTTAATGTGACAATATAGGCGCTAATTCGGCTTGTTTTTTGTTGATATATTTCTTTTTATAGTGTAAAATTAAAAAACAATACGGTTATGGAGCAAACGATGTCCGCAAAAAACAAAAACGTATCTAAAAACAAAAAAAACGCACAGGACCTGAGTCCGTTATATAAAAAACTTTCGCTCGGCCCCGAAATAAGAGGCGAGGAGCCTAAGGGCCCCTATCCGCGCGGCAGAGTCAAACAGGTTTTCGACGTTTTCCGGGCGGAATCGAGTCCGCTTATGAGAAACAACTGTTGGTTTCTGCTGTTTGCGTTGCCGTTCTTTTTCGTAGTCTACTGGTGCACGAATTATTTTGCGGGACTTGCGGTTTCCGGGTTCGATTTTATGGGCAACATAGGAATGGCATATCCCGGAGGAGCCGATACGCTTGTTCAGGCTCAACTTGCGGTGTACGACGCCTATCAGTTCGTTCTGTATCTGCTTGTTCCTGCGATAATCGTCACTTCCATAGGTATGGCGGGTGCGTTCAGCGTCATCAAATCCTTCATGTGGGGCGAAAAAATCGAAAAAGTTACGAAACCGTTTTTCAGAGGCGTTAAGAAATTCTGGTGGAAATACCTTATCGTAATGACGGTAAACGCTCTTCTTGTACTTGCGCTCGGAAGCACCGTTATATATTTTCTGAAACTTCGCGCGGTCGGAGCGGTAACGGGCGGCCATTGGGCAATGCTGATATTCGTATGCATCGCGGAATTTTTGCTTTTATACGTCAATATGCAGCTGCTTCCTTTGCTTGCGGAAGTGGATTTGCCGTTCTTCAAACAAGTTAAAGACGCCTTGATTTTCAGCATAAAATTAGCGCCGATAGGGCTTCCTCTTTTCCTGATTTGTCTGGTACCTGTCGCGCTGTTATTCATAAACAATGCAGCTATTCTGATTGTGATTATCGTATTGTTGATGATGGTCGGACTCATTCTTTACGGATTGATATTCACTGCGTTTTCGCAGTGGGCGCTGGACAGCGTTCTGACGCCGCTGTACATAATGGAAGAAAACAAGAATTCCGCCGTTAAGAATAAAAACAAAAAAAAGAAGTCCGACGGCGTTGCCGTAAATCCCGTTAAAGACGAGATTTCCCCGATACAGGACAAGCCCGTCGAGGTTGTAAATACGAAGAATCACAAAAACAATAAAGGCGGAAACGGGAGAAAAAAATAATTTGTACGAGATACTTTCAAAGTATTACGACGGTCTTATGACCGATTTCGACTACGACGCGTACGAGGCTTTTCTTGCCGGAAAACTGACGGGACTTACCGACGGTTACGATATGGCCTGCGGCAGCGGCGAAATGACCGTGCGCCTGAAAAAAAGAGGTTTCGACGTCGCAGGGTGCGACGTTTCGCCCGAAATGCTGGAAAAAGCCGTCGGGAAAGCGCACCGTCAAAGATTGAATATTCCCTTTTTCGTCTGTGACCTGAACAATATCGGAACAATTAAAAAACGCGATTTCGTTACGGCCGTCTGCGACGGCTTTAATTACGTCAGACCGAATAATCTGTCAAAAGTGTTTTCGACAATTTACGCGCTTCTTAACGACGGAGGAGTTTTCGTTTTCGATATAAGTTCCGAACACAAGTTAAAACACGTTCTCGGCAATAATCTCTTTTTCGAGGACAACGAAAATCTGACTTATTTCTGGCAGAATTCTCTGAAAGGCGATAAGGTTAAAATGGAATTGACTTTTTTCGAAAAACAAGGCGATTCGTATAAGCGTTCCGACGAAACGGAAACGCAATACGTTCACAAGGCTTCGGAAATTGCGGCTGCATTGAAAGGGGCGGGTTTTAAAACGGAGTTTTTCAACGAAAAATTCAAAAAATTCAACGAAAGCGATAACAGGCTCGTTGCGGTGGCAAAAAAATAATGGATGTTTTCAAAAGGTTTATGATTTTCGATAAAACCGTTCTCGTAAGCGTAATCGACGCAAGAGAAACGGTCGATAAAGCGATAAAAATTCATTCGCTGTCCCGTACGGCGGCGGCGGCGCTAGGGCGTACCCTCGTAGTAGGCGCGTTTATGAGCGAACAACTGAAAGACGAAGCGCAGAAACTGTCGATTACCGTAAACGGCGGCGGTCCTCTCGGAAGAATAGTGGTGCTTGGCGATTACGGCGCGAAAGTGCGCGGTTACGTCGAGAATCCTCGGGTCGAACTTGCTCTTAATTCCGCCGGCAAACTCGACGTAGGCGGCGCGGTCGGTCGCGAAGGATATATAAGCGTTATAAAAGACCTCGGACTGAAGGAACCTTATTCGGGAAGAAGTCCGATTATCGACGGCGAAATCGCCGACGACTTCGCCTACTATTTTACCGTTTCCGAACAACAACCGTCGTCGGTTGCGCTTGGCGTACTCGCGGGAGACGGCGAATGTCTTGCGGCCGGAGGAATATTCGTTCAGATTATGCCGGGCTGTAAAGACGAGTGGATATCGGAAATGGAAAAAACCGTCGCGAATTTCACGAGAGTAAGCGCTCTTCTGAAAGAAAATACCGTCGACGAAATCATTGAAAAGTATTTTTCGTCTTACGACGTATTCCCTTTGCCCGATATACGTCCGACTTACGAATGCACCTGCTCGAGAAGCCGTATCGAGCAAATTGTATTGTCGCTCGGAAAGGACGAGGCTTACGATATTTGCAGACAGAACGGCTTTGTCGAACTTACCTGTCAGTTCTGCAATAAAAAATATAAGTTTACGGAAAAAGAACTTGACGCGCTGTTTTCGTGCGCAGAAGGTTGAAAAGCGATTATGGCGGATATTATTAAGTTTGACGATACAAACGAATATAAGCTGGAACGGGCCGAGGATTTTTACGACGACGAAAACTATTTCGAAGCGTTGCCGCTTCTGAACGCCGTACTTGAAAAAGACCCCGGAAACGTCGACGCTGGCATGCTCGTCGCAAGAATTTACGCCGAAATGAACGACTTCGAAACAAGCGACGAAAAGTATATGGAGGTATATCGCAACACTGGCGATACCGACGCGATTAAAGGTATAATTTCAAATATGATGTGCCGCGGAAAATTCCGCGAAGCAAAATATTATAAGGATTCCTTCGACGTGGATTATGATTTTTCGGAGTTTCTCAGCGTCGAAAACGAGGACGGCGAGTCGCTGTTTGTCAATGGCGATAATAATTCCGGCGATGTAAAAAGAAATTTCAGACTTATTGTCGACAGGCGCGAAAAAGGAGGAGAAAATCTCGCTCTCAGGCGCGACGCAAAAAGCATCGGAAATATTTTCGCAACAGGGTTTCAGGGAGAAAACGACGATATTATAAAGTTCGGCGAGCTTATGGAGAAGCTTCTCGATTTTAACGACGAAACCGACGACGAAGAAAAAAAACCGTCGAAAAGGCGCACCGGAATAGGATTCAGACAGGTATATCCCATGCCTGACGACGAATGTGAAAAAAACATTCGCAACGCATTCAGACTGTTTTCGGAAGGCAAACCCGAAGACGCTCTTGTTCTGCTTGATAAAATAACGCGCAAAAACGGAAAATATTATTTCATAGCTCACAAAAACAAGGTCATGTGCTATCTTGCGCTAAACAGATTATCGTCTATGCGCACTGCCGCGGAAATTGCTATGGAAGGACTTCCCGACGATTTTTCTCTGAAATGCTACTATTATATTTCGCTTAAACTGCTTGAAGAAAACGAGGAAGCGGACAGAATATACAAAGAAATTGACGCCGTAAAGCCAAAAAACTCGATGGAATATATGGTAAAACTCGACGCATGCAGGCTTGCGATGAACCACGAAGGCGTGCTTAATTCCGTTGAAAACGTGCTGCCCGAATTTCCTTATCAGCCACAGCTTCTGATACTTCTGGGAAAGGCGCAGTACAACATAGGCGAAATTAAGGCCGCGCGCGCGACTTTTCTCGACGTTTTGCGTCTTTATCCCGACAATTTCGAAGCGCAGCTTATGCTCGATAAAATAAATTCGCACGAAGGCGGCCTTATGTCCTACGGCGAAATCGAAATTCAGATTAAAAGAGTGCGTCTTCTCAACGAAATCAAACTTGCTTTACAGGACGGGAAAAAATTTACGGCTTATCTTAAATATAACAAAGACGCCTGCAAAAATCTTGAATTTCTGTTGCTTAACGAAAGCGACAGAAACGTCTATACCGTCGTTACCGCATTGTCCTTCTATTCTTCGGCGCGACTTACCCGTCTTTACGAAAAAATTCTTTTGCACCACGACGCGTCGGCATATCTTAAGACGCTCGTACTTGCGGTGTATCTTGATAAATGCGCGCCGAAAAAAGTTTACGTCTCTGTCGGCGACAGACTGAAAATCGCAGAAATGCCGTCTTACGGATGGGAGAAAGGTCTCACGGACGTTATCGTCCACGGCGCGTATCTTGCGTATGCTCAGATTATAATGTCCGAGAACAACTTAAAACCCGCTATCATCGCGCTGACGGAAAGACTGAGAAGAATGTCTTCGTTCATGTTAAGCGAAAAAAGCCCCCGCGAAACCGTAAGAGACGTTATGGATATCGACAATTTTCTTGCGGTCAGAAACGCTTTATACGATATGTCTCTTCATAAAACTTCAAATAAATCGCCGCTGACGCTTCAGGACGAAGCGTACGGAAAATGTCTGGAACTTTTCGGGAGGATAGACGATGAATACGAAATTTGAAAATCTTGATAAACTTTTCGAATTGTACGTTGCCGAAGCCGTGAAAAAAAACAAAGAAAAGTATAACTCTCACGAGGCTCTCGAAAACGACCTCGGACTGCTTTTCGAAAAATTCGAAAACACGAAAGTCAGAACGCTCGACGGCAAAACGCCGAAAGAATACGTACGCGAATTACAAAAAAACCGCGAACTTACCGAATACGTATCGACGTGTCTCGACGAAAACGTAGAAGTTACCGATACCGTTTGCGACGCTCTTATCACAGACCCCGAAGCAACGGAGTATCTTACGGGACTTTTGTACGAGCAGAACCCCGACGCAAACATGCTCGGCGTAAAATTGCTGGCCGAAAAAGGCGGCGACGAGGTCGAGGACGTGTTTATTTCCGTTCTTACCAACGACGAAATCCGCGACGAAGTAAAAAACGTCGCTTACGAATTCCTTTCGGAAGGAGACGATTGCGTTCCCGAAAAGATACTTGACGTCATTAACGGCGTTCCCGAAAAGAATCAGGGAATCCTTGTGGAAGTTCTGTCGAATTTCAAAGGAAGGAAAGAGGTCTTTTACTGGCTAATAACCATGTTGCAGCGCGCCGAAGACGTTCCTCTTTACGCGGGTCTTCTCGGCAGTTACGGCGACCCTGCCGCAATCGATATACTGAAGAGTTTCGCCGCCGAATTCGACGTGAATTACGTTGAGTACGTCGAAATCCGCAACGCCGTCGAGGAGCTCGGGGGCGAGATGGACGTCGAAAAAGATTTTTCGGACGACCCGTATTATAAATATATGAATCATATTGACGACGGACCCGAAGAAAATCCCGGAAACAATAAAAACTGAATAATCTTCGTTGCTTCGGATAATTTCAGAATAACCCTATGCCGCAATGCATAGGGTTATTTTATGAAAGACGGTCTTAAGTGCGCCGCCGTGTTTATAGGCACCGTAATAGGCGCCGGTTTTGCGACGGGTCAGGAAGTATTGTTATATTTCGGAAACAGCGATATTTCGGTGCCCGTACTCGCAGGATTGACGCTCGGATTGTTCTGCGCTTATTTTATGCGCGTGGGCGCAAGCGTTTCGTTTGACGGCGACGGAATCTTTTCGGGAAAAAAGGCGGAATTATTCTACGACGCCTGTATGTATATATGCGCATACGTCACTTTTATAGCAATGTTTTCGGGCGCGGAAACTCTGTTTTATAAAACGTTCGGTATCGGATATACGGGAATTATATGGGTTGTACTTGCCGCTTTTATATCCGTCAACGGTCTTAAATTTATGAAAATACTTAACGGTGTCGCCGTACCTGTCATAATGGCGTTGATTACCGTTATTTTTTTAAAGAGCGCGCCTTATGAACCGGGTGGTCGGCTGAACTTTCTGAATTCCGTAACCTATTCCGCAATGAATATCGTTCTGTCAATGGGAATAATGGTGCGCTTGGGCAGAAACGCGGATAAAAAGACGATAGCGACTGCGGGAATATGTTCGGGCGTCGTAATGGCGGCGTTATTGGCGATGATTACGCTTGCAGTCAGGAAAAGCGGCGGTGAAATGCCGATGTTTACGGTTGCCGAATCCCATTCGCTGAAATATGCCGCCGGTATCGTTATTTTGCTTGCCGTATTCACAACCATGGTTTCGGCACTCGAGACGGCCGCGGACATAATATCTCCCGTTTTCAAACGTAAAACGGCGGCTATCGTCTTTGTTTTTATTACGTCGGTGCCTTTTATAATTCTGTTTTCGTTTGAAAGTTTAATTGAATATTTTTATCCTCTCGTATCCGGTATGGGATGTCTTGCGGTAATCGCATTGAGCATATCGGTTTTTTTGAAAAAGCGTTCGCGAAAAGCGTCCAAATCCGTTGACAATAATAACTAAATACTATAATATATAAAAAAATTTACAATTTTTTGAAAAAATTTATATAAGTGAGGTGTACAATGGCCAAAATTTTAAAAGAAGGATTGACGTTTGACGACGTCCTGCTTATCCCGCAACGTAGCGACGTGCTTCCGAAAGACGTCGATTTATCGGTTAATCTTGCCGACGGACTGAAACTCAACGTACCGCTCGTGAGCGCCGGAATGGATACGGTTACCGAATACCAGATGGCGATTGCGATGGCGCGCGAAGGAGGCGTAGGTATTATCCATAAAAACCTTTCCATCGAGGAGCAGGCCGCTCACGTCGACAGAGTAAAACGCAGCGAACACGGCGTAATTACCGACCCTTTCTTTCTCAGCCCCGAACACCTCGTCAGCGAAGCGGTCGCGCTTATGGCGAAATATCGCATCAGCGGCGTACCCATTACCAAAGACGGCAAGCTCGTAGGAATTCTCACAAACCGCGATTTGAAATTCGAGACGAATTACAACCAGCCTATAGGAAACGTGATGACTTCCGAAAATCTCGTTACCGCGCCCGTCGGGACAACCCTTGACGAGGCGAAACAAATTCTCGGCAAACACCGCATAGAAAAATTGCCCATTGTAGACGAAAACTTTAATCTGAAAGGGCTTATCACCATCAAGGACATAGAAAAAGCCATTCAGTATCCAAATTCCGCAAAGGACAAAAACGGCCGTTTGCTTGCGGGAGCGGCGGTCGGTATTGCAAACAATACGATGGAACGGGTCGACGAACTGGTAAAGGCAAAAGTGGACGTTATCGCGGTAGATACGGCGCACGGACATAACGCCATAGTCGTAGACACGGTCGGAAAAATCAAGAAGAAATATCCCTGCCTTCCCGTTATTGCCGGCAACGTCGCTACGGCCGCCGCAACCAGAGACCTTATCGAAGCGGGTGCCGATATCGTCAAAGTCGGTATGGGTCCCGGAAGTATATGCACGACGCGCGTAATCGCAGGTATCGGAGTTCCGCAGGTTACCGCCGTGATGGACTGCGCGGAGGTCGCCGACAAATACGGCAAAAGAATCATTGCGGACGGCGGAATAAAATACAGCGGAGACATCGTAAAAGCGATAGGCGCGGGTGCGTCGGCGGTTATGATAGGCAGTCTGTTTGCGGGAACTCTTGAAAGCCCCGGCGACATCGAAATGTTTCAGGGAAGAAGTTTTAAAGTTTATCGCGGTATGGGAAGCATATCGGCAATGGCGGCGGGAAGCAAAGACAGATATTTTCAGGATTGCGAAGACGCCCGTAAACTCGTTCCCGAAGGAGTCGAGGGAAGAGTTCCTTACAGAGGAAGCGTGGCGGACGTCGTCTATCAGATGGTGGGCGGTATCCGTTCGGGTATGGGTTACTGCGGCAAACATTCCGTCGAAGAGTTGCGCACCACGGCCGAATTCGTGCGTATTACCAACGCTTCGCTTATCGAAAGCCATCCGCACGACATAACGATAACCAAAGAAAGTCCCAACTATTCTACCAAGGCTTAAATATGGTATACGGCAACGTAAAAGGCATAAAAAAATCCGTGCTCGACAGGCTGGACGCTCTGACGGGCGATTATGAAAAAAACCTTCTGATTGACAGAGAGGTTCTTTTCGACGTTGCCGATATTACCGAAAAAATCAATCGCGAAATATGCGTTTTCGTAACGCGGTCGGGCAGGATAACGACCATAGGGGTAGGCGACGGTTCGTCGGTGAATCTCGAAGACGTAGGCCGGAAGAGAAGCGATAAAAGATTTCAGGGAGTAAGGTGTATTCACACTCATCCGCGAGGCAGCGGGAAACTGTCCGAAATGGATACTTCGGCGCTGACTTCCATGCGTCTCGATATGATGGTTGCGGTGGGTGTGATGCACGGCAAACCCAACGATATCGAAGCGGCGTTTATAAACGGAAAAAAGGTTGAGAAATTTTATTTTAAATCGTTATCCGTACTTAACGACGCTCAATTGCTTGCTAAAATATCTGAATTTGAAAAAAAATCCGTTATTCCCGATATTGTGGAGAACACGCCCGAAAAACATACGGCTATTCTCGTCAACGTAAATTCTTCGCCTGAAGCAGAGGCGGAAACGGCGGAATTGAAAAGGCTTGCCGATACTATGGGATTGACGGTAACCGACGCGATAATACAAAAACAGAATCCCGATAAAAACTTCTGCGCGGGCAAAGGCAAACTCGAAGAAATCAAAAGGCTCGTTCAGATTCGCTCGACGGAATACGTGATTTTCAACAATATGCTTACGGGCAGTCAGATTAACAACGTCGAGGAGTTTCTTGGCGTAAAAGTAATCGACAGACCTATGCTTATTCTTGAAATTTTTGCAAAGCACGCCACTTCGAACGAAGGAAAATTGCAAGTGCAGCTTGCCATGATGAAATATACGCTTCCCAAACTTCTGGGTCAGGGAAAAGCTCTTTCGAGAATAGGCGGCGGCGGTGCGGGCGGCGTTGCCACGAAAGGCAGCGGCGAAACCAAACTCGAAACGGACAGAAGGAGAATAAGGCGCAGCATATACGAATTGTCGGAAAGAATCGAGATTTTAAAAAAAGAACGCGATTTAAGACGCGAACGGCGTAAAAAATCGGGCATAAAGACCGTGGCGATAGTAGGCTATACCAATGCGGGTAAATCTACGTTGATGAATCTGATGACGAAAGCCGGCGTAACGGCCGAGGACAAGTTGTTCGCTACGCTCGATCCCGTTACCCGAAAGATTTTCGTAGATATCGGAAAAGAATATCTTCTGACCGATACGGTAGGATTTATCGACAATCTTCCGCACGAGTTCGTCGACGCGTTCAGAAGCACGCTCGAAGAGGCCGTATACGCCGACCTTATACTTCACGTTTCGGATTGCAGTTCGCCCGATCTCGAAAGGCAGGATAAGGTCGTAGGCGACGTGCTGAAATCGCTCGGCGTAGCAGATACGCCCGTGATTCACATTTATAACAAAGCGGACGTCAATGTCCGTTTTGCAACCGATATAAAGGATTCCGTCGTAATCTCCGCAAAAACCGGCGACGGCGTCGAGGCTCTTAAAAATTTAATTAACGAAAAATTATTTGGGTAATTTTCCCTTATTCTGAAGGTCGTGGACGTTATACGGATAGTCGGGCGATTTCATATAAGCGTGCCACATTAAAAAATCGTCGACGGTAGTGCCGTAGAACTCTGCAACCGATAAAAGAAAATCGGGTTCTACTTCTTTTAAATCGTTTTCATAGCGACTGTACGTGCTTCGCGATACGTGCAAAGCGTCCGCAATTTGCTGACTGGTAAAGCCTTTGCGCTTTCTCAAAAGTCTGAATAATTGTCCGAATAACATTTTTTCCGCCCTTAAAAAAGGCTCGGTTCGTCACCGAGCCTTAAATTATTTATTATTAAATTAAGTTCAATATTCGAGTTCCTTATCGAGATACTCGGTAAGTTTTTCGACGGGTAATCTGATTTGCGCCATACTGTCGCGTTCGCGGACGGTAACGGTATTGTCTTCGAGAGTATCGAAATCGACCGTTACGCAGAATGGCGTGCCGATTTCGTCCTGTCGGCGATAACGTTTTCCGATACTTGCGCTTTCGTCGTATGTTGCGGAATAACGTTTCTGCAACGTGCGGTAAACTTCCATTCCTTTTTCGCCGAGTTTTTTCTGCAACGGCAGAACGGCTACCTTATACGGCGCGAGCGCGGGATGCAGATGCAGAACTACGCGCGTGTCGTTTTCGAGTTCTTCTTCCTCATAAGCGTTGCAAAGCATAGCAAGCACCGTGCGTTCGACGCCGAGAGAAGGTTCGATTACGTACGGAATGTAGCGTTCGTTCGTAACGGGGTCGACGTAATCCATATTTTCGCCGCTTACGCGCTGATGGCAATTCAGGTCGTAATCCGTGCGGTCGGCAATACCCCAGAGCTCGCCCCAGCCGAACGGGAATTTAAACTCGAAGTCGGTGGTTGCGCGGCTGTAAAAACAGAGTTCTTCGGGGTCGTGGTCGCGCAGACGAAGGTTTTCTTCTTTGACGCCGAGGCCGAGAAGCCAATTTTTGCAATATTCTTTCCAATATGCAAACCATTCGAAGTCGGTGCCGGGTTTGCAGAAGAATTCCAGTTCCATCTGCTCGAATTCGCGCACGCGGAAAATGAAGTTGCCGGGCGTTATTTCGTTTCGGAACGATTTGCCGATCTGACCTATGCCGAAAGGAATTTTATTGCGCGTCGTGCGCTGAACGTTCTTGAAGTTGACGAATATGCCTTGCGCCGTCTCGGGACGGAGATAGACCGTGTTAGCGCTGTCTTCGGTAACGCCCTGAAAGGTTTTGAACATAAGGTTGAATTTTCTTACTCCGGTAAAATCCGAATTTCCGCATACGGGACAGGGAATTTTATTGTCGCTGATATATTCTTCCATCTGTTCGTTACTCCAGCCCGCAATATTCAGACTGATGCCTTTTTTAGCGTTGTAATTTTCGATAAGGTCGTCGGCGCGATGACGGGATTTGCAGGATTTGCAATCCATAAGAGGGTCGGAAAAGCCGCCGATATGGCCGCTTGCTTCCCATACTTTCGGGTTCATCAGAATCGCGCAGTCGAGACCTACGTTATATTCGCTTTCGGTGACGAATTTTTTCCACCAGGCCTTTTTAATATTGTTCTTAAGTTCCACGCCGAGAGGACCGTAATCCCATGTGTTTGCGAGGCCGCCGTAAATTTCGCTTCCCGGGAAAATAAAACCGCGGTTTTTGCAAAGAGCGACGAGTTTGTCCATAGTAAGGTCTGCCATATTTCTCTACCTCAATAAATTTATTATTTACCATTCTATGAATATATAAAGAAAAAGTCAAGCGTTTCGGTGCGTGCGAAGCCTTTTGCAAGTAACAAAAAAAACGTCGTTTGCGTATTGTGAAGTATAGATAATCTTTGCGGTTATCGAGTATAAAAGGAGGTTTTGCTATGAACGGTTTCTTTGGTGGTGGCGGCGGTAACTGCGGATGCGAATGCATCTTGTGGATACTTATTCTGTTGTGCTGCTGCGGCGGTTGCAATGGCGGTTGCAACGACGGCTGCGGTTGCGGATGCGGCGGCGGAGCGTTCGGTTTCTGGCCGTGGCTCGTGATTTTATGTTGCTGCTGCGGATGCGGCGGCGGGTGCAAATAATACATAAAACACCCATCATAGGGACGGCGTCGCCGTCCCTTTTAATTTAAAACGATAATCGAATAGTTGAGTATCCAGAGATATTCGTACCATAGCGCGCATATGAGAAAGAGGTATTTTTTTAGCGGATGGCGACGTACTTTCAGCAAATTTTTACCGAATAACCAATTTATCGCCAAAATGACAGTTAATATGACAAGACCTGCCAAAGGACAATGCAGTCCGAAAAAAGCGGTAGTCCATAACGCGGCAAGAAATTTTACCGATACGTAAAACTGTACGAACGGTCTGAAACGGTTTTCGACAAGCAACCCGGATATAACGTATGCTTCCGCAACGTAAACTACGCACCATATTGCGGAGTGCAGAACGGGGGGAAGAGTGAAAACGGGCGTTGTTAGCGACGCGTACCATCCTAAATTTTTATCTACGACGAAGGCGCCGGTCGCCTCCGAAATAAGCGTGAAGGTCAGCGCGAAAAACAGCGCATACAGCCACTTTACTTTTTTCATACCAAATTATATTTGCCTTTCGCTAAGATTATGTTGTATAATATGTTATTATTTGGTATAATAACGTAAAATCGGAGAAAAATATGTTGCTTGTTATCGACGTTGGAAATACTAATATGAAACTCGGCGTTTATAAAGGAGACGAACTGCTGAAAAGCTGGCGTCTGTCCACCGAGGCGAAACGCACCGCGGACGAACTGGGGATGATTCTTTACGACCTTTTCGGCTCGGCGGGCGTGTCTTTCGACGATATCGACGGGATAATCATGTCGTCTGTTGCCCCGCTTCTTAATTATACTGTGGAGCATATGTGCACCTACTATATGAAAATCAAGCCCATATCGGTTGACGCGCTGCTTAATACGGGATTGAAATACAAATATTACAATCCCATCGAACTGGGTTCCGACAGAATAGTGGACAGCGTTGCCGCATACAACATCTACGGCGGCCCCGTCATCGTCGTGGATTTCGGAAGCGCGACTACTTTCAACGCGGTTACCGAGGACGGTGTTTTTCTGGGCGGCGCAATCTGCCCTGGCGTAAAAACCGCAAGCGAAAGTCTCGTCAACACCGCCGCAAAACTTCCGAGGTTCGAACTTGTACCGCCGAAAAACGCAATTGCGCGTTCGACGATAGAGAACATGCAGTCGGGCGCGGTGTTCGGGTATGCCGGACAGGTGGAATATATCGTAAAAAAATTCCGCGAGGACGAAAGGATGAAAAATGCCAAAGTCGTCGCTACCGGCGGTCTGTCCGAACTCGTTGTAAACGCCGACTCGTCAATTATCGACGTTGTTGACCGTTCGCTGTCGCTTAAGGGCCTCAAAATTCTTTACGATATGAACAAAGATAACTGATTGCAGGAGAATAATATGAAAAAAATCGGAGTGGCACTGCTCGGTCTCGGAACAGTTGGAGGCGGCACTTACCGCATATTGCGGAAAAATCACGAATTATTCAGGAAAAACGAAGGCCTCGATATAAACGTTTTGCACGTTATCGAACGAAATATGAAACGCGTGGAGGAACTCGGCGTTGACCCTGCGATTGTTTCCGAAAATATCGACGACGTCGTAAATAATCCCGATATCTCGATTGTTTGCGAATTTTTCGGCGGAATAGAGCCCGCGAAAACCTTTCTTATTAGGTCGCTCGAAGCGGGCAAAAGCATTGTTACCGCAAATAAGGAATTGTTTTCGAAACACTGGCCCGAACTCGAGGCGGCCGCAAAACGAGGGAAAGCCGGACTTTATTTCGAGGCGAGCTGCGTAGGCGGCGTTCCCGTTATAAGGACTATTTGCGAAGGAATGCAGGCAAATACCGTTCTTTCGATTAAAGGTATAGTAAACGGCACGACCAACTACATTCTTTCGGCGATGAGCAAAGAAGGAACGTCGTATGCGGACGCTCTTAAAAAAGCGCAGGAGCTGGGATATGCCGAGGCAAACCCTTCCGCAGACGTCGACGGTTTCGACGCCACATACAAGCTGTCAATTCTGTCTACGCTCGCTTATCACAAAAAAGTCCCGGTAGAGCGAATTTACCGCGAAGGCATATCGGGAGTTTCGACGAAGGATATCGCAATCGGCGGCAGTCTCGGATATACTCTTAAACTGCTTGCGATAAGTAAAAACAGGAACGGTAAAATCGAGGCGCGCGTGCATCCGGCGTTTATTAAAAACGAACACCCGCTTGCGTCGGTTTCGGGCAGTTTCAACGCCGTTCATATGGTCGGCGACAGCGTGGGCGACATAATGATGTACGGCAGAGGCGCGGGCGATCTGCCCACGGGAAGCGCAATCGTAAGCGATATAGTTTATTGTGCGAAACAGACAAAACACGCATATTTACCGTTTAAAAACGACGGTTCAAGTCGCGATTGTGATTTTATAACCGATTTTGAAAGTAAATATTATATACGACTTACCGCCGTTGATAAATGCGGGACTCTCGGAAAAATTTCCACGGTATTCGGTAAAAACCGCGTCGGAATTACGACGGTGTTGCAAAAAGATACCGTCGGCGAAAACGGCACGACCGATATTATTTTCGTTACTCACGATACTTTCGAATCGGCAGTCAGAAAGGCATTAAAAGAGATTTCTTCGCTGGAAGGAGTAAAATCCGTTGACGCGGTCATCCGCGTAGAGGACTGATATGTTTGAGATTACGGTTGCCGCAATCGGCGATACGATTAAAAAGTTCGAGGAACAAATAGAAAACGCACAGACGGTTTGGGAGAAAATACAAATTTTCTTTTCGACGTACAAAGTGTGGATTCTCGTCGGGCTTGTCGTAATCGTGGGAATCGTCTTTTTCGTAAATCTTATGGAAGCGAAAAAAAGAAAGGACGAAAGAGACGACCGTAAAAAATAATAGGAATTAAAATTTCAGGAGATATTATTATGCAAAAAATCAGCAAAAAATGGCAAAAAGTAATTCTTTGGGCCGGCGCGTACGCAAGCAGTATTATTTTTGCGCTGCTCGGCGGATACGTATGGCTTAAAACCGACGACGACGAACTTAAAAAAGAGACGAAAAAAGTATTTGCGGTCACTCTCGTATTTCTGCTTCTCGGCGCGTTTACCGTAATTTTTTCGGCGTGTATGAATATGGCGCCCTACAATGCGCAGGCCTATAAAGCATACTACATCATCAACGGAATAATAGGTATAGCGAAAATCCTGACGTATCTCGTTTTCGGTCTGTTTGCTTATTTCAATCTTAAATCCGTAAAAACGGACGGTGAAGAGGAGAAGAAAGAAGAAGTTATCGCCGTTTGCGAAGAGAGCGAATCGAATACCGGAGAGGAAAAGGACGAAACCGCCGATAATAAGAAAGAATAATTGTAACCGCGCAAAATAAAACCCCGCTTGACGAGCGGGGTTTTTTTATTTAAGGTTGAAAGAATTATTTTTTGTCGTTTTCGCGGATTTCGACACGGCGGATTTTGCCCGAAGTGGTTTTTGGAAGTTCTTTAACGAACTCGACGATTCTCGGATATTTGTAAGGCGCCGTAACGCGTTTGACGTGATTCTGAAGTTCCTTGACGAGCGCGTCCGAAGGCTCGTAATTCTTTGTAAGCACGATTGTTGCTTTTACAATCTGTCCGCGCAGGTCGTCGGGTACGGCCGTTATTGCGCATTCGAGTACGGCAGGGTGTTCCATAAGCGCGCTTTCGACTTCGAACGGCCCTATGCGATAACCCGACGATTTTATTATGTCGTCCTTTCTGCCCACGTACCAGAACCAGCCGTCCTTATCCTGATACGCAAGGTCGCCCGTATGGAAGAATCTGTCGTTTTTCATTTGTTCGGTGCGCGCCTCGTCTTTAAGGTATCCCGAAACGAGACCGCATTGGTCGGATGATTTGAGAATGGCTATTTCGCCTTCCTCGCCGCACGGCACGTCGTTTTCGTCGTCGTCGATGAGGTGAACGTCGTACAGCGGGCTGGGTTTTCCGAGACTGCCCGTAACGGGTTCGAGATATTTGAAAGTGCCAAGCATTACCGTGCCTTCCGTCTGCCCGAATCCCTCGTAGATTTTATGTCCCGTCGCATTGTAAAATTGTCTGAAAACCTCGGGATTTAAGCTTTCGCCGGCCGTGGAACAGTGTTTAAGCGACGATAAATCGTAACGTGTAAGGTCTTCTTTTACAAGAAAACGGTAAATTGTGGGAGGAGCGCAGAAAGTTGTAATTTTGTATTTTTTTATTAACGGAAGCACGTCCGTGGGTGTAAAACGGCCGTGATAGTCGTATGCAAACACGGCGGAACCCGAAATCCATTGTCCGTAAATTTTCCCCCAGCTGCATTTCGCCCAACCCGTTTCGGCCATTGTGAAATGCAATCCGTCGTCCTCGACGCTTTGCCAGTATTTTGCCGTGAAAATATGACCGAGAGGATAGTTGAAATCGTGCATTACCATTTTGGGCATGCCCGTAGTGCCCGAAGTAAAATACACGAGCATAAGTTCGCGTCCCGAAGGACGGCAGGTAAATTCGAAACTTTCGTCGGCCTGCCCGAGTTTTTCGGCAAGATTGTCGAACTTCGACCCGTCTACCGAAAGCACGCCTTTAAGCGTTTGGCAATCGGGAAGGGCAAGGGCGATATGTTCGTAAACGTCCTCTTCGTTTGTGGTGAAAATCAGTTTTACGCCCGCCTCGTTACAGCGGTAAGCAACGTCTTTCGGCGTAAGCATATGGGTTGCGGGGATAAGCACGACGCCGAGTTTGCAACAGGCAACCGCAAGCACCCAGTATTCCCAGCGGCGGTTGAGCATGCTCATAACGAAATCGCCGCGTCCCACGCCGTACGACGTTATCACGCCGCACATTTTATCGGATAACTTCTTTAAGTCCGAAAAAGTCAGAATTTTTTCCTCGCCTTTCTGATTGCACCATACGAGAGCGCGTTTTTCGGGAGCGATACGCGCATATTCGTCGGCAACGTCGAAACCGAAGTTGAAGTCGTCGGGCACCCTGATACGGGCGTTTTGTTTGAAATCCTCGTAATCTTTGAATTCCGTCGCGTTTAAATAGTTGTCAAGAAGATTCATATTTTTTCTCTTTAACGCAATAATTTTAATAATAATAACACACTTTTGCGTAAAACACAAAGGTTTTTGAAAGAAAATAATCCCGTTAAGCGAGGGCAGACGAGAAACGGCTTGCATTTTATATAAACGAGTGGTATAATATAATAACTAAAATGAGGTAATTTATGCTGGACAAGCAATTGAACGCCGTTTTATGTATTCTGAACGACATATCGGACGGCTCGTACAAAATCATCGACGCCGATGAAATTATTTCGAAATTATCCGACAGCGACCGTTGCACGAAGGTGGAACTTTCGGGGATTATTCGCACGCTTTCGGACAACGATTATATTAAAGTAAAATACTCCACCGTTGACGAATACTGTCTCGCCACGCTTGCAAAAGCCCGCGCTATCGAGCGCGCCGAACACGAATCCGCGGTCTCCGAAACGGCAGAGCTTTCCGACGAATCCGCGGGAGGAAAAAAATCCAAAGAAATTCGTCTTGACAGCATTTCGTTGCGCAAGATGATAAGAAACGCCGCTTTCTGGGGCGCTATGCTCGGCGGGCTTATCACCGCGGTAATCGCGCTGTTGATAGGAGTATTTCTCAATTCTAAGTAACCGAGGTTTTTATGGCGGTAGAGAGACACGCGTTAAACAAAAAAGAAAGGGCTCTGATGCACGTACTGCTTAATCTTGCCGAAAAAAACGACGAGGGGGTTTGTCTTGTCAAACCGCTGGAAATTTTCGAGGCGCTGCCGTACGAATACGCATATACTCCCGACGAGCTCGAGCCTATGCTCAAAGGCCTTGCGCTCGACGATTATCTCGAATACATTCAGGCCGACAACCACGGCGAACTTACCTATTGCATCACGATGCACCAGAAAGGATTGTCTTTCGCCCGCGTGGAAAGAGCGTGGAGAAAGAGCTTTTACAATAAACTTATGATTACGGCCTGTACGGCGGTTGTCTCGGGCATAATCGCAATGCTTATACGTTATATCATCGCGCCCGCCATTATGGGCAAACTTTGATGGAGAATTTTCAATTCCGTTTACAATCCAGATTCAGTCCTTGCGGAGACCAGGAACAGGCGATAGAAAAACTTGTCGAAGGTCTTAACGACGGTTTTCGAACTCAGGTTCTTCTCGGCGTTACCGGAAGCGGCAAAACTTTCACGATGGCTAACGTTATCGAAAGGGTGCAACGGCCGGCGCTCGTTATCGCGCACAATAAGACGCTTGCGGCGCAACTCTGCAACGAATTCCGCGAGTTTTTTCCCGATAACCGCGTGGAATTTTTCGTGTCGTATTACGACTACTATCAGCCCGAGGCTTATATCCCGAGAAGCGATACCTATATTGAAAAGGAACTGGAAATAAACGACGAAATAGACAAGTTGAGAAACAGCGCGACAAGCAGTCTGTGCGAAAGAAACGACGTTATCGTCGTAAGTTCGGTGTCGTGTATCTACGGCCTCGGCGCACCCGAGGAGTATTTTAATCTTTCGATATCGTTACGACCGGGAATGGAACTTGACCGCGACGATTTGGCGCGTAAACTCGTTAATATACAATATAAGCGTGCAGATATCGACTTTCAGCGCAGTACGTTCAGAATGCGCGGCGACGTGGTTGATATTTTCCCGTCGTCGAATTCGGAAGTGGCGGTAAGGGTTGAATTTTTCGGCGACGAAGTGGAAAAACTGTATGAGATAGACGCCCTTACCGGAAAGCCCCTCGCAAGGCTCGAACACGCCGTCATTTTTCCCGCAACCCACTACGTCGTGGGAGAATCCCGTATGGAAAACGCGTTGAAGATGATAACCAAAGACCGCGAGGAAAGAATAAAATATTTTACCGATAACAATAAACTTATCGAAGCGCAGAGAATAGGCGAGAGAGTAGCATACGATATCGAGATGATGCGCGAGATGGGATATTGCAGCGGTATCGAAAATTACAGCAGATATTTCGACGGAAGACAAGAGGGGGAACCGCCTTATACTCTTCTGGACTTCTTTCCCGAAAACTTTATATGTTTCATTGACGAAAGTCATATGACCATTCCGCAGATAAGAGGTATGTACAACGGCGACAGAAGCCGCAAGGAAAACCTCGTGGATTACGGTTTCCGTCTTCCCGCCGCATTCGACAATCGTCCGTTGAGATTTGACGAATTCGATAAACGGATAGGCCAGCTCATATGCGTTTCGGCAACTCCCGCCCCATACGAACTGTCCGAAGCCGACCGGGTTGCCGAACAACTTATAAGACCTACCGGCATTATCGACCCGGAAATCACGGTGCGCCCCGTCGAAGGACAGATTGACGACCTGATTTCGGAAATCAACGAAACGGTAAATAAAGGCGGCAGAATTCTCGTAACGACCCTTACGAAGAAAATGGCCGAAAGCCTTACGTCGTTTCTTAAAGAAAAGGAAATCAAAGTCAAATATATGCACAGCGACATAGATACGCTCGAACGCATCGAAATAATAAATTCATTGAGAAAGGGCGAAACGGACGTCGTTGTGGGAATAAACCTTTTAAGAGAAGGTCTGGATATTCCCGAGGTGATGCTCGTTGCAATTCTCGACGCCGATAAGGAAGGCTTTCTGAGAAGCGAAACCGCGCTTATTCAGACGGTGGGAAGGGCGGCGAGAAATACCGAGGCGCGCGTCATTATGTACGCCGATACGATAACGGGCAGTATGCGCCGCGCGATAGACGAAACAAATCGGCGCCGCAAGATACAAAGCGACTACAATAAGGAACACGGCATTGTACCGCATACCGTCGTAAAGGATATAGTAAATACTATCGAAATTACCAAAAAACTCGATAAAGACGAAAAACGCGACCGTAAAGACATCGCTTCTGAACTTGAAAGACTTAAAGGTCTTATGCAGGTTGCCGCCGACGGACTGGATTTCGAAGCGGCTATCAGATTGAGAGACAGAATAACCGAACTTAAGAAAGAATTGAGAAACGGACAATGATAGATAAAATTTTCGTTAAAGGCGCAAAAGAAAACAATCTTAAAAATATCGACGTGGAAATCCCGCGCGACAAACTCGTGGTGTTTACGGGTTTGTCGGGAAGCGGCAAATCCTCGCTTGCATTCGATACGATTTTCGCCGAAGGCCAGAGAAGGTATATCGAAAGCCTGTCCAGTTATGCGAGAATGTTTCTCGGGCAGATGGAAAAGCCCGACGTGGAATATATCGAAGGGCTGTCGCCCGCCGTTTCAATCGACCAGAAAACAACCTCGAAAAACCCGCGTTCCACCGTGGGAACGGTAACCGAAATATACGACTATCTGCGACTGCTTTACGCGCGCATAGGCACTCCGCACTGTCCGAAATGCGGCAGGGAAATCGAGCATCAGTCGGTGGACCAGATTACGGACAGAATAGTCGAAGCCGCCCGAAAAAGCGGAGACAACAAAGTAATTATAATGGCTCCCGTTGTGCGGGGCAGAAAGGGCGAATACCGTAAAGAGCTTGAAGATTTCAAAAAATCGGGTTACGTGCGCGTGCGCGTCGACGGAATCGACTATACGCTCGACGAAGAAATTAAACTCGATAAAAACGTAAAACACAATATTTTCGTAACCGTCGACAGAATAGCGGTAAAAGAGGGCAGCGGGCGCAGACTTACCGACAGCGTCGAAGCCGCTCTGAAACTTGCCGACGGGTTAGTGGTAGTCGATAACGGCGGAAAGGAAACGACGTACAGCACGAAATACAGCTGTCCCGACTGCGATATCAGCATAGAGGAGCTCGAACCCCGACTTTTCTCGTTCAACAATCCCTTCGGAGCCTGTCCCGAATGCGGGGGGTTGGGATTCCGCAACGAAATAGACCTTAAAAAAATAATTCTCGACGAAAATCTCGGCGTCGGAAACGGCGGCCTTGCTACGCCTTCGGGCTGGAATCTCGGAAGCGGCGATATCGTGCGTTCGCAGTTTAAAGCGCTTACGAAAGTGCTTGATTTTTCGCTGGATACTCCTATAAAGGACCTTCCCAAGTGGAAACTCGACGCGATTTTATACGGCGTTGACGAGAGAATTCCGATGGATTATAATTCGCGCAGTTTCAAAGGGCAGTTTATGACCCGTTACGAAGGAATCGTCAATAATCTCATGCGCCGCTACCGCGAAACCACAAGCGAGGGGACGAAACTCGAAATAGAGAGATATATGGTATCGGTGCCCTGCAGCACCTGCGGCGGAAAACGACTTAAAAAGGAAGCCCTTGCCGTAACCGTAGGAGGTCTGAACATTGCCGAACTTTCGGATATGAGCGTCAATAAAATCGACGAGTTTTTCGAAAATCTGCAACTTGACAATCAGAAAACGCTCATTGCGGAGAGAATCGTCAAAGAAATCCGCGCCCGTCTCAGATTTCTTATAAACGTCGGGCTGGATTATCTGACGTTGTCGAGGTCGTCCGCAACTTTGTCCGGAGGGGAGTCGCAGCGTATAAGACTCGCCACGCAGATAGGAAGCGGACTTACCGGCGTTCTGTATATTCTGGACGAGCCGTCGATAGGTCTTCATCAGAAGGATAACGAAAGACTGCTAAACAGTCTTAAAGGCCTTAGAGATTTGGGAAACACTCTTATCGTGGTCGAACACGACGAGGATACAATCCGTGCGGCCGATTATATAGTGGATATCGGACCGGGTGCCGGTATTCACGGAGGCGAACTCGTTGCGTCGGGAAGCGTCTCGGATATCATAGCGAGTCCCCGTTCCGTTACGGGCAAATATCTGTCGGGAGAGCTTAAAATCGACGTTCCCGAAAAAAGAAATCTGCCCGACGGAAGATACCTTTCGGTGAGAGGCGCGAGACAGAATAATCTTAAAAATATCGACGTCGATATTCCCGTAGGCTTGTTCAACGTGGTTACGGGAGTGTCGGGCAGCGGAAAAAGCAGTCTCGTAAACGAAATTATTTTCCCGGCAATTTACAACAAATTGAATAAAAGCAACCTGACGGAGGGAAAGTACGAAAATATTGCGGGCATCGAGTATTTCGATAAAATTATCAATATCGACCAGTCGCCCATAGGGCGGACGCCTCGCAGCAATCCCGCAACCTATACCGGGGTATTTACTCCGATACGCGAATTGTTTGCGTCGACCCCCGACGCGAAAGCGCGCGGTTATACTGCGGGCAGATTTTCGTTCAACGTATCGGGCGGCCGATGCGAGAACTGCGGAGGCGACGGGATTATTCAGATTGAAATGCACTTTCTTCCCGACATATACGTTCCCTGCGACGTCTGCCACGGCAAACGTTATAACAGGGAAACCCTCGAAGTGAAGTATAAGGGCAAGAACATCAACGACGTCCTTGAGATGACGGTTGAGGAAGCGTGCGAGTATTTTAAAAATCTTCCTAAAATATACAATAAAATCAAAACGCTCTACGACGTGGGTCTCGGATATATCAAACTCGGACAGCCCGCGACGACTCTGTCCGGCGGCGAGGCGCAGCGCGTCAAACTTGCAACCGAGTTAAGCAAACGTAGTACGGGAAAGACGCTGTATATCCTCGACGAGCCCACCACGGGATTGCATACGCACGACGTGTCCAAACTCATCGCAATTCTTGAAAGGCTTGTTGCGGGGGGCAATACCGTGCTTGTCATAGAGCATAATCTTGACGTTATCAAGGTTGCGGATAACGTTATTGACCTCGGCCCCGACGGCGGCGACAGAGGCGGGCGTATCGTCGATACGGGAACGCCGGAGCATATTGCCGGAAACGAGAAATCCTATACGGGAGAGTTTCTTAAAAAAATATTTAACATTAAATAAATTTACCTAATTATGAGTTAAGAAAGCGGTTTTAACATTTAAAACCGCTTTTTTGTTATATAATATCAATCGCGTTGAAATCGAGAATATCCCGTATATTGTCGGTAAGCTCGTTAAGACTTACTATTTTACTGCTTGCGTTTTCAATATCCCCGCATTTTAAACTGCCTATCATTTCGCCTATCACCACGTTTACCTGTCTTGCGTCCTGACAGTACGATATGGCTTCGATGACAACGCGTTTTTTATTCCACCAGTCGAGAAGCGCCTCGGATTTTTCCAGCGCGGTTTCTATGTCGTCCTCGTTTATCGCATTTTCTATCGAACGAGTCTGCTCCTTAAAACGGTCGAAAGTTTTATGCACGAAAAAGTGCTCGCTTATGCCGGCGCTCAGTATAAGAAGTAGTATAATAGTTAATATTATCGCCTTTTTCATTTGTCGGATAAAATAGTATTTACGACGCGACCGTCGTAAGATTGAATGAACGCTTCGTTTCCGTCAAGCGAGAAAAGGAATACGTCCCGCACGCGCATATTTTCTTTTTCGAGAGTTTTAACGATAAGGTCTTTTTCGAGAGGAGGATTGATATATCCGAAAGTTTCGCCCATAAAACGTCCCTCGACCACCACGTTATAAGGCAGAGCGTTTTCCCCGCCCGAAATTTTCAAATCGGCGTTGGTTACGGGGGCGTTTGCGAATTTTTGCAGCACGGAAACTTTACCGTTTGTTTCGAGAACGGCGTAGCCTATCTCGCCGATTTTGAAATATCCTTGTTCGCGAAGACTTTCAAGAAGGTCGTTTGCCGTCATACCGCATTTTTTAAGAATGTCGCAGTCGATTTTTCCGTCATCGATGAGAATGACGGGTTTTCCGTTTATCAGTTTTCTGAAACGATGGCTTTTGATTGCCGCGAATGTCAGAATATTGTGCAGTATCACGAGCGTGAATATCGGAATAATGCCGTAGATAATGGGAATTGTGTTGTCCGACATGGGAATACACGCAAGGTCGGCCGCAACGAGAGTTATGGCAAATTCGAACGGCTGAAATTCGGACATTTGTCTTTTTCCCATCAGCCGCATCGCCACAAGCAGGAAAAAATACAGAATAATCGCGCGAAGAAATACGTTAAGCATATCGCTATTATCTTTTATTAAAATCAAATTATGCGCAATGCGCTTGATTTTTCTGCCGATATGGGTTATTATCAAAAAAAAGCAGAGTAGATAAGTCGCGTTAAGTGTTGCGGGATGGAATGTCGCCCGCAAACGAAAGGGAAACCTGCGGTGGCTTATCGCGTTCGCTGCGAAAAACGTCCGCCGTGCGGACGTATATTGCATCGGACCTCTTGTTGATTTCGGGAGGTTTTTTTATGGTTAAAAACGATATTTCGGAAGAAACCGCCGTGGAAAGCGCCGGCATTCCGAAGAAAAAAAAGGTTTATTTTACCGCGCAGAGGATTGCTTATCTTGCGCTTCTCATTGCCGTAAACGTTGTCGTAAGTATTTTTTCGCCGCGGCTCGGCACGCTGAAAATCACGCTGACTTACACGACCTGTTTTCTTGCGGGATATTTTTTCGGTCCCGTTAACGGCGGACTGGTAGGCGGAATAGGTGACGTTATAGGCTGTTTCGTAGGCGGCGGATATGCTCCTAATCCCATTATACTGTGTTCGTCGGTTCTTATAGGCGTTATTCCGGGACTTGTGTCTTATATTAAAATTCCCGGACCGAAAAAAGCAGTGCCTTATTTTCATATCGCATTGTCCTACGTTTTCGTTTTTGTCGTATGTACTCTTTTTATAACGACATACGGCCTGTATCTTATGGGTCTTGCCAAAGGAAATACGTTCTGGGCTTATATGGCCGTACGCGCAGGGACGCAGACTCCGGTAACGGCGGTTAACTTTGCGCTGACGCTCATTTTGTATCCCGTTTTTTCGAAAATTTTCCATTCAAACGTTGATAAAAACGCGATACGTCGACAATTCTGAAGGCAACTATACACGCCGCGTAAAGCAGTACGGGAATGCCTCCCGATATTGCGATTACGAAAAATAAAGGAATTCTTGAAAGCAGGATATTTTTCAGTAAAAAAGCAAGCGCCACCGCCGGAAATACGAATAATAACGAAAGCAAAGTTTTTCCCGGCGTACGGAAGACGTTTGCTTTTTTGTTTATAAGAAAGAGATTCATTGCGCTCGACACGGCAAAACATAAGCCGCTTCCCGCGGCAACCGCGTATATACCGATATATCCGGGCAGGACGATAAGACAAACAAGCAACAGCGCCGCGCCGATTGCATAGTGAACGAACGATTTTTTTTCATAACCCATGGAATTCAGTACCGACGCGGTAATCTGATTGAGTCCTATCGGATAAAGCAGTAATGCCGCGTTCGAAAGATACTCGCCCGAAAAAACGTCGTTAAAAACGAAAACGCTGATTTCTTTACCCAGAGGTACGTAAAGAATTATAAATAAAGACGATATTATCACTGAAAAATTTATACTTCCGTCAATGCGTGCGGATAAAGCGTCGTTTTCGGATTTCGACAGGGTTGCGATTTCGGGTATAAGCACGACGGCAAGCGCTCCCGTAAGCATCGTCGGCGCCATAAGAAGGGGCATCGCCATACCTGTTACACGGCCGAAAGTTGCGGAGGCCTCCGCATTGGACATTCCGTTTCTGACGAGCATCAAAGGAATTATAAGAGCGGTGAAAGCGCCTACGGCGCCGCCGAAAATTCTCGTGGCAGTCAAAGGAAGGGAAGGACGCAGCAGGCTGCCCGGATATGCGGGCTTCCCGGGCCGTCCTCCTCTTATAAAAAAGAAGGCGACGAGAACCAACGCGCATATTACGTCGGATATCAGAAAACCTATCGACAGACCTTTTACGGGAGATAATCCGCGTATTATTCCGAGAGAAAATACGAGAGTAAACGCTATACGCAGAATTTCCTCCAGCGTCTCGGTAAAACTGAATGCGATAAAGGATTTTCTTCCCCAGAACCAACTTCTGACGACGTTGTATACCGACGTGCTGATAAGCGCCGGCAGCATTATCGTAACGAGAGGAAGAACCCTTTCGTCGGGAAACGCCGACGGCAGAAACGTCGCTACAGGGTAAAGAACGGCCATAACCGCAAGCGAAGAGCACACGGTTATAAGAAAAGCGGACGTAACGTAAGAGGGCGTTCTTCCGCCGCCGTATTTTTCGTCTTCGGCGATTTTTCGGCTTAATACGGTCGGAATTCCGCTTGCGGCAACGGTCAGAGCCATAAAGTATACGCTCAGCGCCATCTGGTAGACGCCGACGGCTTCCGCGCCGAGTTCGCGCGATACGAAAACCTTAAATAGAAACGCAATAAGACGCGTCGCAACGGAAAATCCCGTTACCACCGCAACCGAAGAAATAATACTCTGGCGTTTATTCCCCGTCATCGGAAATCAGAACGCTCTGGCCGAGAAAGAATTTATCGGTGCCGTTAAGTTTTATAAGTTTTTCTTTTGAAATTCCGCATTTGTCCGCAATCGAATCGGCGGTGTCGAATGGTCCGACGGTATAAATCCGTCCCGAGTTTTCGCGGATAATAAGTCTTTCTCCCTCGAAAAAAGAGGGATTGTTCAATAAGAAAATCGACCTTTCGGTCGTGTTGTATTTTCTTGCCAGTGAGCCCGCCGTGTCGCCTGAACCGACGCGAATTACCGTATATTTCATACGGTATTTATATTCGGGCCCGTCGGAAATATTCTAAAGGAATACTAACTAATACGTAAAAGTCGAAAGTTTGTTGCGTATCCAGAACGTGGCTTCCGTAGTTGTGAATTTCATAGGGCAAAAATCGTACTCGCTCATCGTCATCGAATTGCTTTTGTCGCACCACTCGTACCAAAGCTGTTTTTTAAGAGACGGGTCGGTAACGAACTCGACTTTCCCCACAAGCGTGATGCTGTCGGAACCGTTGTAATAACAGATGCTTGCATTCGGATTGCTTTTTATATTCTGAACTTTGCGGCTGTTTAACGGCGCACCGAAATAAATTACGTTGTGGTCTTCCGATTTTAATTTGGTAACGATACTCGAACGAGGTCCGCCGCTTTCGCCCACCGACGATAAAAAAACTTCGTTGGCACAGGATAAAATGCGCGCCGCGATAATTTCCTCCGGTTTCATAATAATTCATCCCCTTAAACAATTAAATCATTTTGAGTATTATTGTAACATTGCATCGTTAATATTGCAAGATAATTTCAAAAAAAACGCGCTGTTTTCGCGATTTTGTATTGCAGGCGTAACCCGTATATGTTAAAATATAACAAAAAAAGGGGTATCGTTATGTACTATATAGGAATTGACGTTGGCGGCACCGCAATAAAAGGCGGCATCGTCGACGAAAACGGAGTCGTGATTATAAAAGATTCCGTAACGACGGACGCCGGGCAATCTTCGGACGATAACGTCAGAGACATTGCGGCGCTTGTAAAAAAACTTCTGACGGCGTCGGGAACGGACGAAAACCAAATAGCCGCTCTCGGAATGGGGGTGCCCGGCACGGTAGACCCCGACGATTACAGAATTTTTTATACCTGCAATATTCTTTTCAGAGATTACGATTTCGTAAAAGAATTCGGCAAATATTATTCTTTTCCCGTGTGTATAGGCAACGACGCTGACTGCGCGGTCATAGGCGAGGCGGTTTTTGGCAAAATGAAAGGCGTTAAAAACGCTGTCATCGTGACGCTGGGAACAGGCGTAGGGACAGGCACTCTCGTAAACGGCACTCTCGTTTCGGGATTCAGAGGAGCAGGGGGCGAAGGCGGACACACCGTTATCCGTATGGGAGGAGAAAAATGCGGTTGCGGAAGAAGAGGATGCTGGGAAGCGTATGCTTCGGCCACCGCGCTTATAAGAGATACGAAAAGGGCAATCGAAAAGCATCCCGAAAGTCTGCTTCGCAAATTTGCGGAAAAAGAGGGAAAAGTCAGCGGGCGCACCGCCTTCGACGCATACGAAGCGGGAGACGCCGCCGCGAAACGATTAATATCGAGATACGTGCGTTACGTGGGCGAAGGCCTTGTCAATATCGGAAATTATATCCGCCCCGAGATTATCTTTATCGGGGGCGGAATCAGCAACGCAGGCGACTTTTTCATAAGAAAACTGCAAAGTTACGTTACGCGTTACAGTTACGGAGGAAGAAGAAATCCGTATATTAAGGTTATGAAGGCTACTTTGGGAAACGACGCCGGAATTATCGGCGCCGCCGCTCTTCCCGTGCTTAAAGGTGCCGGACGGAAGATAAGGTAATTAACCGATTTTCAATCCGTGCATAATGAATATTTATTGAAACGCGCCTTTTCGGGCGCGTTTTTTATTTTAGATAATTTTTTTTCATAAAAGTATTGACAATAATAAAAAAGGTGGTAAAATAATTAGCAATCAATAGGTTAGAGTGCTAACAATCGGATATCTCGGTTGCCAGCGCCGAAACCGATTGACGGAAAGGAGGATACGTTAATGGATACTAATAAATATACCGCAAAGGCATTGGAAGCCGTGAACGGAGCGCAGAATATCGCGCTGGAATACAATAATCAGGAGATAAAACCCGAGCATTTCGTATACGCGCTGCTTGACGACGAGAAAGGGCTTATCGGAAAAATTTTAAGCGGAAACGGAGTAAGCGTAAACGCTTTGAAAGAAGCCGTACTCAATTTAATCAAATCGTTTCCCAAGGTAACGGGAGACGGCGCAAGCATTTATCTCGGAACCGACGCCGCAAGAATAATTGCCGCGGCGGAAAAATCCGCAAAACGCGACGGCGACGCTTACGTCGGCGTGGAACATCTTTTCACTGCCGTTCTCGACAATCCTACCGCATCGCTTAAGAAATTGTTTACGGCATACGGCGTTAATCGCGGGGCTTTCGAGGATTCATTGAAAAATATCAAAACGGCGCCAAATTCAACCGACAATCCCGAAGACACGTACGAGGCCCTCGAAAAATACGGTTACGACCTTGTAGAGCGCGCCCGAAACGGTAAACTCGACCCCGTAATCGGCCGTGACGAGGAAATCAGAAACGTTATAAGAATTTTGTCCAGAAAAACCAAGAATAATCCCGTTCTCATAGGCGACCCGGGCGTGGGTAAAACCGCAATCGTCGAAGGGCTTGCTCAACGAATCGTCCGCGGCGACGTGCCCGAAGGGCTGAAGGACAAAAAAATATTTGCGCTCGATATGGGCGCTTTGATTGCCGGCGCGAAATACCGCGGGGAATTCGAAGAAAGGCTGAAAGCCGTGCTGAACGAGATTAAAAAACAGGAAGGCCGTACTTTACTGTTTATCGACGAATTGCATACCATTGTCGGTGCCGGCAAAACCGAGGGAAGTATGGACGCGGGCAATCTGCTTAAACCTATGCTTGCGAGGGGCGAATTGCACTGCATAGGCGCGACGACTCTCGACGAATACAGAAAATATATCGAAAAGGACCCTGCGCTCGAACGTCGTTTTCAACCCGTTACGGTGGACCAACCCGACGTTGAGGATACCGTTGCCATTTTAAGAGGTTTGAAAGAAAGATACGAAATTTATCACGGTGTGAGAATTCACGACCAGGCGCTGGTTGCCGCGGCAACGCTGTCGGACAGATATATAACCGACAGATTCCTGCCCGATAAGGCGATAGACCTCGTGGACGAAGCGTGCGCGATGATTCGTACCGAAATCGACAGCATGCCCGCGGAAATGGATGATATATCGCATAAAATTATGCAACTGGAAATAGAGGAGTCCGCGCTTAAAAAGGAAAACGATAAACTCTCCGCAGACCGTATGGAAAGCATCAAAAAGGAACTTGCCGAACTCAATTCGAGATTCAACGAAATGCGCGCGCAGCTCGAAAACGAGAAGAAGGCAATTTCGGGCGTACAGGAAACGAAAGCCGAAATCGATAAGGTAAATCTGGAAATCGAGGAAGCAAAACGAGCATGTGATTTTTCAAAGGCGGCCGAACTTCAATACGGGAAACTTCCCGAGTTGCAAAAGCGTCTGGAAGAAGCCGAAAACAAATCGGGAAAACGCTCGGAAGGCAGTCTTCTCCGCGACGAGGTAACCGCCGATGAAATCGCAAAAATCGTTGCGAAATGGACGGGTATTCCCGTATCCAAACTTATGGAAAGCGAAAAAACCAAGCTTTTAAACCTCGGAAACGAACTGCATAAACGCGTTATCGGTCAGGACGAGGCGGTAACTAAAGTAGCGGACGCGATACTTCGTTCGCGTGCCGGTATCGCCGACGAAAATCGTCCCATAGGCAGTTTTATGTTTTTAGGACCTACGGGCGTGGGCAAGACCGAACTTGCTAAAACGCTTGCCAACTATCTGTTCGACGACGAAAGGAATATCGTGCGTATAGATATGACGGAATATATGGAAAAATTCAGCGTTTCCCGTCTTATAGGCGCGCCTCCGGGATACGTCGGATACGACGAGGGCGGACAACTTACCGAAGCGGTAAGGCGCAAACCCTATTCGGTCGTGCTGTTCGACGAAATCGAAAAAGCGCATCCCGACGTGTTCAACGTGTTGTTGCAGGTGCTTGACGACGGCAGAATTACCGACAGTCAGGGAAGAACCGTCAATTTCAAGAATACCATTATAATTATGACAAGCAACCTGGGAAGCAGTTATATCCTCGACGGCATAGACGCCGACGGAAACGTTTCGGAGGACGCAAAGGAAAAAGTCAACGCATTGCTTAAAACCACTTTCCGTCCCGAATTCCTTAACCGTCTCGACGACATCGTGACGTTCACTCCGCTTGCCCGCGACAGCGTAAAAAAGATAATCGATTTGCTGCTTGAAAAACTTGAAAAAAGACTCGAAAGACAAAATCTCGGGCTTAAAGTTACCGACGCGGCGAAAGAACTCATTATCGACGGCGGATACGACGTAACTTTCGGCGCAAGACCTTTGAAACGTTATATCGAAAGTCATATCGAAACACCCGTCGCCCGTATAATACTTGAAGGAAACCTCGACGAAGGCGATACGGTAACGGTCGACGCCGAAAACGGCTCGTTGAAAATCTCGTCGGAAAAACCGGAAACGCAGTCGTAAGTCTTATAAACGAATGAAAGCATCTCGTAAGAGGTGCTTTTTTTATTTGTCGGAGCAAAACGACCCGATGATTTTTAAATCGCCGTTTTTTTAAGTGCGATTTTGTCTTGAATATTATCGTTTCATAAAGTATAATAAATTTATAACAACGTTTTCTGTTTCTGAAGCAGGAGTACATATGATTGAGATTAAAAACATCGTCAAAACTTATCGTCCGAAAAAAGGCGGCACGGTAAAAGCCCTTGATAACGTCAGTCTCAAGTTTCCCGAAAAGGGGCTTGTGTTCGTACTCGGAAAATCAGGCAGCGGAAAGTCCACTCTTCTGAACGTAATGGGCGGGCTCGATACTGCCGACAGCGGCGAGATTATTATAAAAGGAAAATCGTCAAACGATTTTTCGACGGGCGATTTCGACAGTTATCGCAATACGTATCTCGGCTTTAT
The DNA here is from genome assembly GCA_001940895.1 of Christensenellaceae bacterium Phil10. Lineage (GTDB taxonomy): Bacteria > Bacillota > Clostridia > Christensenellales > CAG-917 > CAG-349. The sequence goes on along the minus strand of MSGY01000012.1, from coordinate 9,280 downwards.
TTTTCAGGAGTACAATATTCTCGAAGATTTTAACGTAGGCGCAAATATCGCGCTCGCGCTGAAACTGCAGGGGGAAAAGGCAACCGACGACAAAATCAACGAGATTCTGGAAGAGGTCGGTCTTTCTGGTTACGGAAAAAGAAAACCCAACGAATTGTCGGGCGGCCAGAAACAACGCGTTGCCATAGCAAGGGCGCTGGTTAAAAACCCTGAAATTATTATGGCGGACGAGCCTACGGGCGCGCTTGACAGCAATACGGGAATTCAGGTTTTCGACACGCTGAAAAAATTGTCGCGCGACAAACTCGTCATCGTCGTATCTCACGACCGCGAATTCGCCGAAGAATACGGCGACAGAGTCATCGAGCTTAAAGACGGCGCGGTAATATCGGATATAGAAAAACATCGTATCGCGGCCGAAGTCGGAAGCGGCGGTGCGGAAAACTATAAAGGTAAACTTCTGCGCTTCCCGAAAGGTTACAAACTGACCGTCGGCGACGTTAAGCGCATAAACGACTACCTTGAAAACGACGAGGCGTTTTTGTCGCTCGACGCGAAAATAAATTCCGACGTGAAAGCCGCTTCGCACATCGACGAAAACGGAAAAATGGAAACCTTTGCGCCCACGGACGAAAACGCAATAACGACAACCGACGAAAAGCCGTTCGGACTTATTAAATCGCGGATGCCCGTAAAGGAAAATTTCAGAATGGGCGTCAGCGGAATGAAAACAAAACCCTTCAGACTGATATTTACTATACTTTTATGTTTTTGTTGTTTCGCGATGTTCGGCATAGTCGACAGCTTTGCGTCGTACGACAGCGTGCAAGCCGTAGTGAATTCGATGTACGACAGCGGCATTCAATATTCCGCTTTTACGAAACAGAATATCAAAGAACACGGGGGCAGGGATTTTTCCGTTGAAATTAAACTCACGGACGCCGACGTCGAATATCTCAAAAACGTTACAGGGCTCGATTTGTTGCCCGTCGTTACCGACGGAATAGGCGAAAAAGCAAACATAATATCCAGTTTTCTGACAAGTCCCAAAAGCATGATTTATAACGGAGACGTCGCCGGCGTCGTGTCGGTTGACGCCGCAACGCTTGAAAAACACAATCTTTCGATGCTGGCGGGACGCGTCGCCGCGGCGAAAGACGAAATAGCGATAAGCGACTATGCTTTCGATTGCTTTAAAAAGTGGGGATATCGTTACGTCGACGAGGAAGGTCAATTCGACGAGAGTAAGAATATAAATGCCGCCGATATAACGTCTGCAGAGGAATTTCTTTCAAAATCTCCGAACGTCGAAATTTCCGGTCGCGATTTAAACGGCGTATTCAGAATCGTAGGTATAGTGAAAACCGGTTACGATTATTCGAGATATTCATCGCTCGACGGAGAAGTCGCAAACGGCGAAGTCCTGAATTATTTCGTTTTGCAAAGTCAGTTCGACGAGGAAAGTTCGGGTTCTTTTTCGGGAATGTTTTTCGCCTACGAAAATTTTGCGGAAGACTTTTTTGCGGAAACTGAGTATAAGGGCGTAGGGGGAAGAATCCCCGGAAACGCGTCGATTTACGGCGAATATGCAAATGATGAGGATAATTACGACTCGGCATATCTTGGGGATTATTCGAATTATTTCACCGTCGGAGAGTATCCTTCCGTCGTGTATCTTGACGACTCGACGACGCTTTCCGGCAACGGCGTCGCGATAAACGTCAGAATTATTACCGAAGCCCTGATTAATCTGTACGGCAGAGAATCTTCGGTTGCGGCAGAACTTGAATCGTTGGAACTTAGTCCCGAAAACGCAAGCGAAATAAAAAACGCCGTCAATAAATATATGGTCAAAGGTCTGGCATTAAATATGCTTTGCTATGAGCAATACGACTATTACTTTGACGGAAATGTCGAGCTGAAAGGATTTTTCTTTGACGACGAAACGCTTTACGACGAAAAAACGTACAGCGACAGTTCGTCGTATATCGGCGTATCGCAGGAAATGGCAGACGTTTTCAAAAACGCGGATGCCGGCGGAAAATATGCCGGGGCGATATCGGGCGAAAAACTTTCGAAAGCCGAGCTTGAAAAGATTGTGAATTTTTCGATGACGACGAAAGACGGCGTTCGTTACGCGCTTTCGAATTACGTCGTAACTCTTGAAGATATGGTAGGTTCGCTGATAAAAACCGTCGCAAAGGTTTTGTTGTACGTCGGCATCGGCATTTTCGTGTTTGCGATAATACTGTTTACGACGTATATAGGGGCGTCGGTATCGTATAAAAAGCGCGAAATCGGCATTTTACGAGCCTTAGGAGCAAGTTCAGGTAACGTTTTCGGCATTTTCTTTAGTGAAGCGCTTGTGATTGCGCTGATTATTTTCGCGCTTGCGACGATAGGAAGCGGCGTAACCGTAGCGCTTGTTAACGTAAGTTTAAGAGCGTCTTACGGCCTTCCCATAACTCTCTTGCATTACGGTATCCGCGAAATCGCGATTATCCTTGCGGGTTGTATTTTAACCGCGCTTGCGGCGAGTTTTGTCCCCGTACTGAGAATTGCGAGGAAAAAGCCCGTCGACGCAATCAAAAACCGATAATCGGGCGTTCAGAGTCTTCAAAAAAACGACTATAAAAATATAAGACCGCGTTTGCGGTCTTATTTTTGCAATAGAAAAAGTTTCCGATTACAAACTTCTCAGAACTTTGTTGACTTCCGCCATGTCGCATTTTCCGGCATATTCGGTTTTGAAATGCTTCATAACGGCGGGGACGGATTTGTCGGGAAGGGCGGCGATGACTGCGCGGATTTCTTCCTCGCTCATCATTTTCGGCAGGTATTTTTCGATGGCGGCAATCTGATTTTCGAGCGAGCGGACGGTATCTTCGCGTCCCGCCTTTTCGAAAGCTTCTTTTTCTTCAACCAGTTCTTTCTGCGTTTTTTTCAGAATCTGAACGTAATCGGCCTCCGACATTTCTTCGCCTTTTGCGCGTTTCTCGATATTGAAAAGCATAAGTTTGTTGATAAGGGTGTTAAGTCCGGTAACGGTATCCTTATCGTGGTTTTTCATTGCTTCGATTTTTGCTTTTTTGAAATCGTCGATAGTCATATAATCACCTCCGACAAATTATAAGCCGAAACGAATATAAAAGTCAACGATATCAATCGTCGATATCGTCGAAAAGCGGGCTGTCGAAAAACTCTTTCAACGAGATTTCAAGCCCGTCGCATAAACACACGATAGTCTGAAGTTTGGGATTTTTGCTGCGCCCGGTAAATATGCTGTTTACCGTCGACTGAATTACGCCCGACAAAGTTGCGAGTTTGTTTACCGTAATATTGCGTTCGGTACAGTATTCGTCGATGCGTCGGGCAACAGCCTCGTTCAGTTTCATAAGACCTCCCCCGTCCGTCTTTAGTAATCAGCGTATCAAAAATGTCGTGATAAAGTTGTTAATGTATTGTTAACCTTTTAATTTTTTTTATGTTAAAATTTGGATATGAGTTTATACGATTTTACCGATAAAGTTTCCGCCGCGCTTGCCGTTTCGGATTTTATAAGTTACGTCAGAAAGGAAGGCTTTCACATATTGGTTAAGACCGACGACGACAGCCGTTTCATTATAAAAATTCAGAATGCGCCGAAAGAGAAAAAACGGCGCGAAAAGCCAAACGACGGATAAGGTAAGTCAGACGGGCGGTATTTACTGCCCGTCTTTTTTCCATACGTTCAGTACGTCTTTGTTCTCGTCGTACGTGGCAAGAATAATTCCGTCAAGGTCGCTTTCGTTTTTCGCGCCGGCTTTTTCAAGCAGCCACGACACGTCTTTATTAAGCGTTTTAAGAGTGTCCCGGCAGGGTTTTCCGTCTATTACGACAGATTGAGAAAGGGACGGTTCGGGCAATTCAACGTTAATATTTTCGGCTACAACGGGCATTTTGGCGGCTTTTGGCAGAATACTTAAAGTGCCTTTTGTTTCGAGAACGGCATAGGCGACGTCGTTGAGGTCGAAAATGTTTTTATCGCGCGCAAGCCCCTGCACCTCGTCGACGGTGAGTTTGCTTTGTTTAAGAACTTTGTAGTCGATTTTTCCGTCGTTGATAATTATCAGGGGCTTTCCCGTAACGATTTTTTTGAGAAGCGCGCTTTTTCGTCCGATAAGCGTAACCGCTAAATCGAATAAGAAAAACAACGCCATCGCGATAAGATAGTGGTAGAAGGGTTGTTCGAGTTCGGTCGTCATCTCGGCGGCAATGGAACCTATCGTGATGCCCACGATATAGTCGATGAAACTCAACTGAGCGATTTGTTTTTTGCCCAGAAGTTTCGCGATGATAAAAATCGAAACGTATGCCGTTATCGAAAAAACGACGATTTTTGCAATATCGTTCATATAAAACTCCGTCAGAAGTTTTAACCTGACGGGAAGTTTTATACCTGTTTCAAGGCGTCAATCCAAAGTTTTTTATCGAAACGGGTATTAAGAGGACTTGTGGACGGCAAAAAAACGGCCGAAGAACAAAGATTTTTATAATTCTTGACAAATATGTCGCGCGCTTTTCCGCCGTTAAGAATAATTTTTTCGATATTTGCAAAAGAAAGCACGCGGTCGAGGTCGGCGATGACGGCGTTTTTAATGGAACTGTCGAGACTGCCTTTTATTTCGCATTCGGTAACGACGTCCCACAACGCTATACGGTGTTTTTTAAGAAAGGTTTTTTTCTCGTCGTTACTTACGGGTACGGCGTCGCCGAAGGCCTCGGCAAGAACCCGCCAGAATCTGTTTTGCGGATTTCCGTAATAGAAATCCGTTTCGCGCGATTTGACGCTCGGAAAACTTCCGAGAATCAGGATTTTGCTGTTCTCGTCGAAAAACGGTTTAAACCCTTTGTAACTCATATGTAAATTATAGCGCAGAAATCGCCGTTCTCAATTGATTTTGCACAAAAGAGTGATATAATTATTTTAAGAGGTGAAAAAATGATTGTTTATTATACCGGTACGGGTAATTCAAAATACGTTGCCGATAAAATTTCGGCCGTTACGGGCGACGATGTCAGAAACGTTACCGATTTTACCAAAGGTAACGCGCCGTTTGAACTATTCGACGACGAAAGCCTGATTTTCGTCTGTCCCGTTTATTTTTGGGGAATACCCGCAAGCGTTAAAGAATTTGTCGGAAATCTGAAAACGGAAGGGCGATATTTCGCGCTTGTGCTGCAATGCGGCGGAAGCACGGGAAACGCACAGGGTATATTTGAAAAATACGCTCGTCCCGACGCCGTATTCGGTCTTGTGGCCGTCGACAATTATTGTCCTATGTTCAGGGTCCCCTCGGGCGAGGCGGTTATAAAAGGACTTGACGCGCTCGACGAAAAAATCGAAGAGGCGGCGTTGAAAATCAAAAACCGGGAAGTCGGCGATTTCAACGTCGTAAAAGGCGCGCTGCCAAAGTTGAATACTGCTTTTATGTATCCGTTGTACGAACCGGGAAGAAAAACTACGTTTAAAGTAAACGACAAATGCATATCCTGCGGCCTTTGCGCAAATATATGCCCCGTTTCGGCAATAAAAATCGAAAACGGCCGTCCCGTGTGGATAAAATCAAAGTGCGATATGTGCCTCGGATGTTTAAGCAGATGTCCCCAAAACGCAATATCGGTAAAAAAATCGGATAAAAACGGAAGATACGTCAATCCGCGCGTAAAATTCTGACGACGAAGCAGCCGTAAAAGACTGCTTTTTTGTTGCATTTTTTTATATCATTTAATACAATAGTATTAATAATTTCAAAGCAGGTAAAGAGGAATGCAAAAGAAGTTATACAAGTTTTCGCACGCTTTAAAACGGATTCCGCACGGTATCGTAAAGGCGAGATGGGCGTTCGCCGCATTGTTTGTTGCGCTTACGATATTCGGTTGCGTAATGATTCCCCGCACAAAAATAAATTATGACCTTACGGGTTATCTTCCCGAAAGCAGCGGTTCGTCGGCGGCAATGAAAATTTTGCACGAGGAATTCGACGACAAGGGTATGGCATACGTGATGGTAAAGGATATCACCGAAGAACATGCCGACGAAATCAAAAGCGAATTAGAGGGCGTTAAAGGCGTTGCCACCGTTACTTACGTCAGGGAAATAAATTATAAAAACAACGCCGCAATGTACACCGTTACGCTTTCCGATTACGACTCCACCGAAGGCGCGTTTTCCGCGGTTGAGAACATAATCGACGCTTTATCCGATGAAAAAGCCTATTTATCCGGTCAATCCGCATTTTCATACTATACAAAGCTCGAAACCGAGCAAAGCATTTTAAAACTCGGAATAGCAATAGTGGTAATAATACTGCTCGTTATGTTTTTCACGTCGAAAACCTATTTCGAAATTGTTGTTCTGGTAGTCGTATTTGCCGTTGCGATGGCAATAAATATGGGGACGAATTTCGTATTCAACGGCATTTCTTACATATCCAACCTGGTTGCGCTCGTTCTGCAACTCGCGCTGTCGCTCGACTATTCCATCATACTTCTCAGAAGGTATACCGAGGAACGCTACGGCGGTCTCGATAAAAAAGAGGCCTGCGTTGCCGCTCTTACGAAAGGCATGCCCGAAATACTTTCAAGTTCCCTTACGACAATAGCGGGGCTTTGCGCGCTGATGCTGATGTCGCTTGGAATAGGCGCGGAAATAGGGCTGTCGCTTGCAAAAGGAATAGTCATAAGTATGGCGGTTGTGGTGTTTTTCATGCCCGCAATGCTGATTCTGTGCGATAAACCGATAATGAAATCGCGGCATAAATCTTTCGTTCCCGACGTAACGCGCCCCGCGCGCGCGGTAGTCAAAGCGAAAAAAGTCATCGTTCCCGTATTCCTTATTATCGCCGTACTCGCGGGAGTGGGGCAGGGTTTTAACAAGTATTCGTTCAACTATAACAGCGGCTCGCTTATCGTAGGGCCGAAAAAGGAAATCAGGGACGCGGGATTCGGCACCCTTAATTCGCTTGTGATAGTAGTACCGAAAGGCAATCCCGAAAAGGAACGCGAACTTGCCGGATACGTAAATTCACTTTCCGCAATCGACGCTTCGCAGACCACCGCGCTGTCGACGATTGACGTTTACTCGTTTATCGACCCTGAAGGAAACACTCACCTTTATCTTACCGACAAGGTAAGCAAAGACGATATATTCGGTTTAATCGACGCATTTCCCGCAACCGAGGAACAGCAGGAACAGATTGCCGCCGCCAAAAAAATGATAGGAACGGCTTTCGATAATTGCCTTAAAAAATACGGTGAGGCGGAAAGAGTGCGAGTCGTCGATTTTCTCGACTACTTATGCACCGACGTTATATTCGACAAAGACGGAAACGTAAACCCGCTTATCGGCGCCATGCTCGGCGATAACGCCGCGTATCTCGGACAGATTAAACAGATATCGTTTGCAAAAAGCAATCTCGAAAGCGAAAATTATACGCGTATGACTTTCAATATCGACGCCGATATCGAAGACGACGAGGCCTTCGCCGTTGTAAGCGAGGTCAAAAACAATATAGGTAATTATTTTGACGAGAATTACGTTACCGGCGAAAGCGTCGTGTGTTACGAGATGAGCGGATTTTTCACTCACGACAACCTTTTCGTCTGCCTGTTTACGGATTTGTTCATTCTGGTAATTCTGCTTTTCACTTTCAAAAACGTAGCGCTTCCGATTATACTTATTCTTGCGATACAGGGCGGTATTTTCATTAACTTCGCAATACCGTTTCTTGCGGGGAATCCCATTTGTTTCATCGGATATCTGATTATCAGCGCAATTCAGATGGGCGCGACCATCGACTATGCTATAGTGCTTACAAACAGATACCGCACTATAAAAGGCGGTTTTGACGATAAAGCAGACGCTATGGCGGCGGCCGAAAACGCCGTGTTTTCAACCGTAATAACCTCGGGCGTAATTCTGACCGCAACGGGCTTCGTAATGGGGGTGCTGAGTTCGGGGGTAGTGTCTCAACTGGGTATGCTTCTCGGCATAGGAACGCTTACGTCTCTTGTGATAGTATTGTTCGTACTGCCGTCTATGTTGCTTATTGCCGATAAGTTTGTCGATAAGACGGATTTTAAAAAGTTATTCCGCCGAAAAAGCAAAACCGTAAAAGTGGAACCCGGCATGATAGAACCTTTCTACGGCGACAGCGTGAATAAAACGCAAACTGAAAACTCCGAAGATAATAGTGCAATATCCGATATCGATATGGAACAGAACCACAAATAGACTGGCGAAATGCAACAATTGAGTATAAGGGACAGGAACAGCCGGACGAAACGGAGTGATAATCAATTAATTTTCAGTTTCCGGCAACAGCAGTGCCCGGGCGGGTAACAAGATAAATATACCATATATATCCGATAACGGGGATAAACAACACGAATATATAATAGCCGCTTCTGCCTATGTCGTGCATCCGGCGTATAATCAGCGATATAGACGGCAGAAGTTCTACAACGCAAAACAGCGCGAACAACGCAATCATTATTATACTGAATACGTTTACAGTCGTCGGAAGACAGGTCAGACTTATTATCAGAAGTATTAAAAGCGCGACCATTATTACGGAGTTGGCCAGAACTCCCCACCAGAATTCGGAACGGGAAGTGCGCCCTTTAAAGTCGAAAGCCCTTGTCCAGAACAGTTTGAATCCTTCGTATATTTTCATATCCGTATCATTTGTAATTATTTCGTTTTTATGCCGTTAATCGTCCTGCAGAAACGTTGCCGACTGTAAATCGGTATTGTCAGCCACCCGAACGGATAATAAGTATTATATTTTCCTTGTTATATTTATATTTGAGATTATAGGAGGTTTTAAAACGGGAAATAAACCGAAAAATAATCTGTTACAATACATTTTCGATTATTAAAACTGATTTAAATACGGTAAATATATATCTTTCCCTTTTCATGAAAGATATTGAAAAGGAAGGGTTAGCCGGGTAGGGGAAAGCAATAAATACCCGGTGAAAACTTTAAAAAACTCCATTTTTGATTTGCGTCAAATTTGTCGTCAAACCCGATTTTTCAATAAAAATAAAAATGTCCGATAACGCTGTAAGCCAGTGTTTATCGGACTTTCCTGTGGTGGAGTAGATTGTGCTGTACACGCACAATCTATCATCTTTGGCTTAGTGCTGTCTAAATTCCACGTCAATAGGAATTTATAATGGTCAGGATCAGGATCTTCATCTTCATAAACTATTACTGAATTTACAAGTAAATTAA